>JACKNC010000001.1:2422500-2722500 GCA_024235095.1 Gammaproteobacteria bacterium
GAAGATTCAACGGGGCTTAAGCCGGACACCGAAGCTGCGGATGCCGCAAGGCATGGTAGGGGAGCGTTCCGTACGCCAGTGAAGGTCGCTTGTGAGAGCGGCTGGAGGTATCGGAAGTGCGAATGCTGACATGAGTAACGATCATGCGGGTGAAAACCCCGCACGCCGAATGCCCAAGGGTTCCTGCGCAACGGCAATCGGCGCAGGGTGAGTCGGCCCCTAAGGCGAGGCCGAAAGGCGTAGTCGATGGGAAACCGGTGAACAATCCGGTACTGACGCGAACTGCGATGGGGGGACGGAGAAGGCTAAGCCAGCCGGCGATTGGTAGTGCCGGTTCAACGAGAGTAGGCAGGCCGACCAGGCAAATCCGGTCAGTCAATGCCGAGACGCGACGACGAGCCCTTTGATCGAAGTGGCCAATGCCCGGCTCCCAGGAAAAGCCTCTAAGCTTCAGGTTCGTGTCACCCGTACCCCAAACCGACACAGGTGGGCGAGGAGAGAATCCTCAGGCGCTGGAGAGAACTCGGGTGAAGGAACTCGGCAAACTAGCACCGTAACTTCGGGAGAAGGTGCGCCCGTGGTAGGTGAAGGCCCTCGCGGCTGGAGCCGAAACGGGCCGCAGTGACCAGGTGGCTGCGACTGTTTACTAAAAACACAGCACTCTGCCAACACGAAAGTGGACGTATAGGGTGTGACGCCTGCCCGGTGCCGGAAGGTTAAGTGATGGGGTCAGCGCAAGCGAAGCTCTTGATCGAAGCCCCGGTAAACGGCGGCCGTAACTATAACGGTCCTAAGGTAGCGAAATTCCTTGTCGGGTAAGTTCCGACCTGCACGAATGGCGTAACGATAGCCACACTGTCTCCACCCGAGACTCCGTGAAATTGAAATCGCTGTGAAGATGCAGCGTACCCGCGGCAAGACGGAAAGACCCCGTGAACCTTTACTACAGCTTTGCACTGAATTTTGAGCCTTCTTGTGTAGGATAGGTGGGAGGCACTGAAGCCGGAACGCCAGTTCCGGTGGAGCCACCCTTGAAATACCACCCTGGAATGCTCGAGATTCTAACCGTGGCCCGTCATCCGGGTCCGGGACCGTGCATGGTGGGTAGTTTGACTGGGGCGGTCTCCTCCCAAAGAGTAACGGAGGAGTGCGATGGTGCCCTCAGCGCGGTCGGAAATCGCGCGTGGCGTGCAAAGGCGAAAGGGCGCTTGACTGCGAGACGGACAGGTCGAGCAGGTGCGAAAGCAGGTCTTAGTGATCCGGTGGTTCTGTATGGAAAGGCCATCGCTCAACGGATAAAAGGTACTCCGGGGATAACAGGCTGATACCGCCCAAGAGTCCATATCGACGGCGGTGTTTGGCACCTCGATGTCGGCTCATCACATCCTGGGGCTGTAGTCGGTCCCAAGGGTATGGCTGTTCGCCATTTAAAGTGGTACGCGAGCTGGGTTTAGAACGTCGTGAGACAGTTCGGTCCCTATCTGCCGCGGGCGTTGGAGATTTGCGGGGCGCTGTTCCTAGTACGAGAGGACCGGAATGGACAGACCTCTGGTGCACCGGTTGTCACGCCAGTGGCATGGCCGGGTAGCTACGTCCGGACGGGATAACCGCTGAAAGCATCTAAGCGGGAAGCCCCCCCCAAGATTAGATCTCCCGAGTCCTTGAGACTCCTGAAGGTCCGTTGGAGACCACGACGTGGATAGGCGGGCGGTGGACGCGCGGTAACGCGTGCAGCCTACCCGTACTAATCGACCGTGCGGCTTGATCCGCTAACACCCAAGCCTTGGGGGGGGCGATCCCCCTCCCCTCACTCGAATCGCATGTCTCGCCCTTTTTTGCCTGGCGATCCTAGCGCGCGGGAACCACCCGACCCCATCCCGAACTCGGTCGTGAAACCGCGCCGCGCCGATGATCGTGTGAGGTTACTCATGCTAAAGTAGGTCATCGCCAGGCGCCTTCCCCCAAACCCTCACTCGCGCATTGCAGTGAGGGTTTTTTGTGACGAGAACCTGTTCTACAAATCAGGGCGGAGCTGTATCCGCACTACTGAACTCCGGCAGTTGCCGTTCATATTCAGCGATGACTTGGGCTCCTAGCAGGATAATCAGGCTGATAGCATACAAGGTCATGAGTACGACAATAACGCTGGCCAGCGAACCGTAAATGGCATTGACTTTTGACAGGTTGGCAAAGTACCACACCAGTATGTAGCGTGTTCCCTCCCATAACAGAGTTGCGGTAATACCGCCAATTAGCGCATGCCGCCATGGCAGTTGTCCGGCTGGCATGAGCATATAGATCAGCGTTAACGTCGCAGCTTGGCCAAACAAGCCGACCATGTAGAGCAACCCGAATAATAGGCTGGAAGGTGACCATTCCCAGCCAAATAGATCAATGTTTGTGGTCGCCAGAGCTTGCAGCATTCCATTCAATAGTGTGATTGTCAGTAATCCGCCTCCCAGCAACAATACATAAAAATAGGGAAGCAATAGTGCAATTACCATCCTTCGTTCATGGATCTTGTAGCGGTACGCGAAGATCACTTTCATAGCGTTTTCCAACATACTGAAAGCAGCAGCGCTGAAAAAGAGCAGAGTTCCCGCCATAGTCCAGCCTAAAGCCTGACGATGTTCCAGAAATTGTTGTACTTGTTGCAGAATCAAGTCTGACTTGCCAGGAACCAGTTGTTCCAGATAGTGGTGCAACATTTCCATCGATTGGGTTTCGTCCATAACTTGCGATAGGGCGACCAGCAAGAGAATCATCAGCGGAACCAGCGAGAGCAGGGCGTTGTAGGCGATAGCTCCGGCTAGCAAGGTACCCTGGTTGGATTGGAAGCGTTGTAAGACGCGTCTGATGAAGGCAAATGGATAGCGCATCAGCTGGTAAAAAGGATGGTTGGGCCACATCGTGATGCTTCCTTGAAACTCTGAAATATTCAAAGGAGGGTTTAATAGCTACCGGTTGTTCGATTCCAGCTTATCCAGCAGCAATTGGATTTCCACAGCGTATTGATAGTGTAGATCCGGGTCGAGAGCGAGCGCCGGATCACGGTCGCCTTCGAGGATAGCTTTCAGCTTAGTCGCTAGCAGCTTGCCGGCCGGCGGCACATTCGGGCTGACGGTGATTTGTTCCAGCTTGGTGGCCAGTATGCGAATAGCCTCGGTATCCGCAGTGCGCAACGCCTGGCCAATCTGGGTACACAGACGGATGCCGGGATTACTGTTTTCACCACCAGCGCGTCGATAGGCCAGATATTTGTGGATTGCCTGCTGCCGCGCCTGATCGGCGACTTCGACGTTCTGAACCGATTGACTGACATCGTGCAGACCACGCCGGATAGCCCAATTACGGGCAGTGGGACTTTCAGGAGGATTGCACTCGCTAGCGCGGTATAGCTCTTGACGAGCTTCATCGGGTCGTCGTAATTGGATCAGCACATTCGCCAACTTATTGCGGCTGGATTCCTCGCCATGTCCATCACCCATTTGCGCGTACAGCTCAGCCATTCGCCGGTAGGCCAGCACCGCTTCCTCGAGCTGGCCCAGTATCTGGTGCAAATGCCCCAGTTCGCCTAATATCTCGGCAATCCCCCGACGAAGACGTTGCTGTTCATATAGATAGAGTGACTTCTGACAGGCCTGTAACGCTTGCTCCATCTTTCCATCGAGCTTGTAAGCCATGCCGAGTTGTCGCCAGGCCTGGGCGACATTTTCTGGTTGGCCCAAGATTTCAAATGTGCGCCGAGCGGTATCATACATCGTTGCAGCGTCAGCATAGTGGCCTTGACGTTGACGCACCAGACCAAGTTGCATCTGATTAGTGGCAACCGTAGGACTCGGCTCTTTGGGGTCAGCTTGAGCCAGCGCCGCCTCATAAGCGGCAGCTGCATCCTGCAGACGTCGCAAATAAGTTAGACAATCACCAATTTCTGCATCAGCAACCGCTGCCATACGCGCGGCGCTGGAATTACCTGCTTCGGCCAGCATACGAAATTCATGGCGAGCGGTAGTCAATTCTCGAACCGCCGGTTCGGATGCGCCGGCCTGTTTCAGCAACTTGCCTAACTCGAAATACGACCTCGCCCTATCATAAGAAGCGCCAGGATAAGCATTGACGCCTGCTTCCTGGCATTGATGAACCAAGTGTCGGGCAGCTTGCACTGCATCTTCCAATGCCCCACCATCACGCAGCCGCTCAAGACGCAACCGCTCGCTTTCAAAGCGGGTCCGACTCCAGCCCGGCAGCGCCTGGCCCGCACGCTCACGGACGGCGGCAGCTTCGGCCAGCGCTGCGGGAGCGCCAAGATGAGTAAATAATTGCTCCATTTGACCCGCTAACCGGGCTGTCCGCTCGGGTATTGGATTTTGCTGGCAGTCTCTGAGTAGCGCTAGTAGATTGGGCAGTTCCAGTCGAAGCAGGCGCAGGGTTCGAGCATGATCCTTGAAGTACTGTTGATAGAGAATCGATAACAGATGTTCCATGGCGTCGCGCCAGCGTTCCCGCCACTTCGCCCGCTGCTGGGCATCCAGTTGTCCATTCAGATAGTTAGACAACGCCGGATTGATGCGCAGGTGGCCGTAGCTCTCATCTTTGGCCAAATGCAGGGCGGTTAGGCGTTCGCACAGCATATCGGCGGCCTGTTTGTTGATTTCCCAGGCGTGCTTGAGAACCTGGCGGTTAATTCCATTCCTGGCAAAGGCCAGTAGAGCTAATTGTTCCCGGTCACCTGCTGGCAGTCGGCGCAGAGCTAATTCCAATTCCAGATAGAGGGGCCACTGTGCATCATCGCCGTGGCGGCGTAGCAGTTCCAGGCGGATGGAATGGAGATATTTCAGAGCGGCATAGATTCCCTGAATGCTGATTTCATGAGCCAGGCGGCGCAAGGCCCCAGGATGGCCGCCCGCCAACGCGACCAGTTTGTGTAAAGACTGAAATCCTTCGTCATCGTCGGTGGGCGGAGGCTCCCCAGTAACAATTAATGTTTGGCCTATCAGAGTAATTGCATCGTCGTCATCCAATGGCCCTAAGACCATTTCCTTCCAGGGCGCAGCGAAAGAAGGCGGTCCCAGTCGACCCGTCGCCAGCAGCCGCAGCCCAGGCCACTCATCCAACAGTTTTTTCCAAAACCGTTCGAGCGCTTCATCATGCTCCGAAGGCCATTGCTCGATCTGGTCCAGGACGATAAGCGTTGGTTCAGCATGCAGAGTTTGCCAAATGTGATCCACGGCCTGCCAAATTCCTGGGTAACGCCCAACAGTCCAGTGTTGGCCGTTAGGCAGTAATTGCTGACCGAGGCGCTCCACCAAGGTGCGGAACTCGCTGGCATCATCATCCTGTAAATAGGCGGCGTGCCGGTAACGCCCACAACGCACCAACCACCTGGCCAAGGTAACCGCGGTCGCGGTTTTACCACAACCGCTAGGACCACGAAGAAAAATCGCGTAATAATAGTCAAATAGCCGTTCCATAGCCAACAGGTTACGACTGTGTCCGACGAAACCGGTAGATGGCGGATCGGGCAATCCGCCCAAGGAGCCGATCCTGCTTTGCCCGAGTAACCGACGCCAGAGTTCCAGGGGGGGGCGCAGTACGAGGCGGGAATCGTGATGACCCAGATAGGCCTGGATGGCGAACCAATCTTGCAGGTGGACGCCGCCACCACCCAATCCCTGAACGCGGTAGCTATCGCTGACCAGTCGCCGCTGACCTGCAAACACAGCTTGAGCAATCCGCGCGCCGCGTAGCAGCTCTTCATAAAATATGCTCCAAAACCGCCGCAGCGCTTCTGCCGACGTCTCAGGATGCAGGGTAATCACGGTAGCGATCCCTGCGCTCAACAGGGTTGAAGCCACCATGACATTCATAGGCGTCGGGCAAGTCAGGGCTATCAAGCGAATCCGATAGGTTGCCAACAATGACGCCAGCGCTGGGATCGGCGTAAATTCGGCTTCGCGGTACTTGGCTATCAGCGGATCCTGACTGGTTTCAAAGACAAACCATGCAGTGTGATGCTCATCGTCAGTAGAGGGCGGCGGCAAATAACCATCCAGATGGAGGGCGGTGAACGGTCGTCCCGCCGCCCAAGCCTCGTTCAACTGTTTTTCCAGCGTCGCCAGCGTCGGCGGCGCCAGCACCCGGGTTTCGACCAGAGCGCCCAGAGGACTCAGGGCCTCGAACAGTGGCAGCGCGCTGCGCCGGTAATCGGGATGCCCGGTAGGTTCGGTATCGGGACGTGGACTGATAACCAACAGTCGCAGCGGCGGATACGCTGGCGGAACAGGATCGCCGCCACCGGCCAGCCGTCGTTGAAACTCGATCGGCTGTTTGCCCTGGATCAGGAAACCTGTTTCGTCATGCAACAGCTCCCAGGGTAGTTCTAACAAGGTCGACGATGGCGATTGCCCAGTTTGAGTTCGGAGGATCAAGCGATGTTCACGCGGGTCGGCGGGATCGCGCCAACTCGTAGTCAGGGTGTGCAATTCAGGGCGGTCAAGGGTGGCCTGGTACAACCGACGTCCCCAATTGGCCAACATGGCGTCGGTGCGGCGGGCGATTTGCCGCGCGGCATCGGTCGGCCAAGACAACTGGTTTTGCCAATACCAGCGCAGGGTGCGCGTCGCTACGGGTGGGGGCAGGGGGCCGGAAATTGTGTCTATGCTGAGTGCGGATTCAGAGTCGGGATAACGATGCAGGTGGGCGGCAATCTGCTGGTGGTTAGATGATGAATGATTTGCTGGACTGAAGAACAGTTCGAGTTCAACGCTTGGCGGTGGCGTGCGATCGGTGGCCGTATCGGCGGTGCGTGGCGCGCCTAGCACATTGAGCAATGCTGGCAGTGCCGCGCCCAGTCCCTCGGCAGTGAGAATAATAGGCGGCGTCGGTGGTTGTGGCGTGAACCAGTGATTGAGCGCGGTCGGGTCCATACCGGGTAACAGCAAGGGAATAACGCGATAAGCATCTGCTCGCCGCCGTTCCGCTTCCTGGGCGACTTCGATTTCCCGGCGCAACCAGGCCAGATCACTAGTATTGAGTCCCAGCAATACAATGACGTGTCGGGCTTGCTCGATTGCCCAGCGTACATCCTGCGCCAAGCGTTCATTACCGCGTAACTGGTAGGTATCGCGCCAGACTGGAATGCGACAGGCTTCCAGGGCCAGTCCTAGATCCCGGGCGAATTCATCTTCAGTGAAGGCATGGCAGATAAATAATAGAGGAGCGGCGGACATCAGGTAGTTCCGGGCAACTTGGAGGAAATAAGGAATAAGAAATATGGATATAGAGTAGCGCAAAAATACTATGGTGAAACCCTTGAAAATTGAGGTTTCATCCCCATTTCTGAATTTAAGAGAAAGGCGTTTGTGAAAACGCCAGAACCTGAAACGTGAATGAAAGGAGGTGTAACCATGGCTCTGATGCGCTATGAACCTTTCAATCTGCTGAACCAGTTGCAGCGGGAAATGAACCGGCTGTTTGATACCAGTCGGATGGGTGATGAGGAAAGTGGGCATTTGCTGGCTGATTGGGCGCCAGCGGTGGATATTAAGGAAGAGCCGGCACAGTTCGTGATTCATGCTGATGTGCCGGGCGTCGAAGCCAAGGATATTGATATCACCCTGGAGAATGGCGTGTTGACCCTCAAGGGGCAACGGGCGTTTGACAAGCAGGAAGAGACCGAAAATTACCGCCGGGTCGAGCGGGTGCGCGGCACGTTCCTGCGCCGGTTCTCACTGCCAGAGGCGGTGAATGCCGAGAAAGTGGCCGCCAAGTGCAAGGATGGCGTGCTGGAGGTGATCGTGCCGAAACGTGAATCGGCGCAACCCCGGCGGATTACTATTGAAAGCTGATTGCAATCAGCGCGAGTGAACGCGGCGCAATGCGACGGTTACTCGGCCTAACCAAAAGCGTGGGTTTTCAGCCCGCGCTTTTTTGTTTAAAAAGAGATTGCTATGAACCAACTCTACATTATCGGCGCTGGCCCCGGCGGGCTGGAGCACCTCAGCCCCGCTGCTCACGCCGCGCTGGAATCCTGCACCGACTTGGCCGGTCATGGGCTGTACCTGAATCTGCTGGGTGAGTTGACTGCGGGCAAGACTCGCCACAAGACGCCGATGGGCGAAGAGATCGCCCGCGCTGCGCTGGCGCTGGACCTCGCGGCGAGCGGTCGCACCACCGCGCTGATTTCCAGCGGCGACGCCGGTATTTACGGGATGGCCACGGTGGTGTTCGAACTGTTGGCGCGCAAACCAAAACCGGAATGGGCGGAAGTTCAAATTGAGGTGATTCCGGGTATTTCGGCCATGCAAGCGGCGGCGGCTCGGGTGGGCGCACCGCTGGCGCATGACTTTTGCGTGATTTCCCTGTCCGATCTGCTCACGCCCTGGGAATTGATTGCCAAGCGCATTGACTTGGCTGGCCAAGGCGATTTCGCCATCGCCTTCTACAACGCCGTTTCTAACAAGCGCTCCTGGCAATTGCTGGAAGCCCGGCAAATCCTGCTCCGTTACCGCCAGCCGGAAACCCCGGTGATCGTCGCCTTCAACGTCACGCGCAAGGGCGAAGAACTGACGATCACCACGCTTGGCGAACTCGACCCGGAGCCTCTGAATATGTTGTCGCTGGTATTGGTCGGCAACAGCGAAACCCGGCGCGTTGGCCCGTGGGTTTACACCCCGCGCGGCTATCACACCAAACCGGAACTGGCGGAAACGACCAACCATCACGACGGGTCAGCGGCTCAAGACCGCATCCCTGGATGACACCAGTAGAGTCCCTGGGCTTGCGTTCGCAAGGTGTCTTGCCGGTCTTTCCAGTCCGGCATGGCGCGCTCCAGAACGCCCCAGAACGCCAGCGAATGATTAGGCTCCGCCAGATGCGCCAGTTCATGGACAATCACGTAGTCGATCAGGCGCACCGGCAACTGGAGCGACTTCCAGTTGAACCAGAGGACTTGATCCTTGCCGCAGGAACCCCAGCGAAAGCCCAGATCGCCGAGCCTGACGCTTGCAGGGGCCAAGCCGATACGCGGTGAAAGCCAGTCTGCCCGTTCCACGATCCACGGTCGACCGTGGTCAATATACCAGCGCCGAAAATGCGCCATGCCGTTCGCGGTCGCATCTTTACGCATGAGGAAACGCCGGCCCTCGAAACGCAAGGCGTCCGCCTGATGTGGAAGCAGCGTCAGCCGATAGTTGCAGCCGAGGTAGCGGAAATTTTCGCCGCTGACATACTCCGGTTCGCGCATCGGGGGCGCAAGTTGCGCCTTGAGCGCCCGTTTGCCCTCCACCCACAATAACCTCGGGCGCGTCCAGTGGGCCAGGGCGTCCGCCGTGGCCGATTCAGGGCAATGAATCACCGGTTCCCCGCTCCGGTCAACGGTCAACCCCAGGGTTTTCCGTCGCGCGCTGCGCTGAACGGTGAAGGTCAAGCCGCCGACCTCCAGCGTTTCGCTCATGGCCTGGCCAAATGTTCGCGGTTTTCCCACGCCAGCGCCACCAGCCGCTGGGCCAGATCGCGTTCCCCACTGGATGGGCAAAGTCCTCTCTGATCAAGATCACGAACCAGCGCCCGGGTCAGCAACTCCCGCATGTCCGGGTTTTTCCAGAACCCCACTTTGGCCACTTCCTGGCGGATGCGCTCGACCATCTCTAGCGTCATGGCCATCGCCGCAACGCGCTGCGCTTCCGTGAGCGCGCTCCCCCTGCCGCATTCCTCCAGCACCAGACGCACGAACGGAACCTGCGCCCTGGGATCGAGATCAGGAAATTCAATGCGGTCGCCCCGCCGCAATTCCTCGATGAGTTGGCGCAACTCGCGTTCCAGCGCGTCCCAGTCGTCTTTGAAGCGCTGGAGGATTTCTTCTAGCTTCTCGCTCATTTTGCGGGCGTAGGCCGGATTCTGGCTGGCAAAACCGGTGAGGTGATAGCGGGCGGCGTGTTGCATCTGCGCGGCGCGGGTGCGGCTGTTGCCCTGGGCGGCCAGCACGTTCTCAAATTCGGCGTCGGTAATGGCGGTGGGCGGAATCTTCGGGTCCACGCCCCGCGCGGTAATATGCGCGTCAATCAGCGCTTGCACCTTCTCCGCCACGCCCAGCAGGTTAAGCGCCGGATCACGATACAGATTCGCCGCGACCTTGTTGATGAAACCGAGCAATTTGGCGTCGCGGAACACTGCGTCGGGGACTTCGGGCCGATGCTCCAGCATGTTCAACGTTTCGTAGAACGCGCGCAACTTGTTGATGAAGTCGGCGCGGATTTTCAGATCCGCCAGCCCGTCCACGCAGGCGCTGACCTGGGCTTGCAGGTCGGTGACGCCACGATCAGTGAACACCGCGACGGCGCGCGCTCGCCGGTCGAGCAGTTTCGGCAACTCGACGCTGATGTCGATCAGCGCCCCCGCCGTATCCGCGCCGTCGTAGTCGCTGAGGGCTTCCCGCAGATGGCGGGCCACGCCGATGTAATCCACCACGTAGCCGCAGCGTTTGTGGCCACAAGTGCGATTAACGCGGGCGATGGCTTACAGCAGTTCATGGGCGATCATCTTGCGGTCGAGATACAACGCCTGTTCAATGGGCGCATCGAAGCCGGTGAGCAGCATGTTGTTGACGACCAGTATCGCCAGCGGGTCGGTCTGGTCGGTTCGCTCGCTCCCCAACGGGCGCTTGAAGCGTTGAATATGCCGCTCCTGCCGTTCCTGGTCGGTCCAGTCCCGCCAGGATTCGGGGTCGTTGTGGTTCCCGGAGAACACAGCGGCAATTTCCACATTCCGTAGCAATGGCAAATGCCGATAGGCGCGGAGCAGGAACCGGGTGTAGTGATCCAGTTGTTCCGCCTGATCGTCTGGCAGCGTGCGCAAGGTTGCCGGCAACGCCGTCAGTTTCCGCACCAGCCAGCGCCGCCAGCGCGTGAGTTTCTTCTGGTAGGTCACCGCCGCCTGCCGGCTGGTGGCCACGACTTGCGCCTTGTAGCCCTCCGGTAGCACGACGCCGATATAGTGAACCAGCAGGTCAAGCGCCTTGCGGGAAATCAGGCGCGGCGCTTCCAGCACATCGCCCTCGGTCGCGTATCGGGCCTTGATGACGGCCAGTTCCTCGTCAGTGTAGTCGCGGAACAAATCCTCGAACAATTGATCGAGGTTGGCGGCGTTTTTTACCAGTCCATCGGCGGTGCGGCCTTCGTAGAGGATCGGGACGGTAGCGCCGTCCAGCTCGGCGTCTTGCAGGACATAGCGGTCGATGAAATCGCCGAAAATTTCCGCGGTGGGTTTCTTGTCGCTGCGGAAAATCGGGGTGCCGGTGAAGCCGATCAGCGCGGCATTGGGCAAGGCTTTACGCAGATTGCGGTGCAGGGTGCGGGTGTTGCTGCGGTGCGCTTCGTCCACCAGCACCAGAATGTCCGCCGACTCGTTGAGCACCGGGAATTCTTCGAAGCGGATGCTCTCTTCAAAGGTGACGGTCTTTTCGATCACCGGCTGGTCCTTGCCCGGCAATTTTTCCCGGTGAACGGCGGTCAGGGCGACTTTTTCGCCACTGCGGCGCTGCTCCGTATCCTGATATTTCTGGAGCATGGCGAACACCAGGTCCGGCGTCGTTTCCCGCAGGATGCGCTGGGTGCGGGCGGTCGGCGATTCGCGCAACCGGGCGTCGCGTTCGTCGGGCCGCAGGGTTTCGCCGGACAGGCGCGCGGTCTCGCGTAATTGCTGTTCCAGGTCGGTGCGGTCGGTGACGACGACGACTTTGTAGCGGTTCAACGGCGGCGTCATGCGCAGCTTGCGCACCAGAAACACCATGCTCAGGCTTTTGCCGGAACCCTGGGTGTGCCAGATGACGCCGCCGCGCTGGTCGGGCGAACCGCCTGCTTGCAGGCGGGCGATGGCGCGATGCACGGCGCGGAATTGCTGATAGCGCGCTACGACTTTGCGGGTCTTGCCGTCCACCGGCTGGAACACGGTGAAGTTGCGGATCAGGTCAAGCAGATGCGCCGGGCGCAGCATTCCGGCGATGAGAATGTGCTGACTGTGCAGAGTGGCGGGGCGCTGCTCTGGCGAACGGAAGAACAAGGGCGTACCGGCGCGCTCGGTCTGCTCGGGTCCAAACACCGCCAGTTCCTGCGCGGCCTCGGCCTGGTCCGGCAGGGCGGTCAGCAACCCCAGTTCCTCGGCGACGGTGGACAGCGGAACCGGGCTGGCGTCGGCCCATTCCAGCCAGGCTTCTGGCGGGGCGCCAATCGTGGCGGCGCGGGCCTCGAAGAAGTCGCTGGCGATGAGCAGTTGGTTGGTGTGGAACAGCCTCTCGACGCCTTCGTTCTCGGTGTAGCGGGAGGGAAACAGCTCGCGGTGCTGGTTGGAGTAGCGCAGCAATTGATTGATGGCTTCCTGGATGGGATTGCGAATGCCGGGGCTTTTGCACTCGGCGACCGCCAGCGGGATGCCGTTGACGAACAGCACGATGTCCGGGATGACGTGGCCGCGCCCGCTGCTCAGTTCGACCTTGAATTGGTTGATGACCAGGAAATCGTTACGGTTCGGGTTCTCGAAGTCGATGTACTGGATCGGTTGCGGGCGGCCCTGCGCCCAGTCCGGCAGGCCGTCGACTACCGTACCCTTGAGCAGCCGTTCAGTAGCGGACTGGTTAACGTCCATCAGGCGATGGCCGGGAGCTTGCTCCAGGTCGCGGATGGCGCGGGCGATGCGGCTGTCGTCCAGCCACGGCTGGCCGTCGCGTAAATTGAGTTTGCGCAGCGCGGCGGCGAGCCGGCCCTTGAGCAGCACTTCGCGGAAATTGCTCCGCTCGGTCGATTGAGGGGTCTCGGCGCCGCCTTCCCGCCATTGCCAGCCCATGATCTGGAGTTGCCGGCAGAACGGCAATTCGACGAGGTCGCGTTCCCACTGGATGGGGTTATTCATGGATCGACCTTGAAATCATCCTAAAACTCGTCGGTCACCTCAATCTTGAGCAAGGTTGAGCGTAGACAATACCTCGGGCGGGATAGCCGCCATGTGCTTATCCTTATGCACGAGGCAGGCTTCATGTGCTAAAGCAGTAGCAGCGATTAACGAGTCAATGGTAGGAAGCCTGACGATTAAGCGATCAATCAATCGCAAAGAAGCCAGGGCAATTTTGTTATCCACCGGCTCAACACGGGTAAACAGGGGTAGATGTAAATCAATCGTTCGCTCGATCTCTTCCTGGGGCTGTCCCAATTCGCGAAGCTTCCGCCCAAACTCTGCTATCGATACTGCGCAAAGCAAAAAGTCATTTTGGGAATCCTCAAAGAGCGTTAATACTCGATCGACTTCCGGTTCCTTTCGGTAGAACACCAAGAGAGCCGAGGTATCCAGGAGAAATTTCATCTGCCCAGCGCCTTCATGCGTTCGATATCTTCACGTTCGCGTTCTTCATCCAGTTCGGTGATGACATCGCGCTCAGGGGCTAAATGGGCGCCCATGCCCATCAGGCGCCGCGCCATTTCCGCCCGGTCGGGGATGACCCGAACGATGATTTCATCCTTGCCTTCTACGGGAAGCCAGTCGAGTTTGTATCCTGGTTTGATACCTAACATCCGTGCAACATCGATAGGTATGGTGACCATATTTTTCTGGGTAACGGTAGTCATCATGGAATTATTTAATCACTGGATTTTAAAAATTCATGGAATTATAGAGGGCATTAACCGGATTAGGGAAATTGTGCTAAAGCGGATGGGTCAGCTTGTGCTAAATCAGGTTCAAAAAACTATATGTTGTGTCTAAACCGGCTTTTTCGCCGCTGACACCACAATTCAGCTTGTGCTAACGGTGGTGCTAAAATTAATGGCGCGCTTGGGCATCCAGTTTTTCTGACCGAGTTGCCGCCAGGCGGTGTAAATATGTTCTGGTTTGAACACGCGCTGCTTGCGCGGGTTCCAGGCGTGGATTTGCGCAAGAGCCTCTTGAGGGGTTTCTGCCGGGCGATCCTGGCGCGGTCCACCGTGATGAGCCGTCCAATGCACCGACGCCAGCAGTTCCATTCCATAAGGTGTTTCAAAGCCTTCGATCAGGTCGGTGATGCGCTCCAGCCGTGACAATGATTCAGGCCAGCCCGCAAGGAAGTCGGTAGCCTCTTGGACAGCGCCCGGCAATAAATCGATTTCTGCATCGGGTTTCTGACGGTCGCCGTAACCCCGGATGTAATGGCCCTCCATCAATTCCAGAACTTTATTAAGGTTGGCGGCGTAGGGGCCGTAGTGTCCAGCCTGATATTTGAGCCGTAGCGGTTCCCCTGCCTCCTGAAGAAAATAGGCGAGTTTTTGCACTTCCAGCAGGGTGCGGCGGTAGTCCAGCGCGGCATAGGCATCCATCAATTGGATAAACAGGGCGCGCGCCGGGGTCATTTTTGGGCGATGAGTGTGGATCGGCATCGCTTTGGCTTCGGGCGCACCGGTTGGTTCGAACAAGAGTACGCGCACTTGGGGCAAGGCGGCGAAAGTTTGTTCGATGACCGGGCGCACGACGCGCCAGTCCAGGCCACCGAGGCCACAACCCAGTGGCGGCATGGCGATGGAATGAATACCCAGTCTTTGCACATCGGCGATCAATGCCGCCAGACCTGACTCGATATCTTCAAGGCGAGAGGGGCCGCGCCAGTGGCGTTTGGTCGGAAAATTGATGATGTAGCATGGGTTGACCAGATCGCCGTTGACGTGAATGAGCATTTTGCCGGGCGCGACTTTGCTGGCGCGGCAGGCGGCCTGATAGGCTTTGAAGTTGTCGGGAAAGGCTTGTTTGAATTGAAGCGCGATGCCCTTGCCCATGTGCCCGACACAGTTCACTGTGTTGACCAGCGCTTCGGCTTGCGCCTCCAGCAGGTTGCCTTGGGTAAGTTCGATCATGGCTTTTCCCTCTCAGTAGTACCAGTTCGATCTAATGGTGATTCGCGGTTGCTTTCGTTGCGGGAACTGGTTCAGGATGGTTTGGACACGCTGCTTCATTGTGGCGTTCAGCACCGTGATACCGTGAAGCAGAAACCAATCCAGCGATTGCCAGATCAGAAATTCGGCTTGCTTGCGGCGCTGGCGGTCGTTGTCCTCGGGCGTATCGGACCAGTATTTTGCGTTGACGATGCCCCAATCGACCTGATCCAGTTGGGCCAGATTGTCGTGCCAACTGGTAAATGTGGCGAGTCCATGCCCATTCGAGAACACGAACTGAACTCCTGCCTGCTGAATGGCCTGCGCGGTAGTGAGCAGATAAATCAGTGGTTCCTGTCCCTGATTGTAGTCCGCCACTCGACCGGTTTTCAGGTTTAACAGCATGACCGACAAAGGCCCGAAGTAGAACGGTACGTAGTCGTGAATCGTCCCGCCGGGACCGCAGGGAATCGCCTTGATATGACGGTTCGCCTGTACGCTGGCATTGTGGATAGGCCGGTAGGGCAAGCCGTCATTCGGGGTTGTGTGCGGCGCGTGCAGCGCCCCACGAGTTAGCAAGGTGGGCAGGTTATCTACATGCACCAACCGATACAGCCAGGTTGGGTTCGGAGGGGATGCAATGGACATCAGCCAAAATCGAGATCAGCAGGCACCCGAACCCGCCCAGTGAGCAGGTCGGTCATGAGGGCGGATTTTACGAACACGAGCTTGGTGTGCAGACTTATTTCGTTCTGGATTTGGATATCTAAAGCATCGACCGCTTCCACAACTTGCTTTTGCTCTTCAACAGGGGGCCTCAACACACGAAGCTTGAGTAGTGTCGAGAGGTTAATGCGGTCCCGAGTAACACCCTGTCCAAGGACATTTACTTCCCGGCGTGTGCTGGGACAATTTAGGAAGAGCATGACAAAGCCATTGATAGCGATCGCCAGCTTCATACGAAGCCGAAAGCAATCAGCTTTTACGATGCCAGGTGAAATATGTGCAGGGTAGAGGCAAGCACGCGCAACTGGATGATTTTCATCGCCCATGGATGCAACAAGCAAATCGCCTGCAACAACTTCGTGTCGCCGAAGACTAAAGGCATGCTGCTCCGATATAAAAGCCTTATCGACATCATCAAACCGACCGTTCTCGATGTTCTGGAGCCTGACAACTCTCACACCGGCCTGACTAACGTAGTGCTCAGTTTTTAGGTTTGACCCGAAAGGACCATCCACAGCCGAAGCTACCATTTCACTCAACAGCTCGAATTTCCATATCTTTGGAATCCTCCCCATCGGCGAATCCTGGAACTGTTCTGGGTGGGCGAGGGGATCGCGGAGTTGGCCGTTTTCGTCGAGGCCACGGGTCAGCAGGTCGTGAAGTAGACCCGCGCGCACCTGCTTGAGCTTGGCAATCACTGCCTCGGTCTTGGCAATCGCTTCGTCTACGGTGTCCAGAATGGCGGCGATGCGGGATTGTTCAGCAAGTGGCGGCAGTGTAATGGTAGTTTTGGCTAACTCACCAAGATATAAACCTGCCTGTGCTGTGGCATTACTACGCTGAATAAGTTGGCGTAGAAAAATAGGCGAAGCTACAGCATGAAAAAGATACCTTGGTTTCGCTTGGCTTTGATCAAGACGGATAAATGCAACGCTTCGTTGAAAGGCAACCTTGGAACCATTGAATAAAGCACGCCGTCCAAGAGTACCCACTATGGTCAGCAAAATATCATCTTTCAATGGGTTAAATGAAGTGGTTATTACTACATAATCCGCCTCAGATATTTGATCGTCTGTATCATCCCATTTCAACAAACCTTGATCAGTTACATTTTTTGCACTGAGTAATGGCACACCATTCACTACTCGCTTATGAGTACCATGCGAACCATCTTTAATAGCAAGTGCAATCTGACTAATTTGGTTGATTGGCCATGCATCATCAGACATATCGCATAGCCTCTAGTGGGCTGACACAGAAGTTTTGACAGGTAGCGGTGGGTGCCCTATGGTTGAGATCAACAGGAGGAATCACCATGGCCCACAAGTATCTGGTTGATCTAACTGAAGAGGAGCGGGAAGACCTGCTGAAGGTCATTCATAAAGGCAAGGCAGCGGCGCGCAAGGTTGCCCGTGCCCATGTGTTGCTGCAGGCTGCGGAAGGGGCGACGGATGAGGCCATTGCCCAAAGCCTTCACTTGGGGATTTCGACCGTTCATCGTACCCGTCAACGGTTTGTCGACGAAGGGTTGCTGGCGGCGTTAAGCGAGCGGCCACGAGTCGGTTTGCCCCCGGCCTTGACCGGCAAACAGGCCGCCTTTCTGGTCGCCTTGGCCTGTAGTACCCCGCCCGCTGGCCGTTGTCAGTGGACTCTCCAATTGTTAGCGGACCGCTTCATGGAACTCCGGCCCATCGAAGCCATTTCCCGTGAGAGTGTGCGGCGCATCCTTAAAAAAACGACCTCAAACCCTGGCAACGTCAAGAATGGTGTATTCCCAGTGTCAGTCCCGATTATGTTTGGCATATGGAGGATGTGTTGGACCTGTACGCCGAACCCGATGATCCTCAATACCCCCAAGTGTGCTTCGATGAAAGTCCGGTGCAATTGACCAGCGAAACCCGCTGTCCTCAACCCGCCCGCCCGGGTCAACCGGCGCGCTATGACTGTGAATACAAACGCGAAGGCACCGCCAATTTATTTCTATTCGTACAACCCTTGCGCGGGTGGCGTCATGTTAATGTCACGAAACAGCGCACCAAACGCGATTTTGCCCAGCAAATGCAGCAACTCGTTGATGTGTACTTTCCGAAGGCGGAGCGAATCCGGTTGGTCGTGGATAACCTCAATACCCACACTCCTGCGGCCTTGTATAGTGTCTTTTCTCCAGAGGAAGCCCGCCGGATCACCCGCAAGCTCGAATTTCATTACACCCCCAAGCATGGCAGTTGGCTCAATATGGCGGAATGTGAGTTCGCTGTTCTCGCCGGCCAGTGTTTGAATCGCCGCATTGCGAACCTCGAAACTTTGCGGAAGGAAATCGCCGCTTGGCAAGGCCCACGCAACCTACGTCAGACCAAAATCCACTGGCAGTTCGGCACCGACTTGGCCCGGGTCAAACTCAAGCGCCTCTATCCTCCCTTGAAATCTTCTGAAACCCCGGTGGACCTAGAAACCTCTGAACCTGTCAAAACTTCTGTGTCAGCCCACTAGTAATATATTCAAAGACTTTTCAACCGCAAGCCTTGAATTGCGCAAATTTGTGAGTGTCACCCGATACTTATCCCAAACCCCCTCCAAAAACCTCACCAACTCCTGCCGCTTCTCATTCACCGCCGCAGTCAGGCCCGCCTGCACATCCTGCGCGAACAATTCGATAACCAGCGCGCGCTTTTCATCCTCGCGCAACTCATCGCAACGCGCCTTGAGTACATCCACAAACGCGGCAGTCAGTTCACGGTAACGGGCGCGGGCTTCCGCCAGTTGCTTCTTGATCTCCTCGTAAGGCGCTAACTCGGCTTCAATCGCAGCCAGACGCTCCAGCACCGGCAGAAGTCGCGCTCTGGCGGCGGCGGCATCCTGTCCCCCGAACAACCCGGCGCGAGCTTTGGCAACCACTTTCTCCAGCTTCGCCAGTTCTTTCAACGCCTCCCGATGCTCCGCCTTCAACTCCTTCATTTGGCGCTCCAAATCCCGCGCCTGATTCCAGTTCGCCAACTCCTCCTCGTCGGCGTCCTCGGGCGGGTTACCCTGCTCAAATGCCTCTTTCTCGCCCTTGAACCGCGCCATATCGGCCTTGGCGGCGGCGATGCGCTCCAGATAATCGGCCATGATCCGGCGCACCAGCTTATGCCCGAACGGATCGAACGCCGGGCCAGCCGCTTCATCATCCTCCACCGCGTCCGCAATCGCATCCACCCAGCCGTCCATCACGCCGGGAAACCCGTTTTCCAACAAGGTCTTGAAATCCGGCAAGGTCTCCGTCCACCAGGTCGCAATCACCCCGGCCAGCTTGAAGCGATCCAGCGCGCCCAACGGCAGCAGCGCCGCGCCGAAACTGTCGAGAATTTCAGCGCGGACCGCATTCAAATCGCGGCGTTTCGGCAAATCGGCCAAACGCGGCGCGTGAGCCGTCCACCATGTTGCCAGCGCCGCACGCAAGGCTTCAATGCGAGCCTGAACGCCAGGATCGTTCTCCACCAGAGGGCGGATAGCAGCGCGGTCGGTGAGAGTTGGGGCGAAGTCGAGGTAGTGATCAGAAATCCCCCCCAACCCTCCTTTTTCAAAGGGGGGAGCGCCGAACGCACAAGCCGCATCAAACCCCAGCGCCGCGAACAACGCCTGTTTTGCCGCCACCTCCGCCGCCGGTACCCCGCCCAGCAAATGCGCGCGCACATCCTGCGGTTCCGGCGGCGGCGAGTTGTCCACATAGCGGCGGATATTCAGATTCCAGTCGTTGGCCGCATCGCCGATTTCCGCCAGCGCCACGCAGCGCGCATACCCCGGCACATCCTCAAACCGGTCAAAAGTCGAAACGATCTTCTCGATATGCTCCGGGCGCAAATAGTTCTGCGCGCGGCCCGCATGAAATTCGGCGTCGGCGTTGATGAACAATACCCGTCCGCGCCGCTCGACCGGCTTGTGCGGATTCAACGGCTGACCCGTCAAATTCGGGCGCAACACCAGAATGCAGGCCGGAATGCCCGCGCCGTAAAACAGATTCGGCGGCAAGCCAATCACCGCCTCGATCAAATCCTGCTCCAGCCACTTCCGGCGAATCTCCTTTTCCGCCCCGCCCCGGAACAACACGCCATGCGGCATCACGGTCGCCACCATCCCACCCGGCTTGCACACCGCCAGCATGTGCTGGGCAAACATCAAATCGCCCTTCTTCCCGGAAGTCGGGCACCAGCCCCAACGAAACCGCTCGGGGAACTCCATGTGGCTGCGCGTGTAGTTCTGACTGAACGGCGGATTCGCGATCACCCGGTCAAACCGCTCCAACTCGCCGCCGTCGCGGTGCAGCGGATGCAATAGCGTATCCGCCAATCGAATATCCGCGCCCGGCACCCCATGCAACAGCATATTCAATTTGCAAATCGACCAGGCCGAGGCGTCGTTGACCTGGCCGCACAGGCGCAAATTACTGGGATCGCCGCCGGATTGCTCAACGAACTCGCGGCTGATGATCAACATCCCGCCGGACCCGCAGGTCGGATCGTAAATGCTCAGGCCCGGCTGCGGTTTGAGAATGCGCACCATCAGCCGGATCACATCGCGCGGGGTGTAAAAATCGCCGCCCTTCTTGCCCGCCGATTCGGCGAACATGTTGATCAGAAATTCATAAGCCGCGCCCAGCAGGTCGGAAAACTGGAAATCCTCGTTGCGCAACCGATGGCGGCTGAAATGGCGCACCAAGTCCTTGCAGGCGTCATCCGACACGATGCGCCGCATACCCATGCGTGCGCATGAAACTGATGTGATCGAGAACGTGCTCCAGCGACTCGTTATGCTCGCTCAGCGCGCCCAACGCCTTGTCAAGCACACCGCCAAATGGCTCGGCGGCATCGTTCAAATGACGTTGCAAGTGACGCCAGCGGGCGCGTTCCGGGACAAAAAAGCCATCGTAGTAATCGGGATTCTCGCCATAGCGGGCTTCCGCTTCATCGGCAATCAAGCCCTGCGCAACCTTGCGCCCGACAATCCGGTCATGCTCGGCCTCGAACACATCCGAGCAGCGCTTCAGGAACAGCATCCCAAAGATGTAATCCTTGTAGGTGGCGGCATCCAGCCCTTCCTGGCGGAGGCGGTCGGCGGCGGAATAAAGATGACGTTCGAGTTTGGCCAGGGAAAGCTTGGGCATGAAAAGATGGCGGCGCTCAAGCGTTGCGACTGATCGCAAACGGCGCGAACGCCTGACACACCGGCATCAGCTCAATGCTGTTGATATTGACGCGCGCCGGGCGGGTCGCCGCCCAATACACGGTGTCAGCGATGTCCTCGGCGCTCAGCGGCTCAACGCCCTGATAAACCTGATCGGCCTTACCGTCATTGCCCTTGAAGCGCACCAGCGAGAATTCCGTTTCGGCCATCCCCGGTTCGATATTTGTGACCCGCACGTTCGTACCCAGCAAATCGGCGCGCAGATTCAGCGAAAACTGTTTCACGAACGCCTTGGTCGCGCCGTAAGTATTGCCACCCGGATAGGGATACGTCCCCGCCACCGAACCGATATTGACGACGTGGCCCCGGTTGCGCTCGACCATGCCCGGCAAAATGGCGCGGGTGCAGAACAGCAGACCTTTGATGTTGGTGTCGACCATGTCCTGCCAGTCCTGCATATCACAACGCTGGGCCGGCTCCAGACCCAGCGCCAGCCCGGCGTTATTGACCAGCAGATCGACCTCGGCAAACTCGGCAGGCAAGGCGGCCATCGCCGCATTCACCGCCGCCTCATCGCGCACGTCCAGAGGGAAGGCGTGAACCGGCGTTGTCGCAGCCAGCTCGGTGCGTAATTCGTCCAAGCGCTCCTGGCGTCGTCCACAGAGAATCAAACGCCACCCCTCAGCGGCGAAGCGCCGGGCGCAAGCGGCGCCAAACCCGGAGGTTGCGCCAGTGATAAAAGCAATTTGCGATGACATTGCAGCTCCTTCAATTAAAGACGCGGCCCGGCAACCACCTTATCCTCGTGCAAGCGGGAAATTTCGGCGTCGCTCATCCCTAGAATCCCTGACAGGATTTCATCAGTGTGCTCGCCCAGCACGGACGCTCGTTGTGGGGGAAGGCGTTCGAATTTACTGAATTCAAAGGGTGAACCCGGCGTCAGGTACTCGCCAATGCCGGGTTGCTCCAGCATGCTGAACATCGGATGTTGCGTAGAGAAGTCCGGGTCTTCCTGAATCGCTTGTTTGAAGGTGCGAAACACCGACCAGGTAATGCCGTTTTCATCGAACGCCTGGGCGAAATCCTCGACCTTGCGCGCCAGAAACCACGGTTGCAGCAGCGCGGTAATCTCCTCGCGGGCCTTGAACCGGTCGCCCTCCTGATTCAGATTCAACCCTAACCGACTGCCCAGGGCATCCAACTCCGCTTTCAAGCCCGTCACTTTAACCAGGCCATCCCACTGCCGGCGCGTCAAACCCACCACCATGACGCGACGACCGTCGATGGTCATGAACTCGTTGCCGTAAGCGCCATACAGATAGTTACCATATTTAGGCCGGTCAAAATCGTTGACCATCACCTCGCCGATGATGCCCAGATTGCCTAGCATCGCCAGGGCAACATCCTTCAAGGCGATGTCCACCGACTGGCCTTGCCCGGTCAGACGGCGATGCCGCTCCGCCGCCAACACCGCCAACGCCGTCATTTGCCCGGTGATGCAATCCCAGGCTGGCAAGACATGGCATACCGGATCGGCGGAACCTTCTGGCCCGGTCGCGTAAGGAAAACCCATGGCAGGGTTTATCGTGTAATCTACCGCCGGTCCGCCTTCCCGATTGCCCAGCACCGTGACCATGACCAGGTCTTCCCGATGCTGTTTGAGATGCTCATAATCCATCCAGCCACGCACGCGGAGATTAGTCACGAAAATCCCGGTATCAAGTCCGGAGCCGCCGCAAATGAGTTGAGTAACGATTTCCTGTCCGCGCGGCATGCTGACATCCACCGCGATGGAGCGCTTGCCCTTGTTCAAACCTGCCCAGAACAGACTCTTGTTGTCATGGGTCACGGGCCAGCGGTAATGATCGAGGCCGCCCCGGATACGATCAAAACGAATGACATCCGCGCCTAGTTGCGCCAGGGTCATGCCGGCCAGCGGCGCGGCGACAAAGGCGGTTCCCTCGACGATTCTCAATCCTTCCAGTATTTTCACCATAAAATCATTACCTTGCCTTTCCAGGCGCTTGCTTAACAATCTGAAACCTGAAACAGTATTGGCGCTTTCCTTGCTGACTTGCAAGCGCGCCACGGACTAAAATTAAAGCCGTTACCGAATCAACCTGGAGAGTCGCATGCAAGCCGCTGCTAAAATCCTGCCTGACGTCAGCGATGCGGACGCCTTCCTCGCTTGGGAAAACCAGCAGGATACCCGACACGAGTGGATCGATGGCCGGATTGTCGCCATGACCGGCGGCACTTTTGCTCATGCCCGCTTGATCGTGGCTTTGGCAGCGCGCCTCTATCACCATCTGCGGGGTACGCCCTGTACGGTTCTCACCTCGGATTTCAAGGTACAAGCCGCTCAGGATGTTTTCTATCCCGATGTGGTCGTGACCTGCGACCCCCAGGACGATCAGGATTTAATCTGCAAAAATCCGAAACTGATTATCGAAGTTTTGTCCAATTCGACCGCACAGAAGGACCGTCAGAACAAGCGTCTCGCCTACCAACAGATGGCCAGTCTGGAAGAGTATGTCCTGGTCGCGCAGGAAGTGCGGCACATCGAAGTTTATCGCCGCGCCGAGCAATGGCAGCGCGTCATTCTGATCGGCGGGGCGGTTGAACTGCGCTCGGTGGATTTTTCTTTAGACCTGGATGAATTATACATCTGACTGACAGGTCAGGGATTGTCTGCTATAACAACCCCTTACCACCTATCAGTTTCTCATCACGGGGCAAACTCGATAGAAGGAAGGTAAAGGTTGTTGCATTTGTAGCTTCCGGTGGATTGCGCGCAGACCCCGGGTGAACCAGGAAACGGCGCTACGGGCGAGTTTTCGAAAGGTCCAATGGTGAGGATCGGTCTGTTCTTGCGTCTTTTTTCCAGGGGCGTGGGGTGATCGTGGGCCTCCTCTTGACCGACGCGCACGCACCAGTACATGGCCAAGGCCATGATCAGCAGCAACCGATCGAGCCGATCAGCGGCCTGTAACTGCGTGTCTTCTAATTGAAAACCGCGACTTTTGAAATCGGAGAACATCGGCTCAATGCCCCAGCGACTTGCGTAATCCCGCACGGTCGCCCGATTCGGCGGGTCATTCATGGCGATGATCCAGGGTTCCGGGTGGGCCCCCTCATGCCAAATCGCCAGATTCGTCGCGACCCCTTGATTGAATAACCGCACATTGGGCAGATAGCGCTCGGTTTGCCCTGTGGCAAGCACCCCGGTCGTGGTCATGTCTCCAAACCCTGGATCCACATTGAGATTGCCTTTCAATCGTAACCGATAATGCCAACCGGACTGCGCGTGAAGCCACGCGAATAAATCCACCGAGGGATAAAAGCGATCCGCCGAAAGCAGCACCTCGGCTCCCGCCGGGAGCCACGCTCGAACTTGTTCTAATACCGCTTTCTGGGCCGCAAAACCCAGATTGGCCGGGCCGGCTTCCACCCGCCAAGCAAGGGGTAAGGCCCGATCGCCGATCCCAAGGCTCACCATCAAAATCGCAAAACGATCCCCCAAATCGGTTTGATCCAGACTCAAAATAATCGTTTGTCCCTGCTGGCCCGTCGCCGCCAAGGTTTGGCGCGCCCACGGTTCCAGCACTTCCGTACTCGACAGCAACGGATTCTTCAACAACCGCCGCAGCCACTGCTCGCGCATATCTTGCCGTTCGGTCTCCAAGGGTAGGAGATTGGCGAGTTCCACCGTATTCGGGGTCTGGGCTTCCAGGATGGCGCCCACCGCTAAAGCTAGCTTGGCGCGTACCGTCTTGCGTAGCGTCGGGTGGGCAGCTCTCAACCCCGCTTCGATTTCTGTTGCCAACTGCCGAATCGTTCCCATGATCCCCTCATGATGTTCGTTAAACTCATAATCCTAGTCTAACTCAGAACTGATAGGTGGTAAGATAACAACCCCGCCAGCCGCGCCCGCTCCACCGTGGTTTGACACATTTACCGAGTGCATAGATGGACATGACGAAGATCATAATGAGCAAACACGATCTGTTAGCCGAGTTTGCCCAAGGCGAAAGTCAGCACCGGGAATTCAAACGCCAATTGGAAAATCCGGAAAGCGTGGCTGGAGAAATTGTAGCCTTTGCCAACAGCGAGGGCGGTTGCCTGTACTTTGGCGTCGCTGACGATGGTGCGGTTGTCGGCTTGACGGATAGCGCGACCACATTCCAATCCCTGACCCATCTCTGCCGGGATCGCTGTATTCCGCCGGTCAGCCCGGTATTAGAACAACACACGGTCGAAGGCCGCGATATTGTGGCTTTGACGGTCCTGTCGGCGCTGAATCGGCTGAAACCCTACCGCACGGCGGGAGGGCGGTTTTATATCCGGGTCGGCAAAGATAAAAAGGATGCGACTGGTCGAGAGCTGGTGCGGATTGCCCAGGCCGCGGGCGAATTGCACTACGATGAAAGCCCGGTTTGGGAGACCACGCTGAACGATCTGTCACAAGATGCCTTTGCCGCCTATCACGAGGCGCAATTTGGCCTGTCGCTGGGAGAGCAACTGGAACAAAGCCGGTTAGCGCTGGAGACGCTGCTGCACAATCTCCGGCTGGCGGCGGAAGTCGATGGCGAGTGGCGGTTGACCGTGGCTGGTTTGCTGATGTTCGGCGTGGCGCCGCAGCGCTTCATGCCGCAAAGTCGGTTGTCAGCAGTCGCCTTCGCTGGAGTAGATGAGGATGCCGACATCCTGGACCGGCGGGAAATCACTGGACGGTTGCCGGAAATCATTACCGATACCCGCCTATTCCTGGAGCGGAACATCCGCCAGCCAGCGCGGGAACTGGGCTTCCAGCGCGAGGACCTTGCGTTGTACGACCGCAAGGCGCTCGGCGAGGCCGTGGTGAACGCGATTGCCCATCGCGATTACAGTTTCGGCGGTTCGCAAGTCCGGATCTTCCTGTTTTCCGATCGGGTGGAAGTGCGCAGCCCCGGAGGTCTACCCAATTCGGTCACCTTGGAAAACATTCGCTTGGGCGTTCATGCCGAGCGCAACCGGCGACTGGCAACCCTGTTGACGCAACTGGGCTATATGAGCGCGATTGGCACCGGCATTCCCCGACTGATCATCCGGCTGTCCCGCCTGCTGTCGGGAAGAGAGCCGGATTTTGAGTTGATCGGTGAAGAGTTGCGGGTCCGGATTTGGGCGAAACCGGTATGAGGCTGAGTGCATTACCCTCTACCCCAAACGCACACTACAACAACCCCGCCAGCCGCGCCCGCTCCACTGTGGTTTGACACATCCGCAGCGAAGCAACGTCGATCATCTTGCCCTTGACGCTGAGCGCGCCCCGGCCTTCCTGCCTTGCCCGCTCATACTCACTCAAGACCGTTTGCGCCCAAGCCAGCTCCTTTTCCGAAGGCACAAAGGTTTGATTCGCTAAATCGATTTGGCTGGGATGAATGCACCATTTACCGTCGAAACCCATCGCGCGGGCGATTTTACAGGCTTGCGCGGCGTTGTTGCATGAATAGCAAGCTGTCCCCATTATTGAGCCATGAACAGTGAAAAGCAAAGCTATCGAATTCGGAACTGGCGCGAGTACAACGCGGCGCGGGTTGCTCGTGGGTCATTGACGGTATGGTTTGACGAAGCCCCGATCAGTCAGTGGTACGAACAGGAGACGACGGGCCGGCGTGGGGCCTCCAACCCCTACTCGGGTGTTGCTATTGAGTGTGGGCTGGTGATGCGGGAAGTTTTTCATTTACCGTTGCACGCCACCGAGGGGTTTATTGGATCGTTGGTGAAGCTATTGGGATGGCCCTTGAAGGTTCCGGATCACCGTACCTTCAGCCGCCGGGGTCAGGACTTGGAGGTGTTGATTGGGCGTAGTGCCAGTACTCAGGCGTGGCACATTGTGATCGATTCCAGCGGACTGAAAGTTTACGGTGAGGGCGAATGGAAGGTGCGTCAGCAGGGGGTTGGCCAGCGGCGTACGTGGCGCAAATTGCACCTGGCCGTCGATGCGGATAGCCAAGAGGCGATCGCGGTGGAACTGACCGCGGCGTTTGTCGGTGATGCCGAAGTATTGCCCGACTGACTCGATCAACTCGACCCGCACGAGCCGATTGAGGCCGTCTCGGCCGATGGCAGCTACGATACCCGGCGCGGCCATGAGGCGATTGGGCAGTGCGGTGCCCGCGCCTTGATACCGCCGCGCGAGGGCGCGGTCGAATGGCCCGATGTAGCCGATGGGCAGACACATCCGCGCACCGCCATCCTGCGCCAGTGCCAGCAACAGGGCGAGAAGCACTGGAAGCAGACCCGCGGTTACCATCGGCGCCGCCTGGCCGAAACGGCGATGTTTCGGATCAAGACCCTGTTTGGCCCGAAGTTAAAAAACCGTCGTTTTGATACCCAAACCACAGAAGCCTATGCCCGAGTAGCGGCCATGAACATTAGGACCCGACTCGGTATTCCGGATAGCTATGAGGTGGCCGCTTGAACGCTCAGCTTAGGGGGCATTTCGGCCAGAATCAGATTCGTACAACAAAGCCGGCTTGCGCCGATGCTTTGCAAAGTCCCGTAGGAAAATTTTACAGTTTCTGATGGTTTCTATCGCACCCTAATCTACAGCAGACTCAACCAAGTTAATCTACTGCTTTATATGTGTTTTATTTTGAATTGAATACCCTAACCTCTGTCCTTTTCCCGCTTGTGGGCGAGGCTTTTCATACAACTTCGTGGTTTTGGGTTGTCGGTAAATTTTACAAGTAATAAAAATATTACAAAATCTGAGTATATAGATGGTCTTTTGTTGTAGGTTTTAGCAATAGATTACTTATATTGTAACAAAAAAATACATATAATAGTGTCACTTAATTGCTAAGTAAGTTAGCTTGTTCTTGCTTATTATTATATATGATATTAATTTTAAAAAATTTAATCGCATCATTAACCGCCACTCCTGTTTTTTTAGCCTACATAACTCTAAGAATTTTTCCAAAAATGGATTTATTAATTAAGAGACACTAGGTCTCCAAAATATGCATAATTTTTGTAATTAATGTTATTTATTTAATCTAAAAGGTTATGGTTTATCAGCAATGGTATTGCGAGATTGTCAGAATTTTTTACAGTTATCCTAGAGTTTTTAAGTCAAGAATTTTTTCAATTAATTAATATTTATATGTATTTTTAATTGGTTTTTTTTTTGCATAGCTATTCGTGAGTTCTTCCGATCTTTTCTATCCTCGGATTCATACGCTCACATCAGACGCGACAGCGGGGATGGGTGGTCGCACCAAATCACTAAAGAAGCGAGTTCTGATTCGTATTTTGACCGGCGGAAGTTGGCGAGAACTCATCATTTGTCACTATGGAATAAGGAGCTAAGCATTTATGAGCATATGGCTTGACTTTCGAACGGATTGTAGAGGTACTGCGATTTATTTCTTACTTCTGACCATCCTGTTCTTGACCACGTTGCTTCCGGCTACTGTGGCTACCGCCCAGCAAGATGGGGACCCTCACCCTTCGGCTCAAGGCATGACGACACGCGCAACCTCGGGTCCGCGCACTTCGCCTTTTGATCCGCCTGAGAAAGATAGCTTTGTCGCTGACTCTGGCCCAGGGTTGGATACAGGTTGTACATTCAACACTAGTCCGCCACTAACCATCGACGTGATGATCGACCGAGCGGTTGGTCCTGTTGATGCCCAAGGCTACCTCATCGATGCCGCCCCTCTTATTGCAAAGGGGATCATTCCTTCTTCGGTGTCCATATCGATGCCCGCCTATGATGTGGATGTTAATGGCGCTCCGCCTCCGGAAAGAGATGAAGTGGCATTCAACGGCGAGAACATTGGGCTTTTGACTGGCGATGACAACGTATGGAAATTCAATTCGTTTTCTGTACCGATTACCAAAGTCAAGTTCCCTGCCCCGCCTGCTCCAGGGGTGGCCCCGGTTCCGCGCGCCAACCGCATCGTTATTACAGTGGACACGCTTGCCAGCAATCGCTGGTGTACGGCCATTGACTGGGTAGCGCTGACCATCCCGATCAAGCCGAAGCTGGCGCTGACCTTGGAGCCGGTTGCCGGAGCCAGCAATCCGATCCGTCAGAACAGCTCTAATGACTTGATCAACGTGATCTACAAGCAAACGGCGGACGCCAGTTGTAACATCCAGGAGGATATTGGGCCAATTGATGAGTATCCCTTCTCTGGTCCATCAGAATCTGGGTGGTTCGGGTTCGGTTCGGGTGAAGCTAAAGTGCGCACCAAGGTTGAGCCATGTCCTGTTGGCAGCTTGCCGGATCCAGAAATTACTTTGAAATGGAGCATCGCCGGCACATCGCTGCAGGGAACCGAGACCTGGTCAGGTCTGGAAGGTGAAGCAACCATTACCATGCCAAGTGCGGTTGGGGCGTACAACGTAACGTTTGAATACACGGTCGATGGTGAAACGCTGCCTACGGTTACCAGAAAACTTTATGTGACGAAGCGTTCGCCAACGTTGAGCGCCCCGCGTCTATCCTGGTACAAGCATGCCACGTCTTGGGCCTCGGGATTGAGTGACGAGACGAGTATTCTCCGTAATCTTCTAAGCGGGCTTTACGGATACGGGCAAGCCAATTGGCGGTACGGATACGACTTCGGTTCTGCGGTGAAGTGTACGTGGGAAGACCTTGCTGCAGATCCGATCTCCTGTAACTATGCTGACTGCTATGTTTTCAGTGAGGTCTTTGAAAATATGGCAGGCACGTTGGGAATCAGTGGTCTTTCTTCCCGAAGCCCTCAAGGCGCACATAACCGGGGATTTGTAACTACGGGTAGTCCTTCCCTAGACCCGGCCTTTCCGGGGAGTGCGCGCCCCTTTGTCGGAGGAGCTTATGATCGTTACGTCTTCAGCAGTCACAGTCTACGTAAACGAGGCTTTTTCTCGTCGACCTATTACGATGCTACCTTCAATGGTATTTATTCCTCGGAGACCCAGTTTATCGCGTGGAATTTTAACAACGCCTCTCCTGGTATCGAGGGCGGCGAATTCTATGTTCCTACTGATGAAGGAGCAAAAATCTTCCCGCTTAGCGTGAAGGCATATGATTCTTGGGGTGCGTACAAGTACAAGGGTCCTGTGAAAACTTTCCGTGCCTTGAATTTAGGAGCCTCAACGATGGCCTTAGCCAGCCCTGACTTAAATTTTACCGGAAACGCAAGCTTCAATCCTGTAGATCCCGACAGTGATGGAGTGTATGAGGCCCTAGTGGGCTGACACAGAAGTTTTGACAGGTAGCGGTGGGTGCCCTATGGTTGAGATCAACAGGAGGAATCACCATGGCCCACAAGTATCTGGTTGATCTAACTGAAGAGGAGCGGGAAGACCTGCTGAAGGTCATTCATAAAGGCAAGGCAGCGGCGCGCAAGGTTGCCCGTGCCCATGTGTTGCTGCAGGCTGCGGAAGGGGCGACGGATGAGGCCATTGCCCAAAGCCTTCACTTGGGGATTTCGACCGTTCATCGTACCCGTCAACGGTTTGTCGACGAAGGGTTGCTGGCGGCGTTAAGCGAGCGGCCACGAGTCGGTTTGCCCCCGGCCTTGACCGGCAAACAGGCCGCCTTTCTGGTCGCCTTGGCCTGTAGTACCCCGCCCGCTGGCCGTTGTCAGTGGACTCTCCAATTGTTAGCGGACCGCTTCATGGAACTCCGGCCCATCGAAGCCATTTCCCGTGAGAGTGTGCGGCGCATCCTTAAAAAAACGACCTCAAACCCTGGCAACGTCAAGAATGGTGTATTCCCAGTGTCAGTCCCGATTATGTTTGGCATATGGAGGATGTGTTGGACCTGTACGCCGAACCCGATGATCCTCAATACCCCCAAGTGTGCTTCGATGAAAGTCCGGTGCAATTGACCAGCGAAACCCGCTGTCCTCAACCCGCCCGCCCGGGTCAACCGGCGCGCTATGACTGTGAATACAAACGCGAAGGCACCGCCAATTTATTTCTATTCGTACAACCCTTGCGCGGGTGGCGTCATGTTAATGTCACGAAACAGCGCACCAAACGCGATTTTGCCCAGCAAATGCAGCAACTCGTTGATGTGTACTTTCCGAAGGCGGAGCGAATCCGGTTGGTCGTGGATAACCTCAATACCCACACTCCTGCGGCCTTGTATAGTGTCTTTTCTCCAGAGGAAGCCCGCCGGATCACCCGCAAGCTCGAATTTCATTACACCCCCAAGCATGGCAGTTGGCTCAATATGGCGGAATGTGAGTTCGCTGTTCTCGCCGGCCAGTGTTTGAATCGCCGCATTGCGAACCTCGAAACTTTGCGGAAGGAAATCGCCGCTTGGCAAGGCCCACGCAACCTACGTCAGACCAAAATCCACTGGCAGTTCGGCACCGACTTGGCCCGGGTCAAACTCAAGCGCCTCTATCCTCCCTTGAAATCTTCTGAAACCCCGGTGGACCTAGAAACCTCTGAACCTGTCAAAACTTCTGTGTCAGCCCACTAGTCGTTGATGTTGAAGTCAACATCTCTACGCCAGGCTCCTACACTGTGTTTGGCGTCCTCAAGAAAAATGGTCAAGTTGTTGCTAACGTGCCGAGCTATCAACTTGCGAATTTCACTTCCGACGTCGTTGGGGACCAGCCAGGGATCCATACTGCTACGCTACAGTTTTCCGGTGAACGAATTCGTGAATATGGAGAAAACGGACCTTACGAGGTTGAGGTGTTTGGTATTGGGGTAGGAACCGTCCCAGCCCAAAGTGTGTTTGTGACTCCTGCTTACGACCACACTCAATTCGGTGAACGCTCCAGCCGTATTAACAGTGCCAGCGACTCGGCAACCGATACGGACAGCGATAATCGCTACGACTACTTGGTTGTCGATGTCGAAGCGAGCGTCTTAAACGCTGGGACTTATGTGCTGCAAGGCACACTGCTCAAGGCCGGCAATACGATTGTCAATGCGTCGGAATCCTTTACGATCGGAGCCGGGAGCCAGACGCTGTCTCTGAAATTTCCCGGCGTATCGATCTTCCGTACCGGCCAAAACGGTCCCTATGAAGCAGTCATTGCGCTGTTCAATGCGAACGGCGAACGGCAGGACGATATCGAGTTTCTGACCCAGCCCTATGACCATACTCAGTTCGAGGGGCTCTTAGATCTAACGGGCGCATTTAACGCCCAAGGCATCGACACCAATGGCAATGGCCTCTACGACCTGCTCAGAGTCGATTTCGGAGCGGACGTGCGCGCTGCTGGGAATTTCTTGATGTCAGCCGCTCTGAAGAACCAAGTCGAACCATTGACGGTTTATGCCGATGTGCTCATCAGCCTGAGTGCAGGACCCCAGACGATGACAATCAATTTCTCAGGACCGGAGATCAACAGCCAAGGTATCGATGGCCCCTATGTCATTGAAGTATCTCTGCGAGATCCAAATACCTATGAGGAACTCGATCGAGTCGTGCTCGGCCAACCGACGGCTGCGTACAGCCATACGGACTTCGATCCGCTAGGTGGTCCGAATCCGATCAAGCTGACCGGTCACTCCGCGGACCAAGGCATTGATAACAACGGTAATGGTCTGTACGACTTGTTGCAGGTCAGTGTCGAGGTGGATCTAGCTAACTCCGGTTCTTATGTCTGGAGCGCCCGATTGATCGATGTTCAAGGAACCGAGATTGGTTTTGACTCCCGCAGCGGATTCCTTAATGCAGGAACCGGAACCATCGACTTCTACTTTAACGGGCGGAATATCGGCCAAAACGGCATTGCGGGTCCCTACTATGTCAAGGGTTTGCTGATGTCCGGGCCAGCAGGCGCGAATCTGGTCAGTTCCGAGGTCGCCAGGACGCAAGCCTACAACGCAGAAGCGTTCGAAGGGTTCGTTGTGCCACAGAAGGGTGATATTGATGGCGATGGCGATGTGGACTTGGATGATATGAACGCCGTGCTTGCGGCAAGGAACACACCCGCATCCGGACCGAATGATCCACGCGACCTGGATGGCGATGGCATGATCACCGCCTTGGATGCGCGCCAACTTCGGCTGCTGTGCAGCAGACCGAACTGCGCAACTCAGTAGTAAGCAGGGCTAATTCAATTGCCGAACCCTGATCACGAGAAGTTCTGGCCTTAATAGGGTCAGGATTTCTCGGGAGAAGGGCTTGATATGACAAATTCTGGAGAAAAGTAATGCACAATGGGTTCTTCAAAAGGGCAGCGTTAGCCTTTGCTCTCTTGACTGTTGGGTTCGATGCTGGAGCCATCACGATCTCGGTCGTTCCTGATACCCAGACAGTCAACGCTGGGGACGCCTTAAGCGTCGATATCCTGATTTCGGACTTGGCGCCGGGTAGCCCTCCGCCAGGGGGCGCTCCCTCGCTGTCAGAATTCGATATTGATCTGAATTTTGGGTGGTGTCCCTCAGTTTACGTGATGAGCATCGTCGAGTGCGGGGAACAAGTGTTTGATGGTTTCCAAGGTATTCAGAAACGGTGCGGGTACCCGAAAGCCCAGCAACTCCGCCGTGGTCCAGATATGATCGGTCATCCCCGCCGCCATGGCCGGCGTGACAGGCCGCCATTTACGGGGCGATCCGTTGCCTCGGGTCGGTTCCGGGGTGGGCAATTCCTCACGCAGGCTCAGGTGGGGCAAGCAGAAATGGTAGTAAGCCAACGACAGCCACACCTGCTTTTCCATCCACGACCGTTGCTTGGAAAACGCGGTCGTCTTGCGAGCCAACCGCCGATTGTGTTCGCGCCAGGCCAGGTTATCCCGCTCCACAAAGCTCGTGTTGATCGTCGTGCTGGTGGCGGATGCGGCCAATCGCGCCTGAAGCTCGTCCGCGCTTCCCCAGACCCTCTTACGGGTCACCTCGACCACCCGTCCTTTTTCACGTCGCTTAACCACTTGAGCATACAGCAAATTCGGCGGTGGGCGGCACCGTGGGGCCGGATATCGTCCTCGCGTCCCTTGGCGCTCGGGCTGATACCATTCCCCATAGGCATGGAGCAAGGCGCTGGGATAGCCCGGCCATTGGTCGCTAGTAAAGAAGGGGACGTGATCGTCGGTCACATACACCACGCGCTCCAGGAGCAGGTTCGCCTGAGCCTGCGTGCGCTGGCCCACGACAAACCCTACCACCAGGCGCCATTCGGGCGCAAAGGCGACCCACACCCAAGCATCGCCATCCGTCTCGCACCATTGCTGCGCCATCGGCAGATTCTGGTCCTTGGTATGGACAAAGCTCCACAATTCATCCAGTTGACACTCGGTCACCGTCAGCTCGCGCCAATGGGACAAAACCACCAAACGACATTGCTGGGCGGCCCGAGTCAACCACGCACAAACCGTATCCTTGTCGATCTGGACGATTCGTGCCGTACCCTGGATGGAATTTCCCTCCGCCAACGCCCGCATCGCCAGTTCGAAAACGGCGGGGTCGGCCTCGAGGTCAAAATACGCAGTTCCGTACGTCAAGGACACTCTCCTCCCGCACGAACGACACAACGCCTGCTTTTTCCCGTGACTGGAACCATTTTTGACCAACAACCCTTGACCAAAGGGCCGACCGTAGTGGTGACAGGAACGATTGGGGCAGTAGAGCGTTTCCCACTTCATAAGATCCCCGGTCAGTGATTAACACCACAATCACAATGAGGATACATGTTGTCGTCGTCACTGGCTTAGCTCATCACGTAAACTGAGGGACACCACCGAATTTTGATCCTGGCGTTTTATCGATCGATACGACCGACAGCAATGGAGATACAGTGATCGATAGCGTGACGCTCGATCCGACCGGTGAGATGGATCTCTTCGGACTCGGACTCAACTTCGTCTTCGCGGATCTCACCGCTCCGAACACCTTGAATCTTTTCAACCTGTCATTGGATCTTCCAGCCGATCTCGATTTACTGCAAAGCAGTTCATTTATCCTCGCCTCGATTAATTTCACAGCGTCGAGTTCCGGAACCAGTCTGCTTGGGATTTCCATCAACACGTTGGGCGACTCGTCGGGTCTGCCTCTGACTGCGAGTATTCAAGGCGGAAATGTGACGGTAGCAGGGGGAGGACCATCTCCGATACCGATCCCGTCTTCGCTCTGGTTGTTGCTGCCAGGATTGGTAGGCATCGTTGCCCATAGGAGGCGTAAAGGCTAATTTGATAGCAATCAGGGTGCGGCTCGTGTCGCACCCTGACGTTCATCGTTGGTGAAACATCCAATTAGCTCAACAACCCCGCCAGCCGCGCCCGCTCCACCGTGGTCTGACACATCCGCAGCGAAGCAACGTCGATCATTTTGCCCTTGACGCTGAGCGCGCCCCGGCCTTCCTGCCTTGCCCGCTCATACTCACTCAAGACCGTTTGCGCCCAAGCCAGCTCCTTTTCCGAAGGCACAAAGGTTTGATTCGCCGCGTCGATTTGACTGGGATGAATGCACCATTTACCGTCGAAGCCCATCGCTCGGGCGATTTTACAGGCTTGCGCCAACCCTTCCGGGTTTTTGATCCCGGCAAACGGCCCGTCGATAGCGCGCTTGTTATAGGCGCGGGCAGCGGTAACGATGGAATGCATGACGTGATGCCAGCGGTGGCCGGGATATACGGCATCGTTTTCGTCCAGTTCGCCGATAGATTCCATCGGCATCCGCACCGAGGCTGCATAATCGCCGGGACCGTAAATAAAGCCCTCCAGCCGGGTAGAGCAAGCGGCGATGTCCCGGATATTGACACAGCCCGACGCGGTTTCAATCAATGCTTCAATGCCGATGGGCCGCGCAAACCCCCGGTAACTCTCAATTTGCGTGAGCAGGGTTTCCACTACGTACACATCTTCCGGACGGTTCACTTTCGGCACGACGATCAAGTCAATGCAATCCCCGGCGGCTTCCACGACCTCGATCAAATCGCGGTAAGCGTAGTGGGTGTCCAGACCATTGATCCGGTACATGCGCAGTTTATCGCCGAAATCCAGTTCCTTGAAGGCGCGCGCCACGTTCGCCCGGCTGGCCTCTTTTTCATCCACCGTCACTGCATCTTCCAGATCGATGCAGACCGCATCCGCCTTTGAAGCCGCCGTTTTCTGAATCATGCCCCAATTGGATGCCGGAACCAGCAATACCGAACGCTCCAGTCTCTCGCTCATGTTCTTCATCTCCAGGATACGGTTGCCTGCATGGTCATATTGCCCTCGGTGTTGATCGCATAGAGATCATGACCGCCATCGGATCTGGATCGGCCACCCAGACGCACTTGATCGAACGCAAAAAGCGGTCGAACCGCCCTGAATTCATAGTGGGCCGGTTTGCGACCGGGATTTTTTTTGCGCGCTGACTCCAGCAGCAACAACGCCTGCAAGGGGCCATGCACCACCAGACCAGGATATTTTTCCACTTCGGCGGCATAGTTGATGTCGTAGTGAATACGGTGAGCATTGAAGGTCAATGCGGAAAAGCGAAACAGCAGCACCGGATCGACCGCATACTCCTCTTGCCACGCCAAGTCTTCCGGTGCGGGATTCGGCGGCGCAGAAGCATAGGTTTTGGGCATTGGCAAATAGACGATATTCTGTTCTTCATCAATCGCTACGCCGCTGGCCGAACTGATTGAGTGCTTGACCGTCACGAAAACCATTTTGCCGGCTTTGCCTTCCTTCTCAGAAATCTTGAGAATCTCCGACGTTTTGGTGATTTCCTCGCCAATCCGCACATCCTGGTGAAAAACCAGTCGCCCGCTAGCCCACATTCTCCTTTCCAAAGCAATCGGCGGCAGGAAACCGCCGCGCCGAGGATGGCCGTCGACGCCGATTTCCGACTGGGCGACTAGGGGCAGGAAATACAACCAGTGCCAGATTTCCGGTAAAGGCGCGCCTTCTTCGACGGCAAGCTGCGGATGATCCAAGGTCAGGGCCAGTGCTCTAACGGGTGTTGGATAGATTCGATCCTTTACCTGTTCGGTTTTGCCGATCCAGTCCTGTAGATTGACTTCGCTCATATCAGTTATACCACTCGCTTTCTTTTCAACTCGGCGATTTGCTGTTCGTCCATGCCGAGCAGGCCGGTCAACACTTCTTCCGTATGTTCGCCCAGTTTGGGGCCGAGATGCCGAATTTCTCCCGGCGTCTCCGACAGACGGGGAATCGTCGTCGGCACGATGATGGTCTCGCCCAGATCCGGCTCGTCAATAGCGGTCAGATTGCGGCGGGCGTGGAACTGGCGGTCGCCGAAAATATCAGCGATGTTGTTCAATGGTCCCGCCGGCGCGCCCGTTGCGAAACAGCGTTGCAGAATGTCCTCGCGATTCAGCGAACCGCACCAGTCTCGGACAATCTCGTTCACATCGTGGCGGTTCTCCAGCCGGGTCTTTTGATCGCCGTACAGGCTGGACGAAGCCAGTTCTGGTCGGCCCATGGCGCTGGCCAGACGCTCGAAAAGCTTATCGGTTGCGCAGGCGATGGCGATCCACTTGCCGTCCTTGGTGGGAAAATGCCCATAGGGACAGGCGAAGTCGTTGTGGGTTGGCCCATGCCGCTCCCGCACCATGCCGAACATGCTATAAGCCGGCGCGAGTTCATCGGTACAACGGAACACCGATTCATACAAGGCGGCGTCCACATACTGACCTTCGCCGGTCATTTCGCGATGGCGCAAGGCCATGAGAACGCCCAGACAACCATAGAGTCCGGTCAGGTAATCGCCCAGCGTCGTCGACCCCGGCGTCACTGGCGTTCCCTTGGGCATTCCGGATAGATAGGCGATGCCGCCCACGGCGTGGGCGACCCGGGCAAAACCCGGTCGATCCTTATAGGGGCCGGTCTGGCCGTAACCCGTGACTCGAAGCATGATCAAGCCGGGATTCACTTCGCGCAACGCTTCCCAGCCGATGCCCCACTTTTCCAACGTGCCAGGACGGAAATTTTCGCAAACCACATCCGATTGTCGCACCAGGTTCTTGAAAATTTCCACACCTTCCGGGCGGTGCAAATCCACGGTCACCGATTTCTTGTTACGCCCCTCGCTCATCCAGGTCAGGGTATCGCCGCGCGCCGTCGGCGTACCAAATTTACGCAGGGGATCACCGCCAATGGGATGTTCGACCTTTAGCACTTCAGCCCCAAATTCCCCGAGGATGCCGGCGCAGTAGGGTCCGGCAATCACGGTTGCCACGTCGATGACCCGAATTCCGGCCAGCGGCAATTCGGTCTTGTTATGGTCGGTCATGATCAAATAATCCTCCGTTGCCGCAGCCGCTTGATGTCATCGGCGGTCAGCCCCAACAATTCCCGCATCACTTCGTAGGTCGCATTGCCCAGGGTTGGCCCCAAATTGGCGATGCGCCCTGGCGTTGCCGACAGGGTGGGCACGACGTTGGGCACGACTACTTCGCCCAGGCCGTCTTCGTTGATTCGCGCCAGATTGCCGCGCGCCTGAAAATGCTCATCCTCAAAAATATCGGCGATGCTGTTGACCTTGCCCACCGGAACTTCGCAGTTCAGACACCGCTCCAGCACCTCGGCGCGATTCAGCGACCCCACCCATTCGATGACGATGCGGTTGACCTCATCGCGCGCCGCTAGCCGCTGGCGTTGCGGACCGTACAGACTGGAAGAGGCCAGTTCCGGTTGCTCCATTGCCTCGGCCAGGCGCTCGAACATCTTGTCGGTGGTGCAGGCAATGGCGATCCATTTATCGTCCTTCGTGCGGAAATGACCGTGCGGCACGGCGACAAAGCTGCCCGAGCCTTCCCGTTCGCGCACCTTGCCGAACAGGCCATAGGATGCCGCGATTTCATCCAGTTGCCGGAAGACCGCTTCGTAGATGCCAATATCGACAATCTGGCCACGCCCGCTCAGTTCCCGGTGCCGCAAGGCCAGTAGAATGCCAATTGCGCCATAGATACTCGATATATAGTCACCCAGCGGCGCGGTGCCCGGCACCACCGGCGTCTCGCCCGGAAATCCAGCCAGATAGGACAAACCGCCGAAGGCATGGGCAATATGCGCGAAACCGGAACGGCGCCGGTAGGGTCCCGTTTGCCCATACCCAGACACCCGCAGATAAACCAGGCCCGGATTGGCCTCACTCAACTCCTGCCAACTCAGACCCCATTCCTCCATGGTCCCAGGCCGGAAGTTCTCAATGAGCACATCCGACTTCTCGATCAGGCGCAAAAACAGTTGCACGCCTTCCGGCTGGCGCAGGTCGATAGTGACTGATTTACGGTTACGGGCTTCGCTCAGCCAGGCCAGCGTCGCGTCGTGGCGTTTGGTCGCGGTGCCAAACCGCCGCATCGGATCGCCGGCGATAGGATGTTCGACCTTGAAAACCTCGGCGCCGAATTCGCCGAGAATCGACGCCGCGTAGGGGCCAGCCAGGAAAGTGCCCAGGTCGATGACCCGGACGCCATCCATCGGCAATTTCGTGGTTTCCGGGTCAACATGCGGTGCTGGATTCAACATTGGGGCTTCGGATGGAGTAATATCGTCGGGTTCGTTGTTTTCGTCTACCATGCGTGATCCCTCCTCGTGGTTTCACTTCCACCAGATCGTTCATGAAGACTAGCCGCCCTGATGATGGAATTCCATCGTATGACTACCACAGCCCTGACCCTGCGTGATTTACGCAAAACCTACGCGAACGGCTTTGAAGCGTTGTGCGGCATTGATCTCGATGTTGCAGAAGGGGAATTTTTCGCCCTGCTCGGTCCGAACGGCGCTGGCAAATCCACCACGATTGGCATCATCTGCTCCCTAGTGCGCAAGACGGAAGGAACGGCGCAGGTGTTTGGCCATGATCTTGACCGCGAACTGTCCGCGGCGAAACGCTGTATTGGCCTGGTGCCACAGGAGTTTAATTTCAATCAGTTCGAGCCAGTCGCCGAGATCGTGATTAATCAGGCTGGCTACTATGGCCTGCCTCGTGAACTGGCCCGCCAGCGCGCTGAGACCTATCTCAAGCAACTGGGTTTGTGGGACAAGCGCCGGCAGATGGCGCGCGAGCTATCCGGCGGCATGAAGCGGCGGCTAATGATCGCCCGGGCGCTGGTGCATGAACCAAAATTGCTGATTCTGGACGAACCAACCGCCGGGGTGGATATCGAAATCCGCCGCTCGATGTGGGAGTTTCTGCGAGAGATCAATCGTCGCGGAGTGACGATTATTCTGACGACGCATTATCTGGAAGAGGCGGAAAGCCTGTGCCGCCATATTGCGATCATCGACCGGGGCCGGATTATCGAAAATACCCGAATGCAGACCTTGCTGAATCGGTTGCATCTGGAAACCTTCGTGCTTAATCTTCACCAGCCGCTGACTGAAATACTCGATGTTCCCGGTTATCCGCTGCGCTGGCTGGACGAACTGACTTTGGAAGTCGATGTAGCCAGAGAACGTGGCATTAATGCGCTGTTTCAGCAACTCTCGGCGCGAGGCATCGAGGTATTAAGCTTGCGCAACAAAGCGAATCGACTGGAGGAGTTGTTTTTGCGATTGGTCGACAAGACGCAACCTGAATAAAAAGCCATAGCCTGGAAAAAGCGCAGTGAAATCCCGAAGAAGCCTGGATTCCACGGCCTAGCTGCTAAACACCCAGGCTATGGAGTGTGGTTTGCACGGAGGGATTATCAGGAAATTCAGCACTCATTGTTGCGAATTTTAATCACCAACGTCGTCAATTGTTCATCCGGGACATCACTCAGACAACGGATCAATTCAGCGAACAGGATTGGCCTGCTCGTAATGATTTCACAGACATCCGACGCAACCTTGCCCGCCAACCCCAGCAAAAAATCGGCATCTTCTCCCAATTCCACCGCCAGGCGCCGAATCGCCTGCTCCGATGGCGGCGGCGTATCGCCGCGTTCGATCCTGCTGAGATAAGCGGGTTCCATACCGACTCTCAAAGCAATTTGTCGTATTGAATAGCGTTTGCTGACTCTGCGATGGCGCTCGCGAAGCTGCCGGGCATACATTCCAAAGACCATAGCCTCACCTTTGAATTATCAGTATTATTATGCGCTTAGATAACGGTTTGCACTCAAACCGGAAATCATTTACTGCTCAGCGCTTAATCAGCAAAATCCAGGCCATGGGGCTTTTTGAGGTCTTTTATCCTTATTAACCAAGTGGGGATCAATCAGATTTTAAAAAAACAAAAACATATCTAATATTTATTAATTGTAAATAACAAAAAACAAATAAATGAATATTTCAATTTGAAACAGAGCAATTTCATTACGTTTCATTTTGAAACGCGCCAACCTTCAGGCTTCGAGGCCATACTCTTTCAAACGTCGCCACAAAGTCGTGCGGCTCATATTTATATCCCTAGCCACCAAACCCAGATTACCCGCATGAAGCTTAAGAAGACGCCTAATTTCGTTGCGTTCCCGGATTTCTAGTGTTGATAGATCTTCTGGTCGATTAATTGAGACCGGTAACCATTCACCTACTCCAATTTGCGTTCCAGTACTTAAAATCAAGGCCCTTTCAATCAGATTTTCCAGCTCTCGCACATTACCAGGAAAATCATAGCAACATAGTCTTTGTAAGGCATCTTCACTAAAGTTTTTAATCTGATTATTAAGCTTATGGCTATATTTTTTCAGAAAATAATCAGCCAATAGTGGAATGTCATCGATGCGTTCTCGTAAAGGAGGAATGTGTATCGGAAAGACATTAATTCTATAATAAAGATCAGAACGAAATTTTCCTTTCTGCACTTCATCTTGTATATCCTTATTCGTAGCGGTAATGATTCTGACATTAGCCTGTCGATACTCACCCTCACCTAACCGGCGATACCAGCCTTCCTGTAAAACCTGTAACAATTTTACTTGTAACTCTGGACTCATTTCGCTAATTTCATCCAATAAAATAGTTCCTCCCTCGGCAATTTCAAACAACCCTTGCTGGTTATTAGTGGCGCCAGTAAAAGCTCCTTTTCGATGACCGAAAAGTTCGCTTTCTAAAAGCGTTTCAGGAATCGTTCCACAATTCTGTTCGATAAACAGTTTATTCTTACGTGGTCCATGATGATGAATATAGCGAGCAATTAATGTCTTTCCTGTACCTGTTTCACCTGTTAATAGAATAGAGATTGAATTATTGATGACTTTGTTAATTACTCCCATCACCTCTTTCATTATAAGGCTCTGACAAATAATATCGGAAAATTGTAAATTTTTGACAACTTCTTTTTTGAGAAAAGTATTCTCGTTTTGCAAGCGCTTGTTAGCAATTTTTAAATCTTTAACCAATTGTTGATTTTTCATAACCAACTCATAATTTTCCACTGCTCTTTTAACAACTATTTTTAGCTCATGACGTTCCCAAGGTTTAGTAATATATTGATATATATGACCTCTATTGATTGCTTGCACAAGCGCAGTCGTATCAGTATACCCTGTTAATATAATGCGTATAATGTACGGATTGATTTCAATAACTTTTTGAAGAAACTCTACGCCTGTCATTTCTGGCATGCGCTGATCAGCAATCACCACTGCAATATCTTGCTTTCCCAGAATATCCAGCGCTTCGGATCCGCTAGGTGCGGTGAAAACCTCATAATCATCCTCAAAGGTTAGAGTGAGACTCCGTAGAATTTCTTTCTCATCATCAACAATTAACAATTCATGACGTTTCATATTTATATCCTCAACAAATGAACAGGCAATTCAACAGTAAATTCAGTACCATAATCAATTTCACTCCTGACATAAATGGCTCCACCATGCTCTTTGATAATACCATAAACAATGCTAAGGCCTAATCCAGTGCCCATACCTACAGGTTTAGTAGTGAAAAAAGGGTCAAATATTCGGTTTAAATTATCTTGTGAAATACCAACTCCATTATCTTTAATAATAATTTTAACCGATTCGCTATCTGATTCCGTTCGAATCCAGACGTCGCCTTTATCTGGAATTGACTGAATAGCATTCTGAAGCAGATTCATGAAAACCTGATTGATTTGACTTGGATGACATTCAATTAAAGGTAAATTATCATAATCACGGTGAATCTTGATTCGATCGCGGTATTGCTTCGTAAGAAAGTTCAAAGTAGATTCAATTCCATCCCGCAACTGGGTTGGCATAAAACCAATATCATCAGTCCTTGAAAAGCTCCGTAAATCCAATACAATCTTTTTAACCCTTTCAGTACCCTCTAGACAACTGGCAATTAATTCTCTCAAAGTCTTTAAAATTTTCTCAAAACTGAAAAGATTTTCATGTTTATCAATATGGCAGTAAATTTGATTTTCGGAAGAATTGGCTTTTGCCTGGCAGGCAAAATTAACTAAACGTTCAACATACTCTTCAATGAATTCCAGGTTGCTATAAACGTAGCTAATCGGATTATTCAGCTCATGAGCGACGCCCGCCATCAACAGACCCAGCGAAGCCATTTTCTCTGAGTGAATGAGTTGTTGGTGAGCGTGCGCTAATTCCTGATAAGCTACTTCGAGTTGCTGATGACGTTGATGCAATTCTACATTCGCTGCGGAAAGATCATGTTCAGCTCTATTACGTTCCCTAAGTTCTCGATTCAATCCCTGTTGATGCTGTTCAATAACGCCGAGCATTGTATCAACGCCTTGCGCGAGCAAGCCAATCTCATCATGGCGATCCATCCCAGCACGATGAGTATAATTTCGTTTTTCCGACACAACACGCATCAGATCAGTTAATTCGAACAAAGGCTGGGTTATTATTCGTTGCAAGCGATTTATTAGTAACATAGCTACTGTTAGTGCAATCAATGAAATTGACATAATAACGCCAATGAATTCCATCAATCGCTTATAAAGCATATCAAAACTGACCTGTAGATTAATTATAGCAACGGATTGGTTTGGCAAGCGAAAAGGTTCAAACAACTCAAGTTGTCGCCAACCAAAATCATAAGCATGTGATTTTAATGATGATTTTGATGAGGCTTTGGCAGTGAAAAAATCGTGACTTAATATCGGTGTAAAATCATGGCTAGACACTGATAAATCGGATAGAGAATCACCGTTATCAGTAACATTATGAGTTCTGTGATAAGATGCAAATAGCTTATTATCAGGAAGATAAAGCGTTGCTGAAATAATGGCAGGATTAAAACGCAAGCTTTGTAAAAGCTCCTCAGCGGTTTTTTTGTCTTCAAAAATCAAAGCAGCGCTGCTGTTCTCGCCCAATATATGAGCCATTACCCGCGCATCACGCAACAACTGTTGCCGGTAGGAAAAAAACTCATGAGCGCTTAAAATAAAAATAATCAAGAATAAGACGATACTCATCGAAATAAATTGAGTGAGACAAAATTTTTTCTTGATTGGAAGATCGTTAAACCATAGAATAATCGACTGGATGATCCTGTTTTTCATTGGATCCTCTCAAACTAATGATGTACAGGTAATTTAATAGTAAATTCAGCACCTTTGCCTACTGCATTCGTAACATCGATTCGTCCGCCATGTTTTTGAATAATACCAAAGGAGATGCTAAGTCCTAATCCTGTTCCAGAACCTATTTTTTTAGTAGTAAAGAAAGGATCAAAAATTTTTTCTAAATGTGCTTTTGGAATGCCTACGCCATTATCCTTAATCACCACACTCACCCAGTCATTATCGAAGCAGGTCTTAATCCAAACATCTCCATGATCGGGAATGGCTTGAATTGCATTTTGCAGTAGATTCATGAATACTTGATTGATTTGACCCGGATAACATTCCACTAGAGGCAAATAACCATAATTGCGGTGAATAGTAATTCGATTACAGTACTGTTTAACAAGTAGATTCAGCGTAGATTCCAAGCCTTGGTGCAAGTCGGCTAATACAAGATCAATGTCGTCAGTACGTGAAAATATTTGCAAATCCAGTACGATTTTCCTGACTCTTTCCGTACCCCCTTTGCAACTGGCAATTAGTTCCCGCAAGGTTTCAAAAATCGTTTCAAAGCGCAGTATTTCTCTACAATTATCGCTCGATGAATCAATAACGCCTTCCAGTACATTAGCTTTTGAATATACCTTGCAGACTCGCACCAGACGCTCGGTATAGTCCTCGATAAATTCGAGATTGCTGTTGATATAACTGATCGGATTATTTAATTCATGGGCGACACCGGCTACTAATAAACCCAATGAAGCCATCTTCTCTGAATGAACCAATTGCTGCTGAGTCTGCGCCAGATCCTGATAAGCGGTTTCCAATTGCTGATGATGATGCATTAATTCCTGGTGTGCGATGTGAAGCTCCTGGGTGCGCTCATTCACTTTGATTTCCAGATCATGATTCATGGCTTCCAAAAAACGGCGATGTTCGTGTTCGGCTCTCAGTGTCCGAATCAGTAAATGGCCGCTGTAAATTAATATGAGGCTCAAAATAACCGAGAAAACAGGAAGCCAAAGGTTCATATTTGCAAAAATGACTTCAATAATGATGATGGATAATCCGATCAGAGCCGTTATAGCAATCAAGGCAACGACTGGCGTGAGTCTTATAATAAGCAAACTTGATGCCAGTGAAAAACTCAACAGTAGAACCCACTGTCCCAACCGGCTGGGGACGTCGATGAATTGATCTTCCAGCATATTGCTTATGATCGTGGCTTGTATCTCGACTCCGGCAACCGGCTTTCCATGCACCCAGGAAAATGGCGTAAGGAATAGATCGCCTGATAGATGCTCCGGCGTTGGAGAGGCTTCCAGCGAAAGACCGACCAGTACGATCTGGTCAGTGAAAATCCCTGGTGGCAACAAGTGTTCATCGTCGAGCGCTTGATAGTAGGATACCGTCCTGATCGTCCTTTTCGGTCCCAAATGATTGATCACGCGTTCAGTTTCGCTCCCTATTGCCTCCTCTTGTAAAGACCGGGGAATAGATTTCGATTCCAGAAAATATCGAATCACTTGCTGGGCAAAAGACGGTTGATCCCATGCCCGTAACCGCACCCGGCGGACCACGCCATCGGCGTCCAGATTGATAAACGGACTACCTACGGCGGTGATCTCCCGAAAGGCAGGAAGCGGATCAACCTGGAGGATATGACGAAACTGCGGGTCGTTGATCACTGAAACCGTGTTGACCAGCACAACGTTACCCGCTTCGCGCAGCGCTTGCGCCAGTGCCTGGTCTTCGGTGGGTTCCGAGGGTTCGCTAAATAGAATATCTAAGCCGATGACTTTGGCGCCAGCCTGTTTCAGCTGCCGGATTAACTGGGCGTGCAGGCGGCGTGGCCACGGCCATTGCTGGCCAATTTGCGCCATGGAGGGTTCGTCAATGGCGACGATGATGATGTTTTGCGGCGAAGGCAGCGGGCCACGCAGGGTGAACAGCAGATCGAGTCCTTTCAGTTCCAGGAAGGCGAAAAAGGACAGGTTGGCGAGGAGGAGAGTGAGTCCAAAGGCGATAACAGCAACCAGTATCGCTGTCAGAAGGCGAGCCATTGGACTCGGCAAATGAATCAGGTTTTAACTCAATTCGGACAAGGGTCTATCCATACCCATTTACCGCCATAAAATACCCAACATCCGGCTTGTGGCTGATTTTCAGCAGCAGCTACCTTTAAAAAGGCTTCCCCGGCGACGACTGATTGAGGATCAATTTTTACGACTTTGACCCTTCCCTGCTCATCCGAGATCACCACTAAAACCGTATTCGGTTCAACATTATCTAGTGCTTCAACCGGCACTTCAACACCTGTCAGACTCATCCGATTTTCTCCTCGTACAGAATTAGAAATTGAGAATCAGCCGACCAAACAGCGTTCGTTCCGGAATAAATCGAGGATTAGCCGTCTGGTCAGCCGTTATAAAACTATAATCCTGGAAATGAAACTGTTTATCGAACAGGTTTCTCGCTTCCAGAGCGATAATGCCACGCCGTTTTGGCAAACGATAACCGAATCCGGCATCAACCAGGAAAAAGTTGTCGCTTTGCACAGGTGCAGCGGTCAAGGATTGCGGGTCAAGAAATTGTACATGCTGATTAACATAAGTCATGCCTAATCCCGCAAAGAAACCTGAAGGTGCAAGGTATTGAATTTTCACAGGTAGCGAAAAGGTTTTCATTTGAACAGGAATCGAGCTAAATAATTGGCACCGAAAACATTTATCTTCAAACTTTTCATAAAGCCATGACGTAGCAACCGCCCAGCGCAGATTAGGCGACCAGTATAAATAGGCGCTGTAAAAATGCTGCTGATTGTCATCCATTTCATAGAATTCCGGCACATCCAGCGTACCGAAAGGTGTTTCGTTATTTCGCCTCAACGCCTCCAGGCCGCCGAACCATTGGCCATTAAACCGGACATCGAGACCAACGCTATAATTTCTTGATACCGTTGCATCTGCAAAATCACTCAACTGATTGAACCCGGCTACTTGAGTGGGTTCAATAGTCTGATCAACTGCGAATGACCGGGTGACAACTTTAAATGTCGCTGCGCGCAGAGAGATATGGTCATTGATTGCCCACTGCAAGCCCAGTTTTGGATTCAGCTCGTTCAAATGGGCGCTTGAGCCTTCATAAGATTCGTAGCTCAAACCCACCGTCCAGATAAAAGTATCGGGGAAAGCAAGATGCACATAACTATAAGCTATTTGTTGCTCACTGGTGGTGCTGGGCTGTGGAAAACCAAAAAAACTTTCATCGGTTGAGTAACCGCCAATGCCGGTGACGATATTAAAGCGGTCGGTTTTATGGATGAGTTGAGTTTCCGCTAAATAGCCTTTTTTATTTACTCCAATAGTGATATTAAGATCTGGAAAACTGCCAGTATCTTGTAAATCGGCGTAGATGACGGAAGCAATTATCTGCGTTTGCGGCGACAGCGCATAATGCGCTCCCACACGGGCGGTTTCCTGCTCAAAGTCACGGCGCTTGGAAGCGTTGAATGAATCATTAAACGAAAGGGCCATATCACCGGCAAGGGTCTCGCGAGAACGATATTCTGCCTGGAGACTGAAATCCGGAGTCACCGCCGCCTGGAAGAATAGATTGTAGATGTTGTTTTCCACATCATTATTGGGTCGGTAACCATTGCTCTGATAGTGGAACTGCCCTAGGCTGTAGGAGAAGCGGTCAGTCAAACCGGACACGATCAACTCATCGCCCCAGGCCTCCTGATTGCCGCCCACGCCGGAAAAGTAAAGTGTGGGCTTTTCGCGCACAAACAGCGGATTGAATTCAAACAGAGAAGGCGTCAGTGGAGCTGCGGCGGGAAGCAGCAATTTGGTTTCCGCCTGCTGCGGCGAAACCGGGGTGATATTGATCGGTTGCAATAGCTGCGCCTGGAGTAGCTCGCTAACCCGGGCCGGTTCAATTCCCGGTAAAGCGGCATAAGAATCGGCCAGCAGACGATGAGCCGAATAGTTAGTTGGATCAAGGCTGACCGATCGCCAACCTTCCAACAAGCCGAGTTGCGTGAAGCCGACCTCATTGTAAATCCGCCCCAGGGTCGCCGACCGCGCCGCCAGATCTTCATCCAGCAGCAACCGAGAACGATAAACGCTTCGCTCGTCATTCAGTTCAATGGATTTCTGCAAGTTCTCGACAGCTTCCACCGGACGATTAACGCTTTGCAGCCTAATCGCATCGTACAAATAGGGCGTGGGATCGCGCGGGTCGAGTTGTTTAGCGACTTCCAGATATTTTTGCGCCCGCCGATCCTGCTTGTTTTCATAGAACGCCTTGCCGAGATAGCTGTTATAGAGCGCGACCTGCGGCTCCAGCAGCGTCGCCTTGCGCATTTCATCGATCGCCGCTCCGGTTTGATTCCCCCGAAACAGCGCCAATCCCAACCCCAAATGAGGCAGGCCCAGGGTCGAATCCTGGGCGATGGCCGCCTGGAACGCCGCGCGAGCCGCATTCACCTGGTTGCGCGCCAGTTGCAGAAAACCCCAAACGGTGTTGACCATCGCGTTATCAGGAGCAGCTTGCCGCGCCTGTTCCGCGATGTTTACCGCGTCTTTCAACCGGCCCATGCCAAACAGCAGACCGCTTTCCTCAATCAGCGCCTGGACATTATGGGGGTCGAGTTCAACCGCCTTACGCGCGGACGCCAGCGCCCCATCCAGATCGAATTCGGCCTGTTGCACCCAACTCAGACTGAGATACGCCGTGGACGAAGAAGGATTCACAGTCACCGCTTTTTCAGCGTCGGCTCGTGCTTCAGCCTTACGGTTTTGCGTCAATTCAACCGTGGAACGCAGGCTATAGGCCAGAGCATCGTTAGCATTGAGCGCTAGCGCCCGGTCAATGGCCTGTCGCGCCGCCGCCACTTCACCGCGCAGCAAATGCTGTTGCGCGGCCTGCAACCAGCGGTTATCTGCCGCGCCACCGATCAGGCGGGGATAGTAAAGCGACCATTGCACCGCATCGAGCGGATTGAGCAGCACGATTTTACGTGGCGCTTCCCTGAGTTTTGCATCAGCCTGCTCATTCGCCGCGACCAGGACGCTGCCCTGGGGATTGCTGAATTCCACCAGGCCATTGACCACCGTCAACCGGGCGGTATCGTCGAAACCTACCGCCAGATTGAATTCGGTGCCGCGAATAGTGGCGGTCGCCGCCACAGTTTGCACTTCCAGCGGCTCGCCGCTGTTGCGCACCCAAACTTCGCCGTTTAACACTCGCAGAATACTTTGCAGCGCCTGGATAGCAGTCGAAATGAAGCCTTTTTCCGGCGGTGGCGCGATCTGTTTGAGTTCCAATTGACTCCGGGCATTCAGCTTGACCTGCGTCCCACTGGCCAGCAAAATCGCTGCCCGGCTGCCCGCGCCGGTGCGCACAATCTCGCCGGCATTCAAAGTTGCGCCAGGGCCAGCCGGTTGCCAGCGCCCCTCGCGCAGGACTTCAACGGCTCCCAGCGTGCTGACTACCTCGCCAGCCGCCTCAGCCAGGGCCGCGCTGACAGGTAAAAATCCAATGATGAGCAGGAAATAAAATCGGATGATCCAGATTGAAGCCCACTGACCATGACGCCCAAACATGATGCATTCTCTTTCTATAACCAGCGTAAATCGAAAGTATAGGGCGTGATTGCTTCAGGCGGCGCTTCCAAGGGTGGCTCTATTGGTTTGGCGTCCAGATATTCAGTAACAAAGCGCTCGGCGCGGCGGGCGGCGGCCTCTTCAAACTTGTGGGGCAACCCGTCATATCCCCCCCCCTGGGGCCGCCATTCATGCAAAGTCACCCGCAGCGCGCCTGGATGTCGAGGATGGCTCAATATCAGTTGCAGCGGTCCCTGAGCTTCCAGACCGGGATGCAGACCAGTCCACGGCTTAAAGCGCCGGTAACGCATCCCACACAGCCAAGTTTCTCCATCCAGTTCATCTTCCCGACGCATCGGCAGTCGATAGCCATTGAACGTCAATCGCCACTCGTTCAATGCGTCCCGCGCCGCGCCGGGTTGCGCACGCAGACTGATTTCCAGACGCGCGGTGCTGGCGTCCACCAACCGTGAATGGCCATGTTCTTGAGAAAGCGCATCGCCTAGCAATGGCCAAAATTCTAATGCGCGCCGCATGGTCAGATGGCAGTCGCCGAATACCGCCTCACCCATCAGATAATAGTGTTCATCCAGCAACTCAGCGATCAGCGGTTGGCTCAGTCCTAGACCAGCGCGGGCCAGTTCGTCCAGCACTTCCCATAAATCAGTGCGCAGATAGAAGGGTAAGGCGAACCGGTCATGAAGCTCCCGCCCCCAATCGATCAAACGGGGCGGTTCCCACGACTGAATCAGCATGGCCACGATGGCGCGCAACAGCGTCGCTAGCGCGGTCAATCGTTCTGGAGTAGGCGGCATGCGAAAGGCGCGGAATTCCACCAGCCCCAACTGGCCGCGTCCTGGCAGATAGGGATTCCACAGTTTTTCAATGTTGATCTCGGCGCGATGCGGATTACCGGCGGGATCGGCGAGAAACGGCGACAGCGTTTGCCACAGTATATCCGGAGTCGGATTGTGTTGACGTCCCAACAGCGCCAGCGCCAGCGTGAGTTCCTCGAAAAGATCGGCGGTGCGCTCGTCAGCGCGCGGCGCCTGGCTGGAGCTGCCGATAAAGTCGCCAGCGAAGTAGAACGACAGAGCCGGATGGCGATTGAAATAGGCAATCAGCGCCGGTAATAAATGCGGGTGCGCCAAAAACGGACTGCGATCCGGCGCCGGGCCGCCCAGAGTGATTTGCCCGCCGCCGCCGGAATCCGTGATCTGACCGTTGTAATGCAGGCGATAAGGCGACAATCCAGCGGCGGCGGCGGCGGTGAAACAGGCTCGGGTTTCCTGCAGGAATGTGGCGGTATCCAGCGCCGGAGCCATATTCGCTTCAACCACCGCCGGGTCCGGGGTCAAGGTCGTCCAGGCCACCGAAGCGTCGACCGGGGGAGGAAAGCCGGCCAGAATCAGCGACGGTAGTTCGGCGGCGTTTGCGGCTTCACTGATCGCTTCCAGCAAGCTCAGAAACAGTCCCGTATCAGGACAGGCGGGCAGTTCCACACCGGGTGCGGCGGTTTCGCCACCCCCCAGCTCCAGAGGAAACGCGCCTATCCCTACCAGGAAAACACCCTGTTCCGCTAATTCATCCCGGGGACCCTGAAGCGGTATCGGCTGACTATGCAAGCTGAGCCGGGCCAGTCGCGCATCGCGCTCTGGATTGGCCGGCAAAGGCAACATATCGCGGCGAAAGACCACCCGCAAATGGGGAAAGGTCTCGACCGTCAACAACAATGCGGGCCAGCCCCGCGTGCCGAGTTGTTGCGCCAGCCGCTCCCAGAAATCCTCGAGTTGATCGGTGGACGGCGCGAGCGCAGAATCGGTGGTCAGCGGATCAGGCGGCCCCGACCAGACGGGTTGCCCATCACGACGGCGATAAAGTCCCAGGCTCCAGCGCGGCAGGTCTTCCCTGGAGTACTGTCGGCCCAGGGTGCGCAGTACCATGCTGCCCGGCGTCAAATGCAGGGTTTCCGCCAGCATCTGCTGAGCGTATCGCTCCTTGGTTGGGCCGAGGGCGTTGCATAACCACTCCGGAGCTTCGGAGCGGCGGTCGGTGAAAGTAGGCTCGGCCCCGATCCAGATCGCCAGATCGCGACGCTTGATGAGGTCGTCATGGGAACGAAGGGCTTGTTCAAAAGCCGATAAGGTATTGTTCATGCGCCAATCTGCTGCCTGAATGCGAATTGGCGCGGCATTTTACGGGATTTCAGGGCAAGCGGGGTAAAAGAATTGCGAGAATTGATGAAGGATTCGAATGCTCAACGCTCACCGCCGGCGCGGGCGATAATCCAGACCTCAATATCGGCAACGCCGCCCGCTCGCAGAACGCGGGCGCATTCGGCAACGGTGCTGGCAGTTGTCATCACATCGTCAACCAAGGCAACCCGCGATCCAGGCAGCGGTTGTTCCATGACGAAAGCGCCCCGTGGGTTAGTCTGGCGGGTGCGGGCGTCGAGCTGGGTTTGCGGCGTCGTATAGCGAATGCGCTGCAGACCTTGCGCGAGTAAAGGAATCTGGAAGCGGCGGGCGGCGTCGCGCGCCAGCTCCAGCGCCTGGTTGAAACCGCGTTCGCGTAAACGCAGAGGATGTAACGGGACGGGGAGGATACAGTCCGGCCAGGGAGCGCCACGTTCAGCGCGGGCGTCAGCGAACAATTCGCCCAACAGTCGGGCATGGCTCAAGCGACCATTGAATTTAAGCCGGCGAATTAGAAAATTCACGGGCGGTCGATAGCAAAACGGGGCAAACGCGCGGTCATAATCAGGAAGCTGCGCACAGCATAGGCTACACAAGCCAATCTGATTGTCCAACGATAAAGGCAGTGCACAAATCGCGCAGGCGTGGCTATTACGGGGCAGATCAGCAGCGCAACCGGCGCACAAATCCCGACCTGCTGCGCCAGCCGCTCCGCAGAGCAGGCAGGTGGAGGGGAGCAGGAAATAGTGAAGCTGCTCCAGCCGGGTAGCGAGCCAGTCGCGCATCTTCATGGTTGATAAGGGCAAAGGCGTTCCCGAATATGTCAAGTTAGGTTTTGTTATGAATTTTATTACTGTCCGATCAGGATTTGCCGCGCCGACTGAGTAAGGCGCGCAGCTTGCTGCCCAATTCAGCTTTTCGATAGGGTTTTGCTAATATTTCAACGCCTTCCGACAGTTCACCACCACTGACTAACATACGTTCGGTATAGCCGGAAGTGAAGAGCACCGGCAACCCAGGCCGGCGGCGGGTCGCTTCGGTGGCGAGATGCACGCCATCCATATCACCCGGGAGCACGATATCGGTAAAGAGGAGAGCAATGCGCGGATTCAGATTGAGGATTTCCAACGCGGTCTTGGCGTCGTCCGCCTGACAGGTCTCGTAACCCAGGCTGTGCAGCGCCTTGATAGCGAATAACCGGACATCGGCATCGTCCTCAACGACTAGAATCGTTTCGCCCTGTCCCTCGAAAGAGGCATCGGCGCTGGGCGGTTCAAGCATTGCCAAGGTTTCGGCGTGAATCCGCGGCAGGTAGAGCCGCACCGTGGTGCCCCGGCCTGGTTCGCTGTAAATCGTGACATGGCCGCCGGACTGCTTGACCAGGCCATACACCATGCTCAAGCCCAGACCGCTGCCTTTGCTGGTCTCCTTGGTGGTGAAGAATGGTTCAAAAGCTCGCTCCAGCACCTCGGGCGCCATGCCGACGCCCGAATCGCTGACCGCCAGCACCACATACGCGCCGGGCCGCACGTCCTGGTGCGTCGCGGCGTAATCTTCGTCAAGAATAGCATTGACCGTTTCCAGCACCAGGCGGCCCGCTTGGGGCATCGCATCGCGGGCGTTGATCACCAGGTTGAGCAGAGCGCTTTCAAACTGGTCCGGGTCGACGAAAGTTTGCTCCAGATCCGGCGCCAGCGCGGTTTCAATCTGGATCGTAGCGCCCAAGGTGCGGCGGATGAGCTCAATCATGCCAAGCACCAGTTTGTTCAGATCGGTCGATTGCGCTTGCAACGGCTGGCGGCGGGCGAAAACTAGCAAGCGACGGGTTAGCGCTGCGCCTCGATCCACCGCCCGCAGAGCTTGCAACGCCAGTTCATACAGTCGGGGGTGAACAACCAGTTGCTCATGCAGCAATTCCAGGTTACCCATGATGACGGCTAGGAGATTATTAAAGTCATGCGCGATGCCACCGGTCAATTGACCGATAGCCTGCATTTTTTGCGCTTGCCGAAGCTGATTTTCAGCCTGTTTACGTTTGGTGATGTCGCGCGCGACCACAATAGCAGCCAGTTTCTCGGCGGAGGAGGTTTGGGGTGGCCCAAACAGATTCATCTGATCGTTGTTAATAATTGCAATCTGTTGATCTATCAGGGGAATATCAAGTGGTGCTGTGCGCGATTCGAACCAGCGCAGTCCTGAGCTGGTGGCCAACTCATATTCAGCGACCTGAATTTGCCGGGTTTTCAACGCTCGATGAATAATATCGATAAAAAACTCCGCCATCTCCGGGCTATGGACCTCACTGAGCAACTTACCGCGCACGGGAATGATTCCGGGTGCAGGGTTTTGCATCGGATTCCCGGACGTTTCCCAGCGGTTTTGCGGTTTTCCGGCGCCCGTTTCCGCCGGAAAACGCCCGCGGATCGGGGTAATGCGATGGGCATCCCATTCCCGGCCAGCGGCCAGAACTTCCCGATAACGGCCTTCCATATCGACAACGAACACTAGATCGGGGATGGCTCGGGTCATGGCGCGCACCCGTGCCTCGCTTTCGCGCAGGGCTTTTTCCGTCTGGTTGCGGAATTCGATTTCCTGGGTCAGAGAAGCATTGGTCAGCGCTAACTGAGTCGTGCGTTCCATGACCCGCTGTTCGAGGAGCGTATTCGCTTCACGCAGTTCGGTCTGCGTTTGTTGCATCGATGCGCGCATGTGATTGAAGGCGCGGGTGAGTTCACCCAGTTCGTCATTACGGCGGATCGGTAGATCCTCGGTTGCAAAGCCTTCTTCCAAACGGCGGGTTGCTTCCGCCAGCGCCACGATAGGACGAGCCAGGGAGCGGGCGCGCTTCCGGGACATACGATATGCTACAGCCAGCATCGCCAACGCGGTCATGACCAGGATCGAGATTGTTACCACACTAGTGAGACGCGCCGCATGAACCTCTTGCTCCAAACGGGTTTCGGAATCGGCCGCCATCGCCGCAACCAGCGCCGTGACCTGATCCGCTAGCGGATCGGTTTCCACCGCCATACGATGCAAGGCCAGGTTCCAGTCCGCTGCTTGACGGCGCTCGGTCATTTTCATGGCGAGTGCGGTGAAGACTTGCCAGTTCTGTTGAAGAAGATCGAGAATTTGTCGCTCGCGGAGGGTCAAAAGCCGATTTTCGCTCATTTCCGCACGCAGGGTCTCAACGGCGTCCAATCGGGCCGGAAGCGCTTCGGCGTATTGCAAACCGTTGATGCCTAGGATTTCTCTTAGCAGCAACTGGGCGCTGAAAACCGCATTCTGGATTTTCATGATCCGCGCCAGCAACGCCTTCCGGCCCGGCGCATCGTCTTGCGCGTCTTCCTCGTGTTGTAATGCAGTGAGCAATGTTTTGAGCTTGGTCGCATTGGGCGCGACCTCCGCTTGGTAAATAAGCCGCGCCGGTTCATTGTTAGGCGTATGAGCCATATCCTTTACCCATTCCTGGGATTTCCGCAACTCGGTCAGGCGCGTCTCAAGTTCGGGCAAACGCTCCAGGATGCAGGTTTGCTCGAACATGCGCCGGCATTGCTTGATCATGGCGATAGTCGGCAGGATGTCTTGTTCCCAGGCGGTGCGCCAGTCCTCCAGAAAATGGGTGTCACCCAGGCTGACCCAACCGCGAAGACTGGCCAGCGAGTATTGCACACCGGCTAGCACTCGCAGGGAGGCTTGGGCCATAGGCGCGCCCTCACGGGCCAGCAGGACGACCTGGTTGCGTAATTCGTAAGTCGAGATCAATGCGGCCAATAACAGGCTGATGCCAACCCATGCCACTGACAGGTGAGAGAACAGTAGTTGTCGGTGTAGGGGACTCTTTTTCACAGGACGCTCAGCATTCTGGGGCAGCGATTCATGCACAGCCTTTTCTGGGGATGTTGGGAACGCTGACAAATAAGACCGGAGACCGGTGGGTTAACCAAGACCAGGAGTAAGACGAGGTCATGAGGGTTCCCGGCGGCCAAGAACAGCGCGCAACCGGGCAAGGCTGAACGGTTTAACCAACGTAGTTACGGTGCGCAATCCATTGAATTCAGCCAGCGTCTTGGCATCGCTGGCGTAATCCGGATTATAGCCGGTGGTGATGATGAGATCGGAGGCATAGCCCTGTTGTAATAGCCAGAGCAGCAATTCATTGCCATCCATGTCCGGCATGACCATATCGAGCATGATCGTGGTCGGCTGGAAATCGGCATAGCATTCCTGGAAAGCTTTGCCATCCGTTGTCACCATGGCCTGGTAGTCCAGGGACAGAGCAACTTGGCGGACAAACTCACCGAATGCAGGTTCATCATCAACAATCAGCAGGCGTTTCTCATTCATAAAGGATTCCGGTTCCGGATTCATGCAAAAGTTGCTAAAAAATGACGACTTGTCAGTTAAGCGTGAAGCATTTCTCAAAAAACCAGCTGTTTAATCATGCTATTGGATTGAATTTCAGTGTTGAATTCGGTGAAAGCGTAACGAAAAATTCGGGGAACGCCTAGCTTAAAACATCAAGATGATCGGTGACCTTGCATTTGGTTGATCGGGAAGTAGGCCGGGGTCCGCACGATGGACGAGTTGCTTGATCGTTTGATTGCCTTACGTTGACGTGATCGCCAACCAGGCTTAACATTATTTCATAAAAACATCGGTTCCCAGGGGGTATTGACCCCAAGGGGATGAAAAGGGAATCTGGTGCGGTTGCCAACCGGCGACCTAAGCCAGAGCTGCCCCCGCAACTGTGAACAGCGAGTCACGCCCCCCGTGCGCCACTGGCCGGTCAGGCTGGGAAGGCTGGGCGAGCGACGAGGACCTGTGAGCCAGGAGACCTGCCGATGATGCTGTTACACGTATTTCCGGGCGGGGTGTTCCGGGGTTGTGGACGGTCTCCTGCCTGAATGGCCGCAAATCTATCGCGGTTACCGAATCTTCAAGGCGACTTCCCTGAACCTGCCGCTCGCAAACCTGGGGAAGATCATTTATGCATATTACCGAAGGTTTTTTACCCCCTTTGCACGCCGCAGCCTGGACAGCGGTTTCCTTGCCGTTCGTCGCTGTCAGCGTCTATCGCGTCAATCGACTGATGCGCGAAAAGCCCGAGATCAAATTGTTATTAGCGGCGTCGGGCGCTTTTGCCTTTGTTATTTCGGCGCTCAAACTGCCGTCGGTTACCGGCAGTTGTTCCCATGCTACGGGTACCGGATTGGGCGCAATTTTGTTCGGCCCCTCGGTGATGGCGTTGCTGGGAACCATCGTGCTGGCGTTTCAGGCCATGTTGCTCGCGCATGGCGGAATCACGACGCTGGGGGCCAATGTATTCTCGATGGCGATTGTCGGTCCCTGGGTCGCCTACGTCGTGCTGCGCGCCGCGCAGGGCTTACAGGCGCCGCTAGCTTTCAGTGTATTTTTGGCGGCGATGTTGGGCGACTGGGCAACTTATCTGACGACGGCGGGACAACTCGCCTTGGCCTTTTCCGATCCAATCAGTGGCGTTGCGGGATCGTTCCTCAAATTTGCCGGTGTGTTCGCACCGACCCAGTTACCCTTGGCGGTGGTCGAGGGGTTACTGACCGTAGTAATTGTCAATTTTCTTCGTGAATACAGTAGCGACGAATTGCGGAACCTGCGTTTCCTGCCGAAAACCCTGGTTTCGGAGGTCCGCCTGTGAAAGCGCGAAACAGCTGGCTATTGGCGCTGGCGGTGGCTTTCATCTTAGCCTCAGTTCTTGTTGGCAGTCGCCGTGAAGGGGCGGAATTCGCTGGAACAGATGGACAGGCGATGGCGGCGGTCGCTACGCTGAGCCCGGATTATCAACCCTGGTTCGATTTTATCTGGGAGCCGCCTCCCGAAGTCGCCAGTGGGCTGTTCGCGCTACAGGCGGCCCTGGGTGCTGGCGTATTAGGTTACTATCTGGGCTTCAAACGCGGTCAGCGTCAAGGTCAGCGGAAACGCTCTGATGCGGGCGATTGACCATCATGCCTGGACCAATCGCTGGCGGGACTGGCATCCCATGGAAAAGGGGTTACCAGCGCTCGGTTTGTTGACGTTAACCTTGGTGTTGCCGCCTTTGACCACCGCGCCGCTCGTGTTGGCGAGCGCGACGTTGATAACTGTGTATGGCGCTGGAATTCCCTGGAAAACCCTGCTAAGCGTTTTGGCTGCGCCCGCGACCTTTTTGTTGGCGGGCATCCCGTTTCTAGCGATCTCAATGGATTTCACTGCTGGTATTGACCTGACGCTTTCACTCGAAGGATTGCAGTTGGCGTTGACGACGGTCATCCGTGCGCTGGCGGCGATGAGCTGCCTGGCTTTTCTGATTTTGACCACGCCGCTGACCGATGAGGTGCTCCTGTTGCGGCGCGTGGGCGTCCCCGCTGGAATGATTGAGCTGATCCTGTTGATGTACCGACTGATCTTCGTATTTGCCGAACGGGCTTTAACCGGTCGCCAGGCCCAAGCGGGGCGACTGGGTTATTCGCGCCTGGATCGGTCGGTGCGCTCCTTGGGTTTGTTAGGAGGCAATTTGTTCCAGCGGGCGCTGGACCAGGCGCGCCGCCTGGAGATTGGTCTGATGGCTCGTGGCTATACCGGCGAACTGTGCGTGTTGTCGCCACCATGGGAATTATCACGGTGGCGGCTGGCGGTGGGGATCGCGGGAATCAGCCTGATTGGTCTGGTCAGCAGTGGGCTGGCGCGCAGTCTGTCATGAAGGAGCCTTTACTGGCGGTTCATGGGTTGGAGTATGTTTACCCAGGCGGCGTGGCCGCGTTGCGCGGTCTCGATCTGCGTATTGAGCGAGGCCGAAAGCTGGCGATTCTGGGCGCGAATGGATCCGGTAAAACCACCCTCCTATTGCACCTCAATGGTCTGTGCAAACCGACCCGGGGAGAAATCCGCCTGGAGGGCCAACCCGTCGGCTACAGTCACCGAGCGCTCAACGACTGGCGGCGTCAGGTGGGATTGATCCTGCAAGAGCCGGACGATCAGTTATTTGCCGCGACAGTCCGCCAGGATGTGTCATTTGGACCGCTGAATCTGGGATTATCCAACAACGAAGCGGGCGAGCGGGTGCAAGAAGCGTTGCAGGCGCTGCGCATCGCGCATCTGGCCGATCGGGCGACGCACACCCTCAGCTTCGGCCAAAAGAAACGGGTGGCGATCGCGGGGGTGTTGGCGATGCGTCCGGAGATTCTGGTGCTGGACGAACCGACCGCTGGCCTTGATTCTCATGGCGTGACCCATCTGCTGGGCGCTTTGCAACAGTTGCATGAGTCCGGCGCTACTCTGGTCTTCTCGACGCATGATGTGGAGCTTGCTTACACGTGGGCGGATCACGTTGCCGTTTTCTATGACGGCGTCGTACTGCGCCAGGGAGAGACCGCCACGGTGTTGAGTGATCGGGATGTGTTGCGCCAGGCGCGATTGCGTCCCCCGTTGCTGTTGGAAGTCGCCGAAGCGCTGGGTGTGAAAGTCTCCGCGGGATCGCTATCCCGCTCCCGCGAGGCGCTGCTGGCGCTACTTCGGGAGCGACTCGCCGGTCAGGATTGAGTGGCTGCTGGCATCTTTCTGATGCGTCGCAATGCTGGCCTCAGCTATCGATCGATGCCGATAGTCCAGCGCATAGACTCCCGCCAATCGAATTGCTTCCACCATACTTAATGGGTTAGCCTGGCCAGAGCCAGCCAGGTCGAAAGCGGTGCCGTGATCCACCGAAGTACGGATAAAGGGCAGGCCAATGGTGATCGCAATAGTGCGATAAAAATCCACCATTTTGGTCGCAATATGGCCCTGATCGTGATAGAGGGACAGCACCGCGTCGAATGCGCCCTGGCGGGCGAGATGAAACACGGAATCGGCGGCGATGGGACCGGCGACATCAAGACCCAGGGCGCGAGCTTCAGTAATGGTGGGCTCCAGAACCTGCATTTCCTCATGGCCAAACAGACCATGTTCTCCACAGTGGGGATTGAGTCCAGCCACCGCCAGTCGGGTCCGGGACAGGCCCAGCGCCTTCAAGGCGTCGGTGCAGCGCTGCAGATAATCCAGAACCCGTTTACGAGTGATCAGTTTGATGGCTTCAGCGAGGGAAACATGCCGGCTCAGGAAGAAGACTTTCAGGTCAAGCACCTGGAATAGCGTCAGCGGATCGGCAACCCCAGTCAGACGGCCCAGCAATTCGGTATGGCCGATATCCTGGATGCCGGCGGCTTTCAGAGCTTCCTTGTTGATCGGAGGAGTAGCCAACGCATCCACTTGTCCGGTTTGGCAAAAAGTCACCGCTTTCTCGATGAACTGATAGGCTGCGCGACCGGCTTCCGCCTGCGCTCGACCGAATGGCACCCATTTGGCGTCAATATTGGCCAGATCGATCAGATCGATGCCGCCCGGTTGATAGCGGCCCTCGGCAGGTTCAGTGATTACACGAATGTCCAGATGATTGAGACCAGTGACTTTGAGCGCTCGTCGCAGGGCGCTGATTTCTCCGATCACCAATGGCCGCGCGGTTTCATAAATCGCGGGTTGCGCCAGCGCCATGGCGACAATTTCCGGACCGACGCCAGCAATGTCGCCCAAGGGAATGCCGATAATGCTTCTACCTGTTTTCGTAGTGTCTTTTGCCATACCCTCACCTAAATTCCAATCATCGAATTCGCTCTTCAAAATGCTTTGCGCAGAGTCAGGACAGACCATGCTTTCTGCTCAGGCGGTAACCCTCATGCTATACTGCTTTATCGCTTAATCCTTAAAATTTCTGTAATAACGTGATTTTTAAGCACTTCCATCTCACTCCCCTGACCCGGCGCCGGCTGGCGCAATTTCAGGCCAATCGACGCGGCTGGTGGTCGTTGTGGCTGTTCCTGCTGTTGTTCGGATTGAGTCTGGGAGCGGAATTCATTGCGAATGACCGACCGTTGTTGATCAGTTACCAGGGGACGTTTTATGTCCCGATATTCAAAGATTATGCGGAAACTGATTTTGGCGGCGTCTTTCCCAGCACTGCTAATTATCGCGATCCCTATCTGATCGAGTTGATTCACCAGGACGGCTGGATGCTCTGGCCACCTATCCGTTTTCATCATGACACCGTGAACTATGATTTGCCGGTTCCCGCGCCGGCGCCGCCTTCCACCGAGAACTGGCTTGGCACCGACGATCAGGGGCGTGATGTGCTGGCCCGGTTGATCTATGGCTTTCGCATCTCGGTGCTGTTTGGTTTGCTATTGACCCTGACTTCTTCCATCATCGGGGTCGCGGCGGGCGCAGTGCAAGGTTATTTTGGCGGGCGGATGGATCTGTTTTTCCAGCGCTTTCTGGAAATCTGGGGCGGGTTGCCGCAGTTGTTCATTCTGATCATCGTCTCCAGCGTCGTGATACCCGGCTTTTGGACCCTGCTGCTGGTGCTGATGCTGTTTAGTTGGACTTCGCTAGTCGGGGTGGTGCGGGCCGAGTTTCTGCGCGCCCGGAATTTTGATTATGTGCGCGCCGCCCGCGCTCTGGGTATGAGCGATAGACGGATCATGTTCAAGCATGTCTTGCCTAACGCGATGGTAGCGACGCTGACCTTCCTGCCGTTCATTCTGTCCGGCTCGATTGTCGCCCTGACGGCGCTGGATTTTCTGGGGTTGGGCCTGCCGCCTGGTTCAGCTTCGCTGGGTGATCTGCTGCGCCAGGGCAAGGACAATCTGCAGGCACCCTGGCTGGGTATTTCCGGGTTCGTAGTGGTGGCGCTAATGCTCAGTCTGCTGGTCTTCGTTGGGGAAGCGGTGCGGGATGCTTTCGATCCGCGCAAGAATCCCGTCTGATAGCTGGATGCTGGATCGGTCTTCAGACGAAAGTATCTATTACCTGGCCGACTGCATTGTTGGCGCTGACGATCCGCGCGTTGCCTTGCGCCCGATAAAGCGCTGCTTCCTGCTGCTCCAGCGCGGGTTTCTCCCATAAATTCTGCTGCGGCGCAGACGGTGTGGTCTGTATCTGCCGATCGCCGACGGGAGCCGTTGCTAACGCTGAGGCAAGAGGATGAACGGTTTCCCTGGCAATCCGCTGGGCGCTGCCATCCGTGCTCTTAATGGCGCCCTTGATACTGCCAGCACCCATGTTTATCGCCGTGTTGATCATCATATCGCGCCTCCCGCTACCCAAGCGCTTATTTAAATACAAGTAAAGTCGATTTGTATTAAATGGCTTCAGCCTTTTCCCCCACCCCTCTCCTGCAAGCGGGCGAAAGGGGGTAAAAGGTTACTATAAATGCACATATTTAGTGCACATAATGTAAGTAATTAGAAAAATTATTATGCTGACAGTTCCTTCAAATTCCTTCCCGCAAGCATCTTTACGAACCTTGAATTATGCTTAACCCTGTTGAATCAGCATTAAATCAGCCAGGATTGAACCACCATGTATGAATTCCTGCAATATCGGGTCCAAGACGCTATGACCCCTGAACCCATTGCCATCAGCCCCAAGGCCAAGCTGCGCGAGGCCGAGACGTTGTTTGAAATCCATGATTTCAACGGTGTGCCTGTCGTGAATGAGCAACGGCATCTGATCGGCATTCTGACCAAGTTTGACCTGTTGAAAGCGTTCAGTTTCGATTTCCATACTCTAATTCCGCACTACGACGAGATCATGGAGCAAACCATTGAAACGGTGATGACCCCCTATCCTGCCAGCGTGGAGCCGCAATTGCCGCTCAGTCGATTGCTGCAAAAACTGGTGGAGATGCGCGCTAAAAGTCTGCCGGTAGTCGATGAAGGTCGATTGGTGGGCATGATTGCCCGCGAGGATGTGCTGAAGGCGCTGCGCCGCGCCGCCATCCAGCATGAAACGCCTACCCATGAGGAGTCACGGTCATGAGCACGCTGCTCTATACCCATCCGCTTTGTCTGGAACATGACGCGGGTTATGGCCATCCGGAATGTCCGGCCCGCCTGACCGCCATTCTTAATGAGTTGAAAACTGAGCCTTTCGCCACCCTGGAATGGCGGGAGGCTCCGGAAGCCAGTCTGGAGCAACTGAACCGGATTCACGCGCCCAAACATGTCGAACGCATCTTTGCCCGGGTTCCTCGGCATGGACATTACGCGATTGATGGCGACACGGTCATTTGTCCACAATCCGGCGAAGCGGCATTAAGAGCGGCGGGGGCAGTTTGTGCGGCGATTGACGCGGTGCTGAAGGGAGAAGCTGATAATGCCTTTTGCGCGATCCGTCCACCGGGCCATCATGCCGAGCCGCATCAGTCCATGGGTTTTTGTCTGTTTAACAATGCGGCGATCGGCGCGGCTCATGCGCGAGCGGTTCACGATCTGGAACGGGTAGCGGTGATTGATTTTGATGTCCATCATGGCAATGGCACCCAGGCGGCTTTCGAGACGCAACGGGGCTATCTCTACATTTCCACCCACCAAGCGTATATCTATCCGGGTACGGGCCGTCGCGAGGAGCGCGGCATTGGCAACATTGTCAATGTCCCTCTGCCCGCCAACAGTGGTTCAGCCGAATTGCGTCAGGCCTGGATTGAGGAGATTGAACCGGCTTTGCGCGCGTTTCAGCCGCAATTGATTCTGATCTCGGCAGGTTTCGACGCGCATTATCTGGATCCGTTGGCAGGGCTGAATTTTTGTGAAGAGGACTATGACTGGTTAACCAGAGGGATTCTGGCGATTGCCCATGAGTATTGCGCGGGACGAGTCGTTTCGATGCTGGAGGGGGGATACAGCTTGCAGGCGCTGGCAGCGAGTGCGGCGGCGCATGTCAAGGCGTTAATGGCTGGAGCCGGGGCGGTTTAGCCGTTCCTTTTAGATGCAGCGCTGATTTCACAGCAAGTAATTATAGAAAATTATGATTAAAACTCAAGAATCTGTTTATTGCTCTGCTGAACCGCTGAAACAGAAGCGCATCCGCCGATGGCTACCCGCTGGTTTATCGGTGACAGCGTTGGGACTGGTAACGCTCCTGGTAGTCCTAACCTTCTTTTTCGAACTACGCTCCCAGACCATCTTGTTGACCGATACCCTGTTCTGGTGTCTGTTATTGACTATCCTGAGTTTATTGGTTGCCGCCTATCTTATTTCCCGGCATCGTGCGGAGGCGCTGGAAGCGGTCAATGCCACTCTGTTGCGGGAAATTGAGGTGCGCCGTCAGGCGGAGACCGCCCAGCGCGCCAGCGAAGCGCGCCTGCGCGCTATCACCCGGGCCTTGCCCGATCAGGTATTCGTCGTCGACAACAACGGGCGCTACTGTGAAATTCTTGCGGAGCCGAACAGCTTGATAACAACCGGCGCGGCTTTGCTAAAAGGCAAACAACTTAATGAAGTACATTCCCCGGAAATGGCGGATTTCTTTCTCAGTCTGATTCACGGCGCGCTGGAAACTCAGCGGATTCAAATTGCTGAATACGAATTGCCCACTCGCTCGGGACGACACTGGTTCGAATCGCGCACCGTGCCGCTGGATGTGCGCTTCGATGACCAACCGGCTACTATTGTCGTCGTGTGTGACCTGACCCAGCGCAAACACGCGGAAAGCCAGCTTCGCCAGGCGCAAAAGATGCAAGCCATTGGCCAACTCACCGGCGGCATTGCGCATGATTTTAATAACCTGCTGGCGGTCATCATGGGCAATCTGGAATTACTGCATGAGCAGTTGACGGCGCAACCCCGGTTACTGGAACTGGCCCAGCAGGCGCTCAAGTCTGTGGATCGCGGCGTGAACCTGAGTCGGCGACTACTGGCGTTTGCCCGTCGCCAACCTTTGCTGGCGCAACCTGTCGATTTAAATCGGCTGGTTTTGGGTATGCTGGACTTGATGCAACGGACCTTGGGTTCGACGATTCGCATCGACAAGGCCCTGGCCATTGATCTGGCATCGACCCTGGTTGATCCAGGACAATTCGAAAGCGCTTTGCTTAATCTGGTGATCAATGCCCGCGACGCCATGCCGCGCGGTGGCCGGTTATTGCTGGAAACAGCGAATGTGGTGCTGGATGAGGAACAGGTTGCAGAATATCAGGGAGAAGTGCGTTCCGGTCCCTATGTGATGCTGGCGGTCAGCGATTCGGGAATGGGCATGGCGCCCGAGATCCTGGAGCACGCCTTTGAACCCTTTTTTAGCACCAAGGACGCAGGACGAGGCAGCGGTCTGGGTCTGAGCATAGTTTATGGTCTGGTTAAGCAGTCTGGCGGCCACATCACGATTGACAGCGAACCGGACCAGGGCGCTACGGTGCGGCTTTACCTGCCCCGCATTGAATATCAGGACGCCAAGGCGCTGCCGGAACCGACTTCATCGGAACATCGCTCGCTCCAGGGCCGGGGTGAGACGCTGCTGGTGGTTGAAGACGATGCTGGTGTGCGCCTGTTTGCCGTGGCCGCCCTGGAGCGACTGGGTTACAAAACCCAACAAGCAAGCACTGCCGCGACGGCCCTGCAAATCCTGGACGCCACGCCACACATTGCCTTGCTGTTCACCGATATCGTCTTGCCTGGCGATATGGACGGCGTGCAACTGGCGGCCGAGGCGCAACGTCGTCAGTCCGGTTTGCGTGTCCTCTTCACTTCAGGCTATACCGAACATACTCTGGTCGGCAACGGCCACATCGCTGAAGATGTGGAAGTCCTGACCAAACCCTATCACAAGATCGAACTGGCGAGAAAATTGCGCGTATTGCTTGATCACGGCGCAAGTGTCTTGGCCCCGGAGACATCACTCAGCGCTCGCTAAGGGCGCTCAACCCAAAACCCGTGCGTTCGCCTAACCCGATTCACCGCATACCCGCATGTCATGACTGAACAGACTTTCATTGCTTGCCACGAATGCGATCTGCTGCAACAGTTCAAACCGCCCCCACTCGATGGCAGCGCCCGGTGTCCGCGCTGCGGGGCCGTGCTGCATCGCAGTAAGCGCGACAGTCTGAATCGAACCCTGGCGCTAAATCTGGCCGGCCTCATTCTGTTCGCAGTGGCCAATGCGTTCCCGTTCCTGGCCTTCGAGATGCAAGGGCAAGTCACACAAACCCGACTGTTCACCGGGGTCAGTGATCTCTACCAGCAAGGTATGTGGGGATTGGCGGCGCTGGTGTTGTTGACTACGATCATCGTGCCCGCCGTGCAGTTGACGCTGATGTTGTACATGCTGGTCCCGCTCAAAGTCGGGCGCGCGCCCCAGCATCTCGCGGGGGTCTTGCGCCTGCTGCAAAACCTTACCCCCTGGGGCATGATGGAAGTCTTCATGCTGGGTATCCTGGTCTCGGTGGTGAAACTGGCGGGGATGGCGACGATTGTGCCTGGGCTGGCGCTGTGGGCGTTCGGCCTGCTGATTTTCGTACTGGCGGCAGCCGCAGCGTCTCTCGATCCACATTTGATTTGGGAGAAGGTGAGGTACGTGTCTTGAAGCCCTGGCCACCCAGCGCCGCCCGCCAATCGCTGATCAGTTGCCTGTCCTGCGAGCTGCTGAGCAAAGCGCCGGTAAACCTCGACGATCACCTTCGCATGCGCTGCCCACGTTGCGGCGCGACTCTGCACGCGCGCAAACCCAACAGCCTGGCGCGCACCTGGGCTTTGGTCATTGCCGCGTTTATCTTCTATATTCCTGCGAATGTCTTGCCGATTATGACGGTGACCTCGCTGGGTAAAACCCAGTCTGACACCATTATGAGCGGCGTCGCCTATTTGCTACTACACGGCATGTGGCCGTTGGCTTTGCTGATCTTCTTCGCCAGCGTGGTGGTGCCGCTGCTGAAACTGGTGATCCTGGTCTATCTGCTGATTTCGGTGCAGCTCCGTTCCCGTTGGCGACCGCGCGACCGCACCCGGCTGTACCGCATCACGGAAGCTGTTGGCCGCTGGTCCATGGTCGATATCTACGTGGTGACCATCTTGGTCGCCCTGGTGCATTTAGGCAATCTGGCGACCATTCGCGCCGAAGTCGGCGCGGTCTTTTTCGGAGCAGTCGTCGTCATCACTATTTTCGCCGCCCTCACTTTTGATCCTCGACTGATCTGGGATCGTCTGGAACAACCGCATGAGTGAACCGTATCTTGAAAAAACCGCAACCGAGCCGCTTCCCGAGGTCGTCCTGGAGCAACGCAGCCGCTTTTCGCTGGTCTGGCTCATTCCCTTGGTCGCGCTCGCCATCGGCGCTTGGCTGGCCTACAAGACCTATTCCGAGCAGGGGCCGACCATTACCATCACCTTCAACACCGCCGAGGGACTGGAAGCCGGTAAAACCAAACTCAAGTATAAAAATGTCGAATTCGGGCAAGTCGATCACATTACGCTCAACGAAGATCTCTCCCAGGTCATTGTGACCGCTAAGCTGGTTAAGGGCGCCGAACGCTATCTGACCGACAAAACGCGGTTCTGGGTCGAGCGGGCGCGGGTTTCCGCAGGTCAGGTCAGCGGACTCAGCACCCTATTCGCCGGTGCGTATATCGCCATCGATCCGGTGACCGAGGGTCAGCGCGCTTATGCGTTTAAGGGATTGGAAACGCCTCCGCCGATCACCGCCGATACGCCGGGAAGTCGGTTTACCCTGCGAGCCGCCGAACTCGGGTCGCTGGATATCGGTTCGCCCGTCTATTTTCGCGCGATCAAAGTCGGACAAGTCACCAATTATCGGTTGGCTAACAACGGACAGGATGTGGAGATCAAAATTTTCATTAATGCGCCCCATGACCAGTTGGTGCGCGCCGACACCCGCTTCTGGAATGCCTCCGGACTTGACGTCACCCTGGACGCGAGTGGGGTCAAGATCGATACAGCTTCCGTGGTCAGCCTGATGATCGGCGGCGTTGCTTTCGAGACGCCTGTTAGCCTCGAAACCGGGCAACCCGCCGAACCGAGCGCCGTTTTTCAGCTCTATCCGAATCGGCAAAGCATCAAGGAGGGCAGCTATGTCCGCAAGAGCTACTGGTTGTTACACTTTACCAGCTCGGTTCGCGGTCTGACCGTGGGCGCGCCCGTGGAATATCGGGGCATCCGTATTGGTCAGGTCATTGATATTAAACTGGAGCTTGATCTTAATGAAGTCATTGCGCGCATTCCGGTCCTGATTGAAATCGAATCCGATCGGCTGCAATGGATCGGTAAAACACCAGATTATGACAATGAACGGGAGTTTAAAAAGTTCCAGAAGCACCTCTGGAATCAACTGGTCGCTAAGGGACTGCGCGCGCAACTTAAGACTGGCAATCTTCTTACCGGCGCGCTGATCGTCGATCTGGATGTTTATCCAGATGCGCCCTCTCAAACCATTCGCTGGGGCAAGTCCTATCCCGAATTGCCTACCGTGCCCACGTCGCTGGAAGAAATTCGTAACGTCCTGACGCGAATTCTGGAAAAGTTGCAGCGCTTGCCCTTGGAAGAAATTGGTGAAGATTTACGGAAAAGCCTGGCGTCGCTGCGTCAAACCGCCGCTGAAACCGAGAAACTGACCCGGACGCTGAATACCAGCACGCTCCCTGAAGTGACCGCCACCCTGAATCGATTGCAAAAGACCTTAGCCGCCGCGGAGAAGTCCCTGCAAGCCGGGGAGAAGACGCTGATCACTGCCGAAGAGGCGCTGGCAAAAGATTCGCCACTGCAAAGGGAAACACAGCGGACATTGAAGGAATTGTCAGCCGCCGCCCGTTCCTTCAGACTGCTGATGGACTATCTTGAACGCCATCCAGAAGCGCTGATTCAGGGCAAGACGAGGTAAACATGATGAACCTGCGAGGAAACCACCGAATCACTGGGGCCATGGCCGGACTTTTCATGCTGGCGGGTTGCGGCAGTACGCCGCCCACCGCGTTTTATACCCTGAATCCGCTGAGTACGCCCTTGCCAGCGACGCAAACCGGCGTATCCCGTAGCGATGTCACAATCGGCGTCGGTCCCGTCGCGCTTCCCGAGTTTCTGGATCGCCCGCAGATCGTGACCCGAACAACCGCCAATCGGCTGGATGTCGATGAATTTCATCGCTGGGGCGGTTCCCTACAAGAGGATTTCGCCCGGGTGCTGGTCGAAAATCTGTCCCGACTGCTGGCGGTGAACCAGGTAAGTGTTTATCCGAATCCGGAACCGCTGGATCTCCGTTACCGGATCGTGATCGACATCCAGCAGTTCGATGGTCGTCTCGGCGAGGGCGTCACCCTCAACGCCATCTGGACGCTGCTAGATGAGAAGGCGGGCAAGCCGTTGCTGACTCGGCGTTTTGAATATCGGGCGCCGGCGGCGTCAGCGGATTATGAGGGGCTGGTCGCCGCGCATAGCGCCGCGCTGGAGGCGTTTAGCCACGAGCTGGCGGACGCCCTGCAAAACGCCCGGTGAATCTGAAGCGTGGGTTCTCCGTTTTATTGATCAGTTCACTTCTTTAAAAGCTCGCCAACGCGGTCGGCATTGATATAAGCATCATTACAGACCATGATCACTCCGTGCTAATTTCTCCCTAAATCTGAAAAGATCATTTTGCTAAGGTGCCAAGTATATATCTCAGCCTGCGCTGGAAGGCGTTGATCGTCCTGAGCATCGTGTTGGCGCTGGTCAACGCTTCACTGGCGTTCCTTGCCTATCGCCAGGCGGCGGAGCAGTTCGAACGGCAACAAATGGCGGTGCGGGATCGCCAGATTCGCCAACTCCAGGCATTATTGGATGATGGTTATCGGCAAATGGCGCGACTGGCCAATATTGTGCCGTTGCTGGGATCAGATCAATCAGATCAGACGATCAATGAACGCCTGCATCACGCGCTGGATCACCACGGTTTCATGCTGGACCTGGAATGGGATATTCGCTCGGTCCACTGGATTCAGCCCAATGATCAAGCGGTTTTGCTGTGGCCCAACCAGGCTCAGGCGTTGCCCGCCGAACTGATCACGCGACTGCAGGGTTCTCCGGAACAAACCGCCACGCTGCTCACGTGCGCCCCGGATTGCTACCAGTATCTCGCTGCTCCTCTGCTGTGGCAGGGCCGTTCCACCGGCGCTTTGGCATTAGGCCGTTCAGTCGCTGACGCCCTGCTGACTTTCCATGCGCTGACCGGCGCCGAGGTGGCGATCTGGGTTGAACAGGCCCCCATGCCATTCCCGGTGATCACCCATCCAGAACAGGTTGAATCCCTACTGCGCGACGCCGACCTTGCGCAATTGGACGTTCCTGGAAACGCCAATACCCTACTGATCAAACGTGGGGGGAACTGGTTCGAGATCTTTCGGTTGTTGGATCTAATGCCAGAGGTAGACGTCCTGTTAATTAACACGGTCACCGCGCAACGGCAAGCCATCGCCAAGGTCACGCGCAACAGCATTCTCATTGGGATTCTGGGTCTCGTTCTGTCGGAAGGTCTGTTGTTGCTTATGATGCAAACTCTGGTCAGGCGGCTCAGGCGATTGGCGGGATTGTTGCCCCTGCTCGCTGATGATCAGTTCGCTGAATTGCGCGACCGTCTGCCGACCCTGAATGGCCAGTTGCCCCTGCGCGACGAGATGGACCTGATGATCGACGCCGTTGATGCCCTGTCGGAGCGTATGGAGCATATTCAGCACGACCGGGAAGCCGCACGATCGGAACTGGTCTGGCTGGCGGATCACGATCCCTTGACCCGGCTGCTCAACCGTCGCCGCTTCAATCAGGATTTGACGAAGCTGATTGATGAAGCGGTTCGCGAAGGTTACAGCGGAGCGCTACTGTTCATTGACTTGGACCAATTTAAAGATGTCAACGATATCAGTGGCCACCCGGTCGGCGATATCTTGTTGCAACGGGTGGCGGAGCAATTGGAGATGCTGATTGGCGCGGAGGGAGTTTTGGGGCGATTTGGCGGGGATGAATTCGCTCTAGCGCTGCCCCAGGCTAACTCGAAACAGGCTATTGCGATTGCCGAGCAGGTGCAAACGCGCATCTGCGCAGTGATCGTGCGCAATCATGGCTTGCGGCATCAAGTCTCCGCCAGTATCGGTATCGTGCTGTTTCCGGAACACGGCGTTGAAACCCAGCAATTGTTGGCGGACGCCGATCTGGCCATGTACCAAGCCAAGGAGCGGGGACGGGGCCGCTGGTATTTGTTCTCTCCAGCAGACCAGGGACGGGAGCTGGCCAATGCCCGGGTGTTGTGGTCGGAGCGGATCACCGAGGCGTTGATCGAGGATCGCTTTGAATTACACTTCCAGCCCATCATGGAACTGGCGACCGGCAGTGTGCAGCGAAAAGAGGCGTTGCTGCGCATGCGTGATGCTCAAGGAGAATTGGTCTATCCCAATCATTTCATTCCGGTTGCCGAGAAAACCGGCCAGATTCACGCCATCGATCACTGGGTGTTGGCGCGGTCGATCCTGATTCTGCAAATTCACCCGGACCTGCAATTATCGGTCAATCTTTCTGCCAACGCCATGGACGATCCTTCGCTGTTATCGGAACTGAAGGGATTACTAGCGCAATACCATGTTGATCCAGCGCGGCTTACCTTTGAAATTACCGAAACGGTCGCCGTTGATAGCTTGCAAAACACCCAGCAGATGATGCGCGGCATCCAGGAACTCAGTTGCCGATTCGCGCTGGACGACTTTGGCAGTGGTTTCGCGTCTTATGCCTATCTGCGCCAATTGCCGGTGGACGCGGTCAAGATCGATGGGGCCTTTATTCGCAACATTGCCCATAATCGCGAAGATCAGATTTTTGTCCGCGCCGTGACCGATATCGCCCACGGCATGGGTAAGCGGGTAGTGGCTGAATTTGTTGAAAATGAAGAAATTCTGAATATCCTGCGGCAAATTGGGGTCGACTACGCGCAGGGGTATCATATTGGCCGACCGGGGGCATTGCTTTCTGAAAAACTTCCCCCTAGCGCTCAACGCAATTGACTGACCAGTTGCGCCGAAACATGACCACATGATCGATATCCAGGCGAATGCCGATCTGTTGTCCCAGGGCGTGGTTATGATGGCTGGGCGCCAGGCACAACAGCCGCGCGCCGCTGGGCAGGTTGAGCGTGTATAAAAACTCCGCGCCCCGAAACGCTCGCTCGGCGACTTCCGCCTTGAGCGGGCTGGCGTCGTCATGGATCACATCGTCTGGACGCACCAGGATTTCCACATCATCGCCCGCTACACAACCCGCCGGCGATTCCCCTTCGATGTCGCCCAGTTCGGTATTCGCCTGGCCATTTTCTCCAATCCGACCCGCGAGCAAGACGCCTTGGCCGATGAAGCTGGCGACAAAGCGATTCGCTGGCTGGTGGTAAAGGTTATAGGCGCTATCCCATTGGCGTAGCCAGCCGGTATCCAGCACACCGATTTCATCGGCAAAGGTGAAGGCTTCAAACTGGTCGTGGCTGACCAGCAGACCGCCCGTGCCTTCCCGTAACAGGATGGTGCGCACCTCTCGCGCCAGATCTTCCCGCAAGCTCACGTCCAGACTGGAGAAAGGCTCATCCAGCAACAGCAGTCGCGGACGCGGGGCCAGCGCCCGGGCCAGGGCCACCCGTTGTTGTTGACCTCCGGAGATTTGATGCGGATGACGCTTGGCGAATTCTTCCAGGCTGACCAGGCGTAATAACTCATCGACCCGTGCCCGCCGCTCCGTTGCTTTCCAGCCGCGCAGACCGAAGGCGATATTATCGCTGACGGTTAGATGTGGAAACAGCGCCAAATCCTGGAACATCATGCCGATTCGCCGTTGCTCCGGCGGCAACGTCCAACCGGGTCGGCTAAGTTCAATGCCTTCCAGACGGATGGAGCCGCGCTGCAGTGGTTCAAAACCGGCAATAGCTCGCAGCAGCGTAGTCTTGCCGCAGCCGCTAGGGCCAAGCAGACAGCCAATGCCGGCGCAATGCAGGGTCAGCGAGACTTCCCGGATCACTTTCCGGGGCGGATAGGCGACATCAAGATCGCATAGTTCAAGAAAGGGGGTCATAACCGGATCTCGCGCGGCTGATGGCGCGGCTGAGCAGGATCACAGGGCCGATGCCAGCCAGCACAATAGCCAGGGCAAAACTGGCCGAATCCGCCAGCCGTTCGTCCGAGGCTAGTTCGTAGGCGCGCACCGCCAGGGTATTGAAGTTGAATGGGCGTAGAATCAGCGTCGCTGGCAATTCCTTGAGCACATCCACGAATACCATGAGCAAAGCGGTCAACAGGCTGCTGCGCAGGATCGGGATATGAACGCGCCATAACACTTGACGCGGTTTCGCGCCCAGCGTGCGCGCGGCGTCATCCATGCTCGGTCGAATACGGGTTAGCCCGGCCTCGACGCTGTGCAGCGCAACCGGCAGAAATTGGGTGCAGTAGGCGAACAACATGGCAAACAAGGTTCCGCTGAGCAATAATCCAGTGGAGAGGCCCAGCCACTCGCGCGCCCAGCCATCGACGGTGCGATCAATCGCGGCAAAGGGCAGCATCACGCCAATGGCCAGCACCGCGCCAGGCGCCGCATAACCGAGTCCAGCGCCGCGCACCGCCAATTGCACCATCGGACGTGGCTGCAAACGCTGGCCATAACCGAGCAGCAGCGCCAACAGCAGAATCAACAGCGCGCTCCCGCTCGCCAGCAGAAGGCTGTGACTGGTCAGTTCCAGAAAGCGGTCGTCGATAACTTTTGGCGCGGTCCGCCAAGTCCAGACGGCCAGCTGTCCCGCCGGAATCAGAAAGCCGAACAGGAGCGGTAACAGACACGTCCCGGTCGCCAGCCATTGCCATCGACCGGTCAATTGCAGACGCAATGGGCGCTGAGTGCGTTGACCGGTATGATGAAACCGGGCCTGTCGTCGGGACAGCCGCTCCAGCACCAGCAGGGTGAATACGAACAGCAGCAAAAGCGCCGCCAGTTGTGCGGCGGCAGTGGGATCGTTCATCCCAAACCAGACTCGGAAGATACCGGTAGTGAAGGTGCTGATTCCAAAGTACTGCACGGCGCCGTAGTCGGCCAGGGCCTCCATTTGCACCAGCGACATACCGGCAATCAGCGCCGGTCGCGCCAGGGGCAGGGTCACGGCCAGGAAGCGCCGCCAGGGTCCGGCGCCCAGACTGCGGCTGACTTCCAGCACTGCCGCCGACTGTTCCAGAAACGCCGCGCGCGCCAGCAGATAGACGTAGGGATACAACACCAGCGCCAGCATCAGCACCGCGCCCGGCAGGGAACGGATTTCGGGAAAGGCGTAATCCTGCCGGCTCCAACCGAAGGTTTCGCGCAGCAAGGTCTGCACCGGGCCGGCGAAATCCAATAGGCCGGTATAGGTATAGGCGATGATATAGGCAGGAATCGCCATGGGCAGCAGGAGCGCCCACTCGAACCAGCGCCGGCCAGGAAATTCGCAGATTGCGGTGAGCCAGGCGGTAGGCGCCCCAATGATCAAGGTTCCCAACCCGACCCCGAGCATTAGCGCCACCGAATTCAGCACATAATCGGCTAGCACTGTATCGACCAGATGTCGCCAAACGTCGCCTGCCGGTTGCAGGGCGGTGAAAAATACAGCGAACACGGGCAAGGCCAGCAACAGGGCGACTCCGACCACCAGTAGCGTCCAGCGGTCGAAACCTCTAGCCCCTATCCAAGTACTTTTTGCCCTGCGGGAAAGGCTCAATGGCTCAATGTCCCTCTTGCTCTGGGAGAAGGATTGGGAGTAAGGGCATGGAGGCGCAGACGGATCTACTTCCACCCGGCCCGGTCCATGAGCTTAACGGCTTCGGCATTCAATTCGCCCAGTTTCGCTACGTTCAACGTATCCGCTTTGAATTCGCCCCAGGCTTTGAGGGTAGCGCTGGGTGGAATCGCCGGATTGACCGGATATTCGTTATTCACGTCGGCATACCAGCGTTGTGCTTTGTCGTCCGTCAGAAATTCCAGGAGTTTGACGGCGTTGTCCCGGTTTTTGGCGTGGGCGGTGACTCCGGCGCCGCTGATGTTGACATGAACGCCAGTCGTCGTGGCGTTCGGCCAAAACACAGCGACCTGGGCCGCTGCGGCCTGCTCCGTCTGATCGCTGGAGGTGACCATGCCGCCCAGATAATAGGTATTGGCCAGAGTCAGATCGCATTCGCCGGCAGCGACCGCCTTAATCTGATCTCGATCACCCCCTTTGGGCGAACGGGCGAAGTTGGCGACTAACCCCTTGGCCCATGCTTCGGTTTTAGCTTCACCGTGATGAGCGATCATCCCCGCCACCAGCGACTGGTTGTAGATGCTGTCGGAGGAGCGCACACAAATTTTGCCCTTCCAGTCGGATGCGGCTAGATTCTCATAGGTGGATAACTCGCCTGGCTTGACTCGATCCTTGGCGTAAATGATCGGCCGGGCGCGAACAGATAAACCGTACCAGTAACCTTCAGGATCGCGATAAGCAGAGGGAATATGCTTTTCAAGCGCTGCCGAGTGGATTGTTTGCAACACGCCGGCTTGACGGGCAGCCGCCAACCGGCCTGCATCGGAGGTCAACAACAGGTCAGCAGGGGTATTAATGCCCTCGCTTTGCAGGCGTTGTAGCAATTCGGCTTCCTTGCCTGTCACCAGATTGATAGTGATGCCGGTTTGCTTCGAGAAATCGTCCAGCAACGGCTTGATCAGGTCTTCCTTGCGTGCTGAGTAGATGTTGACTTCGCCACCAGCCAGCGCGGGTATGGCGAGCAGACCCATCAACAGACTACAAAGCACGGATAGCAGAGTGCGGGATTTCGATGAATTGAATAGGGACATAAACGGCTCCAGGAATTGAGGATCCAACAGGATGGCAGTCATGACTGAATGTCATTAAATGATATTCATTCTTATTTTTTATGTAAAGCCATATAGAAAAAGAATTTATTTAAAAGAGGCGTTAGTGCGTCTATTCAAAACAGGGCGGGTGTGAATCGCCAGCTGCGATATTGCCATTCTTCAAGGCATCCAGCAGGGCCAGTGCTTGAGGAACATCCTGTTCCTCGGGATTTTCGGGAACCAGCCATTTAATGAAGATTTCCACAAATATAGGCGCTGCTGTGGAATCTTGATAAGGCGCAATTAGAGCGGCTGCAAAAATGTCTCGGCAGGTTCCGGTCGGCCAAACAGATAGCCTTGGTAGAGATTGCAATCGCGCGCCCGCAGGAAGGCGACCTGCTCCTCGGTCTCTACACCCTCGGCCACGACCGCCAGCGACAAATGGCGGGCTACCGCCAGAATCGCCTCAACCAGCGCCACATCGTTGGGATCGCCCGGGATATCACGAATAAAACTCCGGTCGATCTTTAACTCATCCATAGGGAGGCGTTTGAGATAGGCCAGTGAAGAGTAGCCCGTGCCAAAATCATCAATGGAAAGATGGATGCCCAGCGTTTTTAATTCGGACAGAGTGATGATGGCGCTGTCAATGTTCTCTATCGCCAGGCCCTCGGTCATTTCCAGGGTTAACCGGTCCGGGTCTGCGCCGGTAGCGGTCAGCAGCGCCTTGATCCGTTTAGCGAAATTCGGTTGGCGCAATTGCCGGGGACTGACATTCACCGCCAGCCGCAATGTTTGTCCAGCTACCGCCATGCGCGCCAAGCAGTGACAGGTCTTTTCCAAGACCCATTCGCCCATGGGCACAATCAGCCCGGTTTCTTCCGCCAGCGGGATAAAATGCAGGGGCGGTATCAGGCCCCGCTCCGGATGTTGCCAGCGCAGCAGCGCCTCGGCGGCCACGATCCGACCGTTTCGGTCGACTTGTGATTGGAAGTAAAGCCGCAGTTCGTCCCGCCCCATGGCGCGGCGTAATTCGCTCTCCAGAGCAAAGCGGTTTTCCACCTCGGCTTGCATAGCCGCTTCAAAAAAGTAGACGTTATTTCGCCCCGCCGCCTTCGCGCGATGCATGGCGGTATCCGCTTCCTTGAGCAAGTCATCGTCCCGCTCCAGGTCCTTTGGGAACAGAGTAACGCCAATGCTGGCGCCGAGCGCGCAGTCGCTATTAGGCATGGGGAAGGGCGTCAGGATCGCTGCGTGAATTTTGTTGGCTACATTGCGAGCAAGCCGGGCGGCTACCTGCTGGACATTCGCCAGATTAGCCAGTAACACCACAAACTCATCGCTACCAAAATGGGCCACGAGATCTTCCTCGCGCAAGGTGCCAGTCAAGCGCGCCGCGACCTCGCAAAGAATCTGATCTCCGACCGCATGGCCTCGTGCGTCATTTACTTGTTTGAAATCGTCCAGATCCACTAACAGAATCGCGCCGTAATGGCCGCTGCGCCGCGCAATAGCCTGGGCGTTCGCCAAATGATCGAGAAATAGCCGCCGATTGGGCAAATGGGTAAGTGAATCGTAATGGGCCAGCCGATGCAGCGCCGCTTCCGCCGCTTCCCGCTCCTCCAGGGCGCGTTGCCGCTCGGTGGCGTCACGGAAAATACCCTGTATGGTTAAGGTTCCATCCGGCATACGGATCAGGCTGGAGGTAATTTCGACTGGCACACGCCGGCCATCGCAGGTATAAACCTCCGCGTCTACATGACCGGCTTCACCGGTGACATAGCGCTGAAATTGATCGATGTATCGCTCCATCTCGCCGGGCGGATGGATTGCGGTTTGATGTAAGCCGATAATTTCCGAGCGAGGACGATTCAGCAATTTCTCTGCAGCCTGGTTAACCCGGAGGATAAAACCGGTCGTTGCATCTGCGACGAAAACCGCATCGCGGAGGCTCTCGAACAAAACGCGATAACGCTCCTGGTTTTCCTGCAATGCGGTCGTGCGCGCCTGCACCAGGTTTTCAAGACTGACCCGGCGCTGATTGAGAAAGCCGATAAAAGCGGTTAGCACCCCAGTCAGCAACAACCCGACTCCCCCAGCGATTACGCCAGCCCGCTGCGGATAGGCGGCGAGGAACGCGGGTCCTGGATGGGTAACCAATGCGTAGGTTTTGCCGAATACAAACAATGGATAAACCATCGGAGCCAATCCGTTGTTGTTCCAATGAATCAGTTTGTCGATGGAAGGATGATGCCGGGAGTGCTCTTGTGAGGAGAACGCTAGCCAAACAGGTTTCTTCTCAGCAGATAATTGAAGCATGTCCACGTAGACAAATGCATCCTGGTAGCCGGATTGCGCCAGCGACTCGACCAGCGCCGAGGTCAGGCGTAGTACAGCCAATACAAAGCCGTGGGACGAAACAGAGGATGCATTCCGCACCGTTTCGCCTGTTGGCTTGAGATCGGTGAAAACCGGATAGTAAGCCAGAACACCCAGTTGTTCTGCCGAGGTCGCCTGCACCAGGCGGATCGGGTCAGTCGCTGTGGGCAAGCCGGTTTGTAAGGTCTCTTCCAGCGCAGCTCGCCGCACTGGTTCGGAACCCAGATCGTAGCCTAGTGGGCTGACACAGAAGTTTTGACAGGTAGCGGTGGGTGCCCTATGGTTGAGATCAACAGGAGGAATCACCATGGCCCACAAGTATCTGGTTGATCTAACTGAAGAGGAGCGGGAAGACCTGCTGAAGGTCATTCATAAAGGCAAGGCAGCGGCGCGCAAGGTTGCCCGTGCCCATGTGTTGCTGCAGGCTGCGGAAGGGGCGACGGATGAGGCCATTGCCCAAAGCCTTCACTTGGGGATTTCGACCGTTCATCGTACCCGTCAACGGTTTGTCGACGAAGGGTTGCTGGCGGCGTTAAGCGAGCGGCCACGAGTCGGTTTGCCCCCGGCCTTGACCGGCAAACAGGCCGCCTTTCTGGTCGCCTTGGCCTGTAGTACCCCGCCCGCTGGCCGTTGTCAGTGGACTCTCCAATTGTTAGCGGACCGCTTCATGGAACTCCGGCCCATCGAAGCCATTTCCCGTGAGAGTGTGCGGCGCATCCTTAAAAAAACGACCTCAAACCCTGGCAACGTCAAGAATGGTGTATTCCCAGTGTCAGTCCCGATTATGTTTGGCATATGGAGGATGTGTTGGACCTGTACGCCGAACCCGATGATCCTCAATACCCCCAAGTGTGCTTCGATGAAAGTCCGGTGCAATTGACCAGCGAAACCCGCTGTCCTCAACCCGCCCGCCCGGGTCAACCGGCGCGCTATGACTGTGAATACAAACGCGAAGGCACCGCCAATTTATTTCTATTCGTACAACCCTTGCGCGGGTGGCGTCATGTTAATGTCACGAAACAGCGCACCAAACGCGATTTTGCCCAGCAAATGCAGCAACTCGTTGATGTGTACTTTCCGAAGGCGGAGCGAATCCGGTTGGTCGTGGATAACCTCAATACCCACACTCCTGCGGCCTTGTATAGTGTCTTTTCTCCAGAGGAAGCCCGCCGGATCACCCGCAAGCTCGAATTTCATTACACCCCCAAGCATGGCAGTTGGCTCAATATGGCGGAATGTGAGTTCGCTGTTCTCGCCGGCCAGTGTTTGAATCGCCGCATTGCGAACCTCGAAACTTTGCGGAAGGAAATCGCCGCTTGGCAAGGCCCACGCAACCTACGTCAGACCAAAATCCACTGGCAGTTCGGCACCGACTTGGCCCGGGTCAAACTCAAGCGCCTCTATCCTCCCTTGAAATCTTCTGAAACCCCGGTGGACCTAGAAACCTCTGAACCTGTCAAAACTTCTGTGTCAGCCCACTAGCGCTGTTTCGTTGCCCGCCAGAGGTTCTATATAAACCACTGGGTAATAGACATCGCGCGTCTTGGCGGGAAGGGATGCGCCTCGCGCGTCTTTTTCAAAAATCGTGAATGCTTTAAAACCTTCTCGACGCATCTCGGTTTCAAGCGCCAACCTGGCGGTCGCCGGCACTTGAGGAATCCATTCATACGCCTGGACGGCGGTCTCAACGAACAACTCGGCGTAACGCTGAAACTCTACACGGGTAACCAGTTCACTATTCTTGAAAAACTGGGCGAGTCCCGCCAGTTGATGGTCCCGGAAATTAAGAAATTTCCTGACCAGACTGTCAGCGCGCGCCTCGGCGATTTGGGAAAAGATCGCTTGGCGGGAGTGCGTTTCCCCATTGTGAACCAGCCAGACCACGCCCCCGGTGAGCAGCAAGCCCACCACTGCAGCCAAGTGCGTTTCAAGGTGGCGCCAGCGCATCCGGCGTGGCTCAGGCCAGCGGTCACGCCGCTTGAAAAGCACAGCGCCCGCCAGCAACAGGGCGATGAGTCCCAGGATAAATAGTAGGGGGCCTACCCTCGCCCACCAGACTTGAGCACGCCATTGGCTCGCTTCGATATCAATCGCGATAATTAACAGTGGCTGACCGGTGCGCGAATCTGCAACGGGCGCACAGGCGGTGATAAAAGCACCATGTTCATCGGTATAAGGTCCAATCGTGCGCGGCTGACCATTCTGGAAGATTTCATTGAGTTCAGCCGGTGGTCTTTGATAAACAGCGCCCGGCGGTGAAGCCAATGGATCGTCGGCAGCAAAACTTTCCGGGCCGAAGATCATCGCGCCATCGCGCAAAGCGATGCTGTAGATGCCGCGTTGGCCCGTAGCTTGGGCGTAGTTGCGCATCTGACCGCGCAAACGCTGAAACGCTGATCGGTCAATGTCCGCCGCGGTAAATGACAGCGCTTTGATTCGCTGGGGATTGATCGTGCGCGCAATCGCCTTGGCTTGGGCGAGGAGTTGTTGACGGATTTCCGCATCGGTCTGCTGGCCGCGCCAGATCGCCGCTCCCCATCCCGCCGCCAGCAGCAGCAAAACCGCACTCAGGAGTAGCGCTTGCCGTGAGCGAAGACATTGCGTAAGATACTGATAATAAAAAATTTCATAAGCCTTCATCCAGGATATCCGTCAGAGGTCGCCGGCAGACGCCCGGCTGGCAAGGTCGATCGAAAAAAGGTCTCGGCTGGCTCGGGTCTACCATAGAGATAACCCTGATAACAGTCACAATTGCGCGTTCGCAAAAAGTCGGCCTGCTCAACGGTTTCGACGCCTTCGGCGACGACGGAAAGATGCAGATGCCGCGCAATCGCCAGAATGGTCTCCACCAGGGCGGTGTTATGCGCATCGTGGGGTACGCGCTGGAGGAAACTTTTGTCGATCTTCAACTCATCCACCGGCATTTGACCGAGATAAGCCAATGACGAATAACCGGTGCCGAAGTCATCAATGGAGAGATGGATGCCGAGCGCTTTCAGGACGGACAAGATAGCGATTGTGCCCTTCATGTCCTGAATGGCCAATCCCTCGGTTATTTCAAGAGTCAGCCAGGCCGGATCGGCGCCAGTGGCGGAAAGCGCGGCCTTGACCCGGGTCGCGAAGTGCGGCTGGCGGAACTGGCGAGGGCTGACGTTGACCGCCAGTCGCAACGGTTGGCCGACGGCTGTCATTCGGGCCAGCAATCGGCAGATTTCCAGCAGCACCCACTCGCCCATAGCGACGATCAGACCGGTTTCTTCAGCCAGCGGGATAAAGTGGTCAGGGGGAACGATGCCCCGTTCGGGATGCTGCCAGCGCAACAGCACCTCGGCGCCGATGATGCGGCCTTCGCCATCGACTTGGGGTTGCAGGTAAAGGCGCAATTCGTTGCGCTCAATGGCCCGTCGCATCTCGCTTTCCAGCGCCACGCGGTTTTCCACCTGAGTCTGCATGGCGGCTTCGAAGAAGCGCACTGCATTGCATCCAGCTACTTTGGCTTGATTCAGCGCGGTTTCAGCTTGCTTTAACGGTTCATCCGGAGGGTTTCCCTGGGCGGGGAACAGGGCAATACCAACGCTGGCGCCGAGTACATAGGTATAGTTCTGCTGCTGGATAGGCATCGATAGGGCTAGGCGGACTTTTTCCGCGACGCCACGGGCGAAGCGCGCCGCGCTCTCCTGTGTATCGGCCAGGTTGATCAGCAATACCGTGAACCGGTCGCCGCCGAAATGCGCTACGATATCTTCCGCTCGCAGAAACCGGGTCAGTCGCGCTGCGACTTCCTGGAGAAGTTGATCGCCGATTTCATGGCCACGCGCGTCGCTGATGCGTCGAAAATCGTCCAGATCCACAAACAGGACTGCTCCGTAATGGCAGCCGCGTTGTGCGCTGGCTTGAGCAGTGGCCAGGTGTTCGAGAAACAGCTGGCGATTGGGTAACTGGGTCAGTGGATCGTAGTAGGCCAATTGATGTAAGGCATCTTCCGCTGCCTTCTGCTGGCTGATATCAAAGAAGCTGGCAACGAAATAGATAATTTCATCTTTCTCATCGCGCACCGCCGCGATGGACGTCCACTCAGGATAGATTTCGCCATTCTTGCGCCGGTTCCAGATTTCGCCTGCCCAGCGTCCTTTCTTCAATAGGTCATCCCAGAGGGTGGCGTAGAATTCTGCGCTGTGTCGTCCGGACTGAAGCAGCTTAGGGTTCTGGCCGATCACTTCATCGCTGGTATAACCAGTTACCCGTGTAAACGCGGGGTTGACGCGTTGAATGATGCCGTTTCGGTCAGTAACGAGCATCGCCTCGGCAGCTTCGAAAGCTATCGCCGCCAGCCAGAGCAAGTCATTATTATGATTCATCTCTATTGACTGCAACGAGTACGCCACAATGCCACGCCGAGCAGGCCGATAATCGTTGGCAGGGCCAGAATCAACAGGGGCAACAGTGAATTCATGCGGGTCCTTCATCGCTTGCCGGTTAGGTTACCAGGAAGGATACTTGTCTTTTAATCGAGGGCGCCGACTATGATAATAGGAGTTCTACAATAATTTTACAGCCCAACCGATCTCATATATCCCAAACAGGATGACCAGTACTCCCACTGTGGCGCGCACCGCCGGACGACGGATAAACCCCATTAGCGTCGTTGCTGCTGTCCCCATCGCCAGCAAAGTGGGTAATGTACCCAACCCGAAGCTCAGCAGTAACAATCCGCCTTCCAGCGCGCTGCCGGCGCCAACCGCCCAGACCAGGACGCTGTAAACCAGTCCACAGGGCAGCCAACCCCAAATCAGTCCGATGTTGAACGCTTGCAGAGGGGTGCGCACCGGCAGGAAGCGTCGTCCCCAGGGTTCAATCCGCCGCCAGAGGAAGCCGCCGGCCTGCTCCAGTCGGCTGAGCGCTGACCACCACCCCGCCAAATAAAGTCCCAGTAAAATCATGAACAGGCCGGCGAGAATTTGCAGACCCAACTGCGCGTGATGAATCGATAGCAGATGCGCGGTCCAGGTTCCGATGCCGCCCGCCAGGGCGCCCGCAATAACATAGCTGAGGATGCGCCCCAGGTTATACGCCAGCAGATAGGGCAGGCGAATGAGCAATGGATGTCCTGGCGCCGGCGGCAAGCCCAGGGTCAGCGCACCCACGATGCCGCCGCACATACCGAAACAGTGGATGCCGCCGGTCAGGCCAATCAGGAAGGCTGGCAAAAGAGAGGTGAGCAAATTCATCCAGAGGGCGACGCGACTTTAATCCGTTCCAGTCAAGCCAAAGCGCGCCGGGATCTGCGCATAAAAAGCGCGAATTTTTTCGGCTTCAAGCAACGCCAGCAATTTTTTAGCCTCGTCATCGGTCACGATGAACTCCACTTCCACCGTCAACGTCCCGGCCAATTCAAAGAAATGATCTTCGTGCAAATGGCGATGCTGGCCAAAACCGGCCATGGCCCGGAAAGCCGATCCGCCGCGAATTCCCATACGGTTAGCCTGTTCCAGCAACCATTCCCATAATAACCGGTGGGCATGGCGCTGATTCTCGCGAATATAGAATCTGAGAAATGAACCATCCATCGCTAATTTTCCTCATTCAAGATAACTGTTCGCTTCCCTCGTCCGCTAGCGGGAGAAGGATTGGGGAAGAGAGCATTAACCTCATGGGTTCAGGCAAGAAAACGCACCGTCAGAATACCCAGTGCGGTCATTGCCAGCGAACCCAGCAAATGCGCCCCAATCGCCGCCAGCGCCCAACCGAGTTGACCACGGGTGATCAAAGTCACCACCTCGATGGAAAACGTGGAAAACGTGGTCAGCGCCCCCATGAAACCAGTGATGATCAGCAACCGAACTTCTGGCGGTAAGCTGGCGTTGACCGAAAAATAGGCCACGGCGACGCCAATCAGATAACCGCCCAGCAGATTGGCCGCCAGCGTACCCAGCGGTAAGGTTGGAAAAACGGGATTGAGCGCTATGCCCAACCACCAGCGTAAGCAGGCGCCCAAGCCCGCACCGCCAAATACGGCAAGAAATGCAAGAAAGTTCATATCCTGTTATTTTAGTAGCAGGCTTTTGTAAGCCATGTTGACAATTCGCAATTCATCCTGGCGAGTGTACGGTAAAATCTGCGATTACAGCAGCATCAACTTGGAGGTCGCAATGAATATTGCCCAAAATGTCGGCTCAGCCGATAAGATCGCCCGCATCGCAGTCGGCGCCCTGCTCATCGTCCTTGCTTTGACGGGAACGATTGGCGTGTGGGGCTGGATCGGCGTTGTACCCATCGCCACCGCGCTGATGGGTTGGTGCCCAGCCTATACGCTGCTCGGCATCAAGACCTGCCCGGCGCAGAATAATCCACCCAAACCGGCGGGTTAACCTAACCTGCGCTGGATGGGACCGATCCTGTGAATGGCCGCTCAATGCGGCCATTTTTGTTGCAACCTCAAAAACAATTCAACCCTCCAGGGCCCTCGTGCCAGCAATCGCCGTTTTCCACGCAGCCGGAACCTCACGCGCATCGAACGACGGGCTAGTCGCTTCGTTGCTCTCCTCATGCCGGAAAAAGTCCATCAATTGCTGGAGTTCGTTTGTTTGTTCGTGGATGGCCTGGCTGGCCGCAGCGGTTTGATTGACCAATCCCGCATTCTTTTGCGTCACCTGGTCCATTTGCAGGATCGCCTGATTGACCTGTTCGATGCCGCTGGCCTGTTCGTGGGTGGCCGCTGCCATTTCAGCAACGATATCGCTGACCTTTTTAACCGCAGTTAAAATTTCCTGCAAGGTTTTTCCGGACTGCGCCACCAGGCGACTGCCATCCTCGACTTTGGAAACGCTGTCGGTGATCAGGGATTTGATCTGCCTGGCGGCGTCAGCGCTGCGTTGCGCCAGTTTGCGCACCTCACCGGCGACGACCGCGAACCCCTGGCCCTGCTCGCCGGCGCGCGCTGCTTCAACCGCTGCGTTCAGCGCCAGCAGGTTGGTCTGGAAAGCGATCTCATCGATGACGCCGATAATGTCGGCGATCTTGCGGCTGCTCTGATGAATGGCGTCCATCGCCGCCACGGTGCGTTCGACCACCTGCCCGCCCTGCTCGGCCTGGGTGCGGGCTGCGCCCGCCAGTTGATTGGCTTGTCCCGCATTATCAGCGCTGTTCTTCACCGTCGAGGTCAGTTCTTCCATACTGGCGGCGGTTTCTTCCAGCGAAGCCGCTTGTTCTTCAGTACGCTGGCTCAGGTCCGCGCTACCCTGGGCAATCTCTTGCGCCGCATCGCTGACCTGATCAATCGTCTGCATGGTGCTGGTCACGATTCCTCTTAATTGGCGGACCATGGTCTGCATAGCGACTAAAACCCGGGCCACTTCATCGCGGCCGTTCACTTCAACATCTTCAGTCAGGTCGCCCTGTGCAACTCGTTCGGTCGTGTTAACGACCTGTTTAAGCGGATTGACGATGCTGTTGGCGACCCATAATCCGCCGACACCCATTACCAGCAGCAGCACCAGCGTGCTTCCCCCCATTCGCCAGGCATCGCGCCAAAACTCTGCTTCAATATCGTCAATATAAACGCCAGTACCCACGATCCAGCCCCACGGCTCGAATCCCTTGACATAGGACAGTTTGGGAACGGGCTGTTCAGATCCTGGTTTCGGCCACAGGTAAGACACAAATCCTGCCCCATTTTGCTTGACGACCTTGACAAACTCGACAAATAACAGCTTACCGGTTGGATCTTTTAAATCATCAAGCGGCTTGCCATCCAGCGCCGGCTTAGTGGGATGCATGATCATGCGTGGGTACATATCGTTGATCCAGAAATACTCCTGCTTTTCATAGCGCAGCGTCTTGATGACTGTTGCCGCAGTCTTTTGCGCTTCCTCCTGGCTTAGAGTTCCGGCAACTGCTAACTCATGAAACCGCTCCATGATACCCATAGCGGTTTCCGTTAAATGTCGCAGCTCCTGCTCGCGGTCATTGACCATCTGGTTTTTAAATTCATAGAGATAAATAGTCGTCCCAAAACAGACCGCTACAAACGCTACGCCTAGCATCGCCCAAATGCGGGAGGCTATTTTGAAACGCATCAGAAAATAGTTAGCATTTTTCATCGCACCTTCCTCCGATCAATTGCTATATATTTTGTAATACTGTTTCTCAATGGAATCTGAATCGTAAGCTCCCCCCTTTAGCAAAGGACTTGAATGTCGTGGATTGGCGTGGCCTGTCGAAATCCCTCTCGGCCCCCTTCTGTACCGACCGATCCACTATATCTTCCGTCCAATCACCGTTGCGGATGAAGCGCGGCTTCGGGTGCTGGCCGTCGATGACGACGAGCTGCGTTACGCTACCGGGGGGCGGCGGCTACCGGAATGACCACAATGGAACCCAAAAAGTGAGCGAGCTGAGTATCGGCGGCGTCCAGCAACTTGGTCAGATCGTCCCACAGGCGTTGCCAGGCTGGCTTTTGCCAGACATAGAAGCACTGGGACAGGGGCGCGATATATTGCTGACTGTTAGATTTCAACAGCTTGCGGAGGTTGTTTTCATACGTCTGCATCAAACGGCTCCGGACGGCGACGCCACCGGATCGTTGCCAGATGCGGATCTGGCGGGTGGCCTGTCTCGCTCGGGGTTAGTGAATGGAGGATTGGGTATCTTCATTCTCGGTTTTTCTTTAATTATGGCAGATGACAACGAAGAGGTAAACAATAACCTATTGAATAATATAAGTAATCCTATAAAGACAAAATGGCTGTTTTTCGGGTTTAGAATGTAACCTAATTACTCAACACGCTTATCAGGAAAAACGGTGCATGAGCATGACAGAATTAATCATGGATGAGACAGCGATCCAGGGAAATCAGGTAGCTTAAAAGTCAAAACCGGTGTTCAATGGCGCCATCAGATCCAGCCCGTCGTGGCCGGGGGCGTCAACGGCGGCGCTCACTGGCCAGACCTGCAACCGCACCGGGTGACAAAGACTGAACAGCAGTTTCAGGATGGCAGGATCGGTGATCGTCGGATCGAGCCAGCAGGCTTCGTCCTCGGGTAGTGGGCCCTGAAAATCGGACAACGGTTTAAGCTAAGGCCAATCGATGAACAAGAGAGTCCAGATAATAAGTGACATAGCACTTTCATTCTCTTGCAAAAAGCCGCAACGCCTTAGTTGTTTCTAGATTAAAGTTAACCTATTAAAATATAAATATAAACCATCCAGGGCGTTAGCGTTTTGTGCTTTCAGTATTTCACAATATAAACTCTATATTGTATTTAAAAAGATACATTAGTTTACCTCGAACGAAAACGATCGCACTACTTTCCTGTCTTCCGCCGCCCGCCATTCGAGGAGCGTCTGTGGGTTGTTGAAGTCGGTTGATAAGGATTCTCACCTCCCCGAAACTCGATGCGCACCGGCGTCCCCCAGAGATTTAACCGCTTGCGATAAAAATTGGCCAGGTAACGCCGGTAGGTTTCTGGTACATGATCGATGCGATTACCATGAATCACGATCAGCGGCGGGTTTTGCCCTCCCTGATGGGCATAGCGCAGCTTGATACTATGGCCATGCACCAGAGGCGGCTGGTGGGCCGCTAGCGCTTCTTCCAGAATCCGGGTCAATTCCGGCGTCGCCAGTTTTCGAGTCGATGCTGCGTAGGCCTTGCGGATCGAGCCAATCAATTCACCGACCCCGGTCCCGTGTAGAGCTGAAATAAAATGAATTTTGGCGAAATCGAGGAAGCCCAGTCGATAGTCGAGATCGCGTTTCACTTGGGTGCGCAGGTCGGGGTCAAGGTGATCCCATTTATTAACCGCCAAGGCCAACGCCCGACCACTCTCCAAAACCAGGCCCAGCAGACTAGCGTCCTGATCGCTAATGCCCTGGCGGGCATCCAGCACCAAAACCGTCACATGAGATTTTTCAATCGCTTGCAGCGCTTTGATGACACTGAATTTCTCAATGGCCTCGCTCACACGCGCCCGACGGCGCACGCCGGCGGTGTCGATCAACAGATAGCGCTGGCCGTCACGCTCGAAGGGAACCGCCACGCTGTCGCGGGTGGTGCCAGGCAAATCGCAAGCCAGCATTCGCTCCTCGCCCAACAGACGGTTGACCAAGGTGGATTTGCCGACATTCGGTCGACCCACCACCGCCAGTTTGATGACGCCTTCCGGCTCCCCGGATTCCAGGAGGTCGCCGGATTCCTCACCGCCTGGCAACGCCGCCAGCACCTGTTCCATGAGCGTTTCGACGCCCTGATTGTGAGCAGCAGCAATAACGTGCAAGTCATCCACGCCTATCGCGTGAAATTCAGCGCTCAGCAGGTCAGGATCGCGGTGTTCACCCTTATTAATAACCAGATGCAATGTTTTGCCAGCACGGCGCAACTGACTGGCAATTTCCTCGTCTGCCACAGTCAGACCAGCGCGGCCGTCCACCAGCAACAACACGGTGTCCGCTTCCTCGATGGCCATCCAGACTTGACGGGCCACTAAACCATTCAGCCCTTTGTCTTCGCCGGTCAACCCGCCGGTATCCACCACCAGACAGGGACGGGGACCACACTGGCTAACGCCATATTGCCGGTCGCGGGTCAAACCGGAAACATCCGCCACCAGCGCATTGCGGGTGCGGGTCAGAGAATTGAACAGGGTGGACTTACCGACGTTGGGTCGGCCAACAATGGCGATGACGGGGAGCATGGCGGGACTGGGCATCAGAGTTGAAACTCGAAGAATAGCGAATACTGAAGGCAGGATGCCTCAAAGCGCAGGCCAACGTTGGCCAAACGTGTGTTTAGCCTCTACAAATCTGCTGGATTTCTGATAATCTGCGTAACCTGACTTTTATCACACAACCTACCGTTATTTTCTTTTCCACCGTGAACCTTCAATATGACCCGATTCACCGCACCCGCGTCAAAATCTGCGGCATTACCCGTCCTGAGGATGGCGCGATAGCGGCTGAACTGGGAGCGGACGCCATTGGCCTGGTGTTTTATCCGCCCAGTCCCCGCTTCGTGGATTCGGAGACCGCACAGCGCATTATCGCCGCCCTCCCGCCGCTTGTCACGGTCGTCGGCCTGTTCATGAATCCTGAACCTGCGACAGTGCAAGACATCTTAACCAACATCCCCCTGCATCTCTTGCAATTTCACGGCGACGAGGGACCAGACGAATGCGCAGCCTTTCGCGTACCTTACCTTAAGGCTGTGCCAATGGGAGCGGGAGCTGAAGTACAAGACTATGAACAACGGTTCACCAGTGCGGCGGGCCTGCTGCTGGACAGCCACGGCGGCCAGAAAATGGGCGGGACTGGCCAAAGCTTCGACTGGACGCGGATTCCCGCCCAGCGGAAAAAACCATTCATCCTGGCCGGTGGCCTCCATCCTGGTAATATCGCCGAAGCAATCCGCCAGGTGCGACCTTATGCGGTCGATGTCAGCAGCGGCGTGGAATCGACCAAGGGCGTTAAGGATGCCGAACTGATGCGCGCATTTTTAAAAGGGGTTTACAACAGTGAAAGCTATGCATAGCCCGGTGAATTTTAGCCAATTTCCTGACCAGAATGGTCATTTTGGCCGCTATGGCGGCCGATTTGTCGCCGAAACGCTGATGGAAGCGTTGCACGAACTGAATGACGCCTGGCAGGAGTATCGCAACGATCCCGATTTTCTGGCGGAACTTGATGCCGACCTGGCGCGCTATGTGGGTCGCCCCACGCCTCTTTATCACGCAGAACGGTGGAGTCGGCAGCTGGGCGGCGCGCAGATTTACCTTAAGCGCGAGGATCTCAACCATACCGGCGCGCACAAAATAAACAATACCGTTGGCCAGGGGTTATTGGCCAAACGCATGGGCAAGACTCGCCTGATTGCGGAAACCGGCGCGGGTCAGCATGGCGTGGCTTCCGCCACCGTCGCCGCTCGACTGGGTATGGAATGCGTGGTCTACATGGGCGCCGAGGACATCCAGCGCCAAGCGATCAATGTGTACCGTATGCGCCTGCTGGGCGCTACGGTCGAACCTGTAACCTCTGGGTCGCGCACCCTCAAAGACGCGCTGAACGAGGCATTGCGCGACTGGGTGACCAATGTGGATGACACCTTTTACATGATCGGCACAGTGGCTGGCCCGCATCCCTACCCGTTGATGGTGCGCGAATTCCAGGCGGTTATCGGTCGTGAGGCGCGCGAACAGATGCTGACGGAACAGGGCGGCCTGCCGGACGCGCTGGTCGCCTGCGTAGGCGGCGGTTCTAACGCCATTGGCCTGTTCCATCCGTTCCTGAATGACAGCGAAGTCGCTATCTACGGCGTCGAGGCCGCAGGTTCCGGAATTGACACGGGACGGCACGCTGCTACCTTATGCGCCGGTCGACCCGGCGTTCTGCATGGCAATCGCACTTACCTGTTGAATGATGATAACGGTCAGATTACCGAAACCCACTCGGTTTCTGCTGGTCTCGACTATCCCGGAGTCGGGCCGGAACACGCTTGGCTAAAAGACCTTGGTCGAGCGCATTATGTTGCCGTAACCGATGAGGAAGCCCTGCGCGCTTTTCACGACCTGACGCGTATCGAGGGCATCATTCCGGCGCTGGAAAGCAGCCATGCCTTAGCCTACGTGACGAAACTGGCGCCGACCCTGCGCTCCGACCAAAGCATCGTGGTCAACCTGTCCGGTCGCGGCGATAAGGATATTTATACGGTTGCCGCTCTCGACGGCATCCAACTTTAGGCTTCCTCATCCCAACCTCTCTTTCTCTGAGAGAGGTCTTCATCCCTTTTTCAAGAGTCTGACCGAATGAATCGCATTTCCCGCCGCTTCCAAGAGTTACGCCAAGCGGGCCGCAAAGCCCTGATCCCTTACATTACCGCCGGCGACCCCCATCCGGACCAGACCGTTCCTATGTTGCATACCCTGGTCGAAGCCGGAGCGGACATCATTGAGTTGGGTGTGCCGTTCTCCGATCCCATGGCGGATGGGCCGGTCATCCAGAAAGCCTGCGAACGCGCGCTGGCTCAGGGGATGTCGTTGCGGGGGGTGTTGGAACGGGTGCGCGAATTCCGTCGGGGCGACCTGGAAACGCCGCTGGTGCTTATGGGCTATCTTAATCCGATTGAGAGCATGGGTTTTGAAGCCTTTGTCGCTGGCGCCAGGGAAGCTGGAGTCGACGGCGTATTGACTGTTGATCTGCCTGCCGAAGAAGCATCTGAATTGGCTAACCTGTTGATCGCTGCTGATATCGACCCCATTTTCCTGCTGGCACCCACCAGTTCGATCGAACGCATTCGCCGCACCGCCAAACTGGCGCGGGGTTATCTCTACTATGTTTCCCTGAAAGGCGTGACCGGTTCCGCCATGCTGAATGTTGCCGAGGTCGCAGAAAAATTGACGATGATCCGTGCTTGCACCGATTTACCCTTGGGCGTTGGTTTTGGCATCAAGGACCCGCCGACCGCCGCCGCCATTGCTCAAGTCGCTGATGCAGTGGTCGTGGGCAGCGCGCTGGTTTCCCGAATGGCTGAATGTGCGGAGGATCCTGAGCGGATGCGCCGGGAAGTCGGCGAGTTGTTAAGCGCCATGCGTCAGGCGATGTGAAGCATCATGAGCTGGTACGAAAAACTGGTTCCTTCGCGAATCCGCACCGATGGCCGCAACAAACATCAGATTCCTGAAGGATTGTGGAGCAAGTGCGAGAGATGCGATGCGGTGCTGTATCGCGTGGAGCTTGAACGCAATTTGCAGGTCTGCCCCAAGTGCGGCCATCACATGCCGCTGGGCGCCCGTCAGCGTCTGCACGCTTTTCTCGATCCGGATGGCGTTGTCGAAATCGGCGAGGATATCGAACCCACTGATTTTCTCAAATTCAAAGACAGCAAGAAATACAAGGATCGACTCACGCAGGCCCAGAAATCGAGCGAAGAGAAGGATGCCCTGATTACCCTGCGCGGTTCGCTGAAGGGAATGCCGGTCGTCACCGCCGCCTTTGAATTTCGGTTCATGGGTGGCTCGATGGGTTCCGTGGTCGGCGAGCGCTTTATCCGCGCCGCCCAGACGGCCTTGCATGAACATATCCCCTTCATTTGTTTCTGCGCCAGTGGCGGTGCGCGGATGCAGGAGGCGCTCGTGTCGTTGATGCAAATGGCCAAGACCAGCGCGGTGCTTACCCGCCTGGCGGAAAATGAGGTTCCCTATCTCTCGGTGTTGACGCATCCCACGACCGGTGGGGTCTCCGCTAGTCTGGCCATGCTGGGCGATATTAATATTGCTGAACCCAAGGCATTGATCGGTTTTGCCGGGCCGCGCGTTATTGAACAAACCGTGCGCGAAAAACTGCCTGAAGGTTTTCAGCGCAGTGAATTCGTGCTGGAACACGGTGCGATAGACATGATCGTGGATCGGCGCGAGTTGCGCGACCGTCTGGCCCGTCTGCTGGCCATGCTGACCGGTCGCGATGCGCCTTTGTAGTTTGGAGAATAGCGATGAGTCCATCCTATTACCATGCCTACATTTGCAGTAAATTGCGTGTGGCGTTCAATACACTTGAAGAATATATGGTTTATTCTGAATTAACCCTGCAAATTCAAGGCAAGGATTATGTTCCGGATATTGCGTTGTATCCGAAACGTCCTATTGATTTTACAGCCGAAGATATTGTTAAAATGACGGAAATGCCGGTGTTGATCGTAGAAGTGCTATCGCCCACCCAGGCTGCGCAAGAGATTCTCGGCAAGTTCCACAGCTATTTTGACGCAGGTATCCAGTCCTGCTGGCTGGTCATTCCTATCTCCACTTCGGTTATTGTCTATTCGGCCATGAACAAGGCGCAAGTTTGCAAAATCGGCGATATTGTTGATCCTGTTCTGGATATTCGGATTGCTCTGGACGCGATTTTCGGTCAATGTGCGTGAAAGGCCAGGACTACGTTGATTGTTGCTAGCTACTCCCGTTACCCACCCCTATGCGCTTTAGCACCCTCAACGATTGGCTCAATTGGCAGGCAACTCTGCATCCTCGCGCCATTGACCTCGGTTTGGAGCGGGTGCGCGCTGTACTGGATCGGCTGCAACCCGAACCACCGTCATTCGTGACGATCACGGTCGGTGGCACCAATGGCAAAGGCTCGTGCGTGGCTTTCCTGGACGCTATCCTGCGCGCCGCCGGTTACCGAGTGGGCGCGTACACCTCGCCCCATCTGTTACGTTACACCGAGCGTATTCGAGTCAATGCGGTGGAAATCGACGATCAATCGCTTTGCGAGGCGTTTGCGCGCATTGACACGACGCGGGGCGATGTTTCCCTGACCTATTATGAATTTGGAACCCTGGCGGCTCTGGATCTGTTTCGCCAAGCCAGCGTAGACGTTGCCGTGCTGGAAATCGGCTTGGGCGGACGGCTGGACGCCGTCAATGTCCTGGACGCCGACGCAGCCCTGGTGACCAGCATCGATCTCGATCATACCGACTGGTTGGGTGCGGACCGCGACAGTATCGGTTACGAAAAAGCCGGTATTTTCCGCCCCGACCGCCCTGCCATTTGCGCCGATGCCGATCCACCGCTGCGATTGATCGAGCACGCTCGGTGCATCGGCGCGCAGCTATTGCAGGTTGGTTACGATTATGGCTTTACCCTCGCCGGGCCAACCTGGCGTTGGCAGTCAAATGAATTGCAACTCGATGATCTACCATTGCCAGCGCTGATCGGAGAGCCGCAGATGGGAAACGCCGCCGCCGCGTTGATGACGCTGGCCAGTCTGCGGCAAAAACTGCCAGTTCCACCGACTGCCATCCACTTCGGCTTAACCAACGCTGATTTACCGGGGCGCTTCCAAATCATTCCGGGACCGGTTGAGTGGATTCTCGATGTTGCCCATAATCCGCGCGCGGCGGCGGTTCTCGCGCAGAACCTGCGAGTCCGTCCCCGCCCTGGCCGGACCCTGGCCATCATGGGCCTGTTGGCGGACAAGGATGCGCGTGGCATCATCGCAGCATTGACCCAGAGTATTGATGCATGGTATGCGGTGACGCTCGAAGGCGCGCGTGGACGGACCAGCGCTGAACTCATGACGCTGCTGCACAAAGCTGGCGCCTCGGTGACCCCAGCCGCCAACATCCAGAACGCTTGCCAAGCCGCGCTTGCCACAGCGCGGACGGGTGATCGTATTGTCGTGCTCGGTTCGTTCCACATCGTTGGGCCGGTGTTGGCGATCCAGCCGTGGTTATCGAGTTTTTCTTTGCCGTCATCAGGGGGGGCCTGATTTTGGACAACCGCTTGACCCAACGTCTCGTCGGCGCCGCTGTCATCGCAGCGCTGGCGGTCCTGTTCGTTCCGGAAATGCTGGAAGCGCCCCAGACGCCGCCAACCGTGGGTTCCGTCGATTCATCGGCGCCGCCGCGAAATCCTGAAGCGCCGGCCTTAACTTTTTCGCAACCCGAAGTAGCGTCTTCTACGCCAGCGGCAGTTCCCAGCGCGCCTGAACTTCCTGCGCCTGCTGCATCGACTCGGACAGACTCTACCGAATCTGTGCAAACCGGGGAGGCAGCAGTGGACCGCACAGATCGAGAGGCAAAAGTCGAAGCCGAGGCAGAGCGCATTGCGGCAGCTAAGGCCCGAGCGGAAGCCGCTCGCCGCGCTGACCAGGCCGAAGCGGCTCAGACCCGCGCGCGCGCGGAAGCAGAACGAAGCGCTTCCGCCCGGGCGGAAGCCGCGCGTCGAGAAGCGGCCCAAGCCCGGGTTACGCCCTCTGTAGCAAGAGAAACAACCGCCTCACAGGTTGAAGCGGCCCGCGCGGCGGCTTCCGCCCGGGCGGAAGCGGCGCGTGCGGAAACGGCCCGGCGTGCTGCGCAAGCGGAGGCAGCCCGGCGTGCTGCGCAAGCGGAGGCGGCGCGTGCGGAAGCAGCCCGGCGTGCTGCGCAAGCGGAAGCAGCCCGCACCGCCCGCGCCAAGGCTGCTGCTCCATTGCCCAAACTTGAACTGGTTTCCGTTCCAAGAACCGCCACAGCGCCGCAGCCCGCATCGCCGCCAGCATCAGCCAGGTCCAGCGCTAGCAAGATTGTCGGCCAATACGCAATCCAGGAAAATGCCGTTGTCATGCGCGACCGGTATCGTAGCCGGAATATCCGGGCCGAGGTTGAACGCACGACCGCCAATGGCCGGGCCATGTATATGGTCCGCATCTGGCCGTGACCCTTCCGAGTAGAGTCAAGGATATGCGAAGCATTCGGTACTTCGTCCAGCCAGGCGGTATGTTGCAGGGCCGCTTGCGCGTCCCTGGCGACAAATCTATTTCCCACCGTGCGATTATGCTCGGCGCCCTGGCTGAAGGTGTCACCACCATCACCGGTTTCCTGGAGGGCGAGGACTGCCTGGCTACGCTTAACGCCTTTCGCGCCATGGGCGTCCATATTGATGGCCCGGAACAGGGTCAAGTCACTGTTCATGGTGTCGGGTTGCATGGGTTGTATGCGCCATCCAACCCGCTGGACATGGGTAATTCCGGTACGTCCATGCGTCTGATGAGCGGCATTCTGGCCGGGCAGGCGTTTGATACGGTGCTGACCGGCGATGTATCGCTGAGCCGCCGTCCCATGCGCCGCGTGACTGAACCGTTGACGCGCATGGGCGCGCGAATTGAAGCAGCAAAATCGGGGACAGCGCCCTTACGTATTTACGGCAGTCAGCGCTTGTCCGGCATTGACTATCCATTGCCGGTCGCTAGCGCCCAGGTCAAATCCTGCCTGCTGCTAGCCGGTCTTTATGCGGGCGGCATAACCCGCGTTACTGAACCCGCGCCGACCCGCGATCACACCGAGCGGATGCTGGAAGGCTTTGGTTACCCCGTACAGCGCGAAGGCAAGCGCACGGTTGCGATCAAAGACGGCGGGCGATTGACAGCGACGGCGATTGACGTACCCGCCGACCTCTCCTCGGCAACCTTCCTGCTGGTCGCAGCCAGCATCGCACCTGGTTCGGAGTTACTGCTGGAGCATGTCGGCGTTAATCCCACGCGGACGGGCGCTATTGACATCCTGCGACTGATGGGGGCGGACATCGAAGTTTTAAACCCTCGCTTGGCTGGCGGCGAACCCGTCGCCGACCTACGTGTTCGCTACGCGCCACTGCATGGCGTTCGTATTCCCGGAGAACTGGCGCCGCTGGCGATCGACGAATTTCCAGCGCTGTTCATTGCCGCCGCCTGCGCCAGAGGCGTTACTACGCTCAACGGCGCGGCGGAATTGCGCGTCAAGGAAAGCGACCGGATTCAGGTCATGGCTGACGGTCTGACCACCTTGGGCATTGCCGCTGAGCCGACCCCCGATGGCATGATCATCCAGGGTGGAACGCTCTCAGGCGGCATGGTGAAAGCCCACGGCGATCATCGTATCGCCATGAGTTTTGCGATGGCTGCGCTGCGCGCTAGCGGACCGGTCTCCATCCATGATTGCGCTAACGTCAACACTTCATTTCCGGGGTTCGTGAGTTTAACCCACAATGCCGGTTTACGGATCGCTGAACAAACGCTATGAATAACCAGGCGCCTGTCATCACCGTGGATGGGCCGAGCGGAGTCGGTAAGGGGACGCTTTGCCAATGGCTCGCCATGCGACTGGGTTGGCGTCTGCTGGACAGCGGCGCATTATACCGGTTGACCGCCCTAGCGGCATTGCGTCGAAATCTCGCATTGCAGGATGAGACCAGAGTTGCGATGGTCGCTGCCGAACTGGACGTGCAATTCATCCCCAATACCGAGGGCGCTACGCAAGTCACTTTGGATGGCGTGGAGATTGGCGCTGTGCTGCGCATCGAGACGACGGGCAACGCGGCGTCGCAGGTCGCGGCGTTGCCCACGGTGCGGGCTGCGTTGTTGCAGCGGCAGCGAAACTTTCGGCAAGCTCCCGGCCTGATCGCCGATGGCCGTGATATGGGCACCGTGGTGTTCCCGGACGCCGATCTTAAACTGTTTTTGACTGCCAGCGCTGACGAGCGCGCGGATCGCCGTTATAAGCAGTTGATTGAAAAAGGCATGGATGCTAATCTTGCTGTTCTTATCAAGGAGATTGCTGAACGGGACGCCCGCGACGCGCAGCGGACTGTGGCGCCGCTTAAACCTGCGGTTGACGCTGAGATATTGGATACCACTCAGCTCGACATTGCTGAGGTCTGCGCTTGGGCATTGGCGCTGGTCAATCAGCGGCTGAGAATACGGGTAATTCCCTAGTCCCTAAACCTTTACGTGGATGATGGTCTTGACTACGCTTTTGCTTTGGCAGGATTGACTGTAATGAATCGAGCGCCGGGACTGGGCGCTCCGGGCGTTGGCCCCGAAAGTTTCCATCGCAACGGGAACACCGTCACCCTGAACTGGTTCGGCTATATTCCGCCGAACCTTGTAGCCCTAACCCACTTGCGGCGGCTTGCTACCGCCGGTTTTTTTTGAGTTATAACCCATGACCGAAAGTTTTGCCGAACTGTTTGAACAAAGCCTGGCCGACAAGCAGATGCAGCCCGGTGCCATCGTCCAGGGACTGATCGTAGAAATCCGTCCGGACGCTGTGGTTGTCAATGCGGGTCTGAAGTCGGAAGGGCTGATTCCGATCGAACAGTTTTACAACGAGGAAGGCGTTCTCGATGTGAAAGTCGGGGATCAGGTCGAGGTGGCGCTGGATGCGCTAGAGGACGGTTTTGGAGAAACCCGGCTGTCCCGCGAAAAGGCCAAGCGCGCTCGGATCTGGAGCGCCCTGGAATCGGCTTTTGAAAAGGAGGAAATTGTCAAGGGCCTGATCAGCGGCAAGGTCAAGGGTGGCTTTACCGTGGAAATCGGCGAAATCCGCGCGTTCCTCCCAGGTTCTCTGGTCGACGTGCGCCCGGTGCGCGACGCCGCCTACCTGGAAGGCAAGGAACAGGAATTCAAGGTTATCAAACTCGACCGCCGCCGCAACAATGTCGTGGTCTCTCGTCGAGCTGTGGTCGAACAGGAATATAGCGCCGAGCGCGAAGCCTTGCTGCAAAACCTGCAGGAAGGCCAGATTGTCGATGGTGTCGTCAAGAATCTCACTGACTATGGCGCCTTCCTGGACTTGGGCGGCATCGACGGTCTGCTCCACATTACCGACATGGCCTGGCGACGGGTCAAGCACCCTTCGGAAGTGGTCGCGGTGGGTGACAATATTCAGGTCAAGGTGCTCAAGTTCGATCGCGACCGCAACCGCGTTTCCCTGGGTCTCAAACAACTTGGCGATGACCCTTGGATCGCCTTGGCGCGCCGTTATCCGGTCGGCACCCGTGTGTTCGGTAAAGTTACGAATATCGCTGATTATGGCTGCTTCGTGGAGATCGAGGAAGGGGTCGAAGGATTGGTCCATGTCTCCGAAATGGACTGGACTAATAAGAACGTCAACCCGAACAAGGTCGTGGCGCTGGGAGATGAAGTTGAAGTCATGGTGCTGGACATCGATGAAGATCGTCGCCGCATCTCGCTGGGCATGAAACAGTGTCAGCAAAATCCCTGGGATGAATTCGATCAAACCCACGGCAAGGGCGACCGTGTTTCCGGCAAAATCAAATCGATCACCGATTTCGGTATCTTCATCGGTCTGGATGGCGGCATCGATGGCCTGGTGCATCTATCTGATATTTCCTGGAATGCGCCGGGCGAAGAAGCCGTTCGCCAGTACAAGAAAGGCCAGGAAGTCGAGGCCGTCGTATTGGCGGTTGACCCCGAACGCGAGCGCATCTCGCTGGGCATCAAGCAACTCGACAAGGATCCTTTCTCCAATTTCGTCGCCGATCATCCCAAGGGGAGCGTAACCAAGGGCCGAATTCTCTCCGTGGACGCCAAAGGCGCCGTGGTGGATTTAGGCAATGGCGTGGAAGGAACGCTGCGCGCTTCGGAGCTGTCCCGCGAACGGGTCGAAGATGCGCGCGCTTTGTTGAAGGAAGGCGAAGAGATCGAAGCTAAATTCATTGGCGTCGACCGCAAGAACCGGACGATCAGCCTGTCCATCAAAGCCAAGGATATGGCCGAAGAAGCCGAGGTCTTGCAAGACTACAGCCGGAAATCCAGCACGGGCGCAACCTTGGGAGACATTTTCAAGGAACAGATCAGCGCCCAGCAGGACGAGGACTGAAAAGCGGTGCAAAAATTCCTCTCTTCTTCCTAACCGAAGAGGGGTTGACTCCCTTTTCAGGGAGTGATTTGTTGTCGATGATCGATGGGCTATCATCAATTTTCAGTTATACGGCGCAGATCGGCGCCGGTAGGATTACTGTTCGCTTGAGGATTTTTCATGACAAAATCGGAATTAATCGAAATTCTTGCCTGCAAAAGAAGCGATATTCCCTACAAGGACATAGAACAGGCGGTCAAAGCCATGCTGGAGCAGATGAGCGAATCGCTGGCTAATGGGGAACGGATCGAAATTCGTGGATTCGGTAGTTTTTCTCTGCATTTTCGCCCCCCGCGCATTGGCCGTAATCCCAAAACTGGCGATGCTGTGACGCTGACTGGCAAATATGTCCCACACTTTAAACCCGGTAAGGAGTTGCGTGAGCGGGTTAATTATCGCCATGGACACGGTCGCGATGACTTCTTGTGATGCCTGTCCTGATATCCGGAAGGCCCCGGTTGTCGTCCGCCGTTTAAAAGCCCACGGTAAAGTGGGTTTTTTTGTTGGAATTGAGGGGTAGCTCGTAGCTGCCACCGGGAAGCATCTAGCGAAGCGATGGTTCGAATCCACTGATTTCAAATTGCCCTGGCAGGTGAAGCCGATGTTCTGGATTAAATTTATTCTGATTAGCGCGATTTTGCTGGTTGTCTTGCTGTTAGGTGTGGAATTTTCCACTCTGCACACGGATCCAGTGACTGTTAACTATCTGTTGGGGACCACGACTCAGCCGTTATCATTGGTGGTAGTGAGCGCCTTCGCCGCAGGCGCGTTCGCGACAGCGTTGATTGGGGTCTTTGTCGTATTGCCATTGCGCTGGCAGGTCGCCCATTTGCGTCAAACTCTTTCCACGAAGGACCAGGAGATTAGCCTGTTAGTTCGAAAGGCGGGACGAGATGCGCGTTAGTCTGATGGAGACGCCCTGTTAGGTCATGATAGAATTGTTATGGCTATTGCTGCCGGTTGCTGCGGCCTCTGGTTGGTGGGCGGCCCGGCGTCAGCCTACGGATTGTCATGGAAGAACGATCCATAATACTGACTATTTCAAGGGATTGAATTATCTGATCGATGATCAAGCTGATCAGGCCATCGAGGTCTTTACCCGCATGGCGGATGTTGATCAGGATACCGCTGAAATTCATCTGGCTCTGGGAAATCTGTTCCGGCGCCGCGGTGAAGTTGACCGTGCGATTCATATTCATGGTAGTTTGATCGCCCGCACTAACCTGACTGATGATCAACGCCGTCGCGCTATGTTGGAACTGGGCGAAGACTATCTGCGAGCAGGCCTTTTTGACCGGGCCGAGGAACTGTTCCGGAAACTGCTGGATCAACCTGATCATACGGCGATTGCGCTATCCCGTTTAATCCATATCTTTCAGCAGGAAAAAGACTGGCGTCAGGCCATTGCCCATAGTGATCGCCTGGAGCAGATCAGCGGTGAATCCAGGCGACGGCAAACCGCACATTTCTGTTGTGAGCTGGCGGAAACCGCGAATGCGCAGAATCAGCATGAAGAGGCAGTGACTTGGCTACAGGATGCCTTAAAGCGTGATCCATCCTGTACTCGGGTCAATCTCCTGCTGGGTCGCCTGGCAATGCGGACTGGCGATTATCCAGCAGCCATCGCCGCATTTCAGGCGGTCGAGCAGCAAGACCGGGGTTACCTGCCCGAGGTGATCGCCCCGCTCGGTCAATGTTATGGCGCTTTGAATCGTCTTGATGAGTGGATTGCCTATTTGCGTGATGTGCAGGCGAGAGATCATGGCGGACGGATCACCGACGCCTTGGCTGAATGGCTCTTGCGCCAGGAAGGCGAGGAAGCCGCTCTGCAATTTCTTGAGCGTGAACTGCGGGAATACCCGACCCTGCTGGGTCTGCGCCGTTTGGTTGAAGTCAAACTGGCACGCGGCAAAGGCGCTGAGTATGCTGATCTGCGGGCGTTGCACTGTGTTAGCACTCAAATGCTCAATGGCGCTGCACGCTACCAATGCGGCTACTGTGGTTTTGTCGTCAAATCCCTACACTGGTGGTGTCCAAGTTGTCTGCAATGGAGCACTATCAAGCCGATACCCGACTTAGTGATGAAAACCAATCCCTGATTGCAGATTCCATTCCTGTGTCAAAAAAATATTGAACATTTGCTTAAAAAGACGACGGATTGACTTGCATTCTTCACGGGTATTTCTATGATTGTGATACTATCAGCTCTTTTGAGACTGACAGTATCACAGCCACTCTACTTTATGAGGAGAATGTTATGAAATTCTTAAATATGGCGCTGGCGCTTATCCTGATGTTGTTTTCTGTTGTGACGTTCGCGCAAGCCATCAATCTCAATACAGCCACTGCCAAGGAGCTGGAGAGTCTGAAAGGCATCGGTCCGGCCAGGGCGTCCGCGATTGTCAAGTATCGTGAAGAAAATGGTTCCTTTGAGTCAGTAGATGATCTAACCAAGGTTCCTGGCATCAAGGGTAAGATGCTGGAAAAGTTACTGGCCGATAACAAAGGCATGTTGACGGTAGAGGAAGCAGAGGAGACCGAAACGGCTGAGACACCGGAATCTTCATCCGCGCCTGAGATGCCCAAGACCCCGGAAATGCCATCCGCGCCGAAGATGCCTGAGATGCCCAAGACTCCGGAGATGCCCAAGACCCCGGAAATGCCCAAAGCGCCAAGCTAATGCCAATTCTTGATAGGTTTTGCTTCTTTCCGTTAGGGATCTAGGGAAATAGGGAAAATCCAGGTAGTTAATCATATTCTGGCCGCCATCAGGCGGCCAACGCCGTTTATAATGGGACTCTTTTCCGGCGACCACCGCCACTACTGGGAGCGCCCATGTTTCGTCCCCTGGAATTGTTCATTGGCCTGCGCTATACCCGCGCCAAACGCCGCAACCACTTTATTTCTTTCATCTCCCTGACTTCAATGCTCGGCATCGCGCTAGGCATCACCGCGCTGATCACCGTACTATCGGTGATGAATGGCTTTCAGCAGGAACTGCGCGGGCGCATCCTGGCAATGACCGCTCACGCTACGATCAGTCGCTGGGATGGATTGATCGATGACTGGCCTGCGATCCGTGATGCAGCCATGCGCCATCCTGAAGTTCAGAGCGGTGCGCCGTATATTCGTGGCGAAGCCATGCTCAATCATGCTTCGCTAGTTAGTGGTGCGTTGCTCCAGGGCATTCTGCCCAAGGAAGAGCAACAGGTCTCGGATATCGGCGAAAAAATGTTTCAAGGCTCGCTCGATAATCTGCGCCCCGGCGAATTTGGCGTCATTTTGGGCAAGGCCTTGGCGAATGCGCTGGGAGTAAGCATGGGCGATAAAGTGACGGTTATTACCCCACAGGCCAATGTAACGCCCGCTGGCGTATTGCCGCGACTCAAGCGTTTCCAGGTCGTCGGTCTTTTCGAGGCTGGCATGTATGAATATGACCGGGGCTATGCACTGGCGCATGTTGCCGACGTGGGTAAATTGTTTCAGTTTCCCGAGGGCATGGTCAGCGGAGTGCGCTTGAAATTACGTGATCTATTCCAGGCGCCGCGCCTGGCTCAACAGATTGCCAACCAACTGCCAAAAGGATATTTGTCTCGCGACTGGACGCAGGATCACGCCAGCTTTTTCCGGGCGGTGCAGATTGAAAAGACTGCAATGTTTGTCATTTTAACCTTGATTGTAGCGGTGGCGGCCTTCAACATTGTCTCCGCCTTAGTCATGGTGGTGACGGATAAACAGGCTGACATCGCCATTTTGCGCACCCTAGGCGCGACGCCGCTCAGCATCATGGGTATTTTCATCGTCCAGGGCATTACGATTGGTCTGGTCGGCACCCTGCTTGGATTATTTGGCGGCGTGTCGCTGGCGACGCATGTTGACGTGGTGGTGCCATTCATCGAGAACATGTTTGGCATTAAATTCCTGGCGCCGGATGTTTACCTGATCAGCGACCTGCCATCGCAAGTGCAATGGGGCGATGTGTCCACGATCGGATTGGTGGCCTTTGGATTGGCCGTGCTGGCTACGCTTTATCCGGCCTGGCGAGCGGCGCGGACTCAGCCGGCGGAGGCGCTGCGTTATGAATAAGGCGGCTGTGGACGAGAAAGGTATAGTGTTGGAATGTCGTCAACTGGCGAAATCGTTTCGGGAAGGCAGCGAGCGACTGGAAGTATTGCGGCATATTGATCTCCAGGTGCAGCGTGGCGAGCGACTGGCAATTATTGGTAGTTCCGGTTCGGGGAAGAGCACGCTATTACATTTACTCGGCGGACTCGATGCGCCGACCGCCGGTTCAGTGTGGGTGGCGGGTCAGGAATTAAGTCGATTGGGCAATGCTGGGCGTGGCCGCCTGCGCAACCGCTGGCTGGGGTTTATCTATCAGTTTCATCACCTTTTGCCTGAATTCACGGCGTTGGAGAATGTAGCGATGCCGTTGCTGATTCGAGGCGAACTCCCGGCGCGCGCCAAAGCGCAGGCGGCAGAATTGCTGGGCCGGGTCGGCTTGAGTCAGCGTCTCGGCCATAAACCGGGCGAATTGTCTGGCGGTGAACGGCAACGGGCGGCGGTGGCCCGGGCCTTGATTACACAACCAGCCTGCGTTTTGGCCGATGAACCGACAGGTAATCTGGACCGGCACAGCGCCGGGCAGGTTTTTGAACTGATGCTGGAGCTTAATCACGACCTAGGCGCCAGCCTGGTGATCGTGACCCACGATTCAGAATTAGCTGCGCGGATGGATGCGGTTTGGCGGTTGGCTGACGGGATGCTAACCTTGGAACACGGATGACGGATACCGAAGAATGACTTATGATACACTCCATGCATATTCTGTCGTCATACACATCTGCATGCCTGATTTGTCATATACCTCTGCCCTTTCACCAGGCGCGCAAGAGCCAACTTTGTGGCCGGGCGGAATGCGCACGACGTTACTCCCTGTTGCAACAGCAGGACAAGGTCTGCAAGAGTTGCGGACGCCCGCTTTCTATCAGGGAACAGCCCTTCGGGGTGTGCGCCAACGCGGCATGCCAACGCGCCATGGTGGCGGATCGCGCCCGCCAGGAGCGCGAACAACGCGAAAAATGGTATCAGGCGGTGCGCGAGCAGGCGGCGCGACTTCGCAGGCGGGCAACCAGCAACTTTGGCATCCCTGATGAAGAATCATTCCGTTTGGCAGTGGTTCCCGCCTCTCTGTCCCGGATCACCCGTCTGCCCGCGCAACGCCGGCGGGAGTTTCGCAATTACCTGAAAGAGTTGATCGATAAAGCGTTTGTCAGGCCCATCCCTCCAGTGGTTGATCCGGGCCAGACGGCGCCCTTGTCAGACGAAGATGCCCGGCTTCGGGCGGCTTCGGGCCAGGCGTGCGCTTGTTGCCGGGGATCCTGCTGCCAAGGCGGCGGATTTACTCATGCTTACCTGGAAATCGCCACTATACAGCGCTATCGGACGGCGCACCCGAATCAGCGCCCGCGCGGAGTGCTGGCCGCCTATATGAATTGTGTTGGTGACGAGACTGCGGAAGGTTCCTGCGTTTATCATCGAACCGATGGGTGCAGCCTGCCTAAAGACATGCGCGCCGATATTTGCAATAACTTCTACTGCGGGGGATTGCAGAATTTCCGGCAAAAAGCGGCGGTGGACGCGCCGACGCGGGGTTTCTTCGTGGCGGCGACCGAGGATACGATTCACCGGGCGGCTCTGGTTCATGAAGACCAATCTCTCATAGTTCCGGTACCGCCAACCGATGTGGATTAAAGCACATTAAGCCGGCGTTTCCACTTCTACCCGGTTGCGTCCTGTCTGCTTGGCCCGATACAGCGCCTGGTCGGCGCGGATCAGGATCACGTTAGCATCCAGATCCGCCGGTAAAAACAGCGTGACGCCAATGCTAACGGTCAAGGCGATTTTCGTTCCCTCCTCTGCCGGCATTGGCAAATTGGCTAACGCCCAACGCAGCCGTTCGGCCAGATGAAGCGCGCCATCCAGATCTGTATCGGGTAGCAGCGCGGCGAATTCTTCACCGCCAAGACGTCCAACCAGGTCCGTTCGACGCAAAACTTTCAAGGTGATGCTAGCAAAATGCTGGAGTACGGCGTCACCGGCAGCATGACCATAAGTGTCATTCACCTGCTTGAAATGATCGAGATCGAGCATGAGCAACGCCGTCGGTTTGGCATAGCGCTTGAAGCGATCCAATTCCAGCGCCATCTGCCCTAGAAAATGGCGACGATTCGCTAATCCCGTCAGATGATCCGTGGTGGCCAACCGTTTGAGTTCCTGTTCCCGCGCCTGGCGTTCGGTCTCGTCGCGCAGGATGCCCACGGCGTGCCACTGATTCTGGATCCGCACTGCGGATAAGGAAATGGCGACCGCGATTTCCGTCCCGTCCTTGCGTCGCGCGTGCATATCCAGCGTCTTGCCAATGGCGTTGCCGCATCCCGCGCGACTGAACTCCGGCAAGGCTTTGCGATAGGTCCCATGATAACGTTCGGGGGCCAGGAACTGATGCAGGGTTTGCCCCAATACTTCTTCCCGGCGATAGCCAAAGATAGATTCGGCAGCCGGGTTCCAAAAGGAAACCCGACCTTCCGGATCCATCATCACGATCGCGTCCTGAGCGGAATCGGTGATGCTGCGCAAAATGGCTTCCCGCTCGCGTAACACCTCCTCAGCCTGCTGGCGCTCGGTAATATCCTGCACCATGGTCATTAAATACCGGACTGATCCATCTGCATGACGCACGTTTTTGGCCGACACCAGGGCATGCACAATTCCGCCATCCCGGCGAATATAACGCTTATGCATCGAGTAGCCTTCGGCTTCCCCTGATGCAGCCCGTTCAAATTTCTCTGTATTTTCTTCTAGATCATCGGGATGAGTCAGCTCATCCCAAGTCTTGGCGGTGAGTTCCTGACGTGGATAACCCAGTATCTCGCAAAGACGATCATTAAACTGCACCCAGTGTTTGTCGGGTGCGATGATTGCCATACCGATCAATCCCAGTTCGTAATAGCTACGAAATTGCTCCTCACTTTCCCGCAAGGCGTCTTCCATAGTTTTTTGCGCGCTGATGTCGTTGACGACCATCAGCAGTTTTAATGACGACGGGGATTGTTCCTGGAAAAATGCATCCGATTCACGGCGGCCCGTCAACCGCGCCAGGAACTGCCGGCCTTTTTTTCCATGCAATGTTGCATCAATGCTCTTGCCTTCAGGGCTGTTAAAGAACGCGCGGAAACGGCTGAGAAAAATGTCCCGCTCTGTTCCTTCCATAAAATCCGCCAGCGCTTGATTAATGAGATCGGGGCCTTCCCAACCCAGTTGATCTGCAAGAGTTTGATTGACCTGGCAAATGACGCCGTTGACATCCAGGGACAGATAACCGATTGGCGCATGATGATAGAGCTTTGCATAACGATCCCTGATGCGTTCAAGCTGATGTTGCGCGCTGCGCAAATCCTCGTTTTGGAGTTCCAGTTCGATTTGATATACCGACAGATCATGCACTAAGCGCCTGACTTCGGTTGGCGGCAAATCGAGGCTTGTTTGATCGGACCGGTTGAGCAACGCTTCCGCACGCTCGCGTAACGACCGTTGGCGTTGGTCCGCATCCATCTTGACGCCCATTGGAATGACCTCCGCCTATACCACGACCTGCGCCTGCATCTGGGAACTGGGATTTATGACGCCCATCATATCGGCTATTTTTGTTGAATTCGGTTTTAATATCACTCCACGTTCGGTCACTAACGCATCCACGAGTTCCGCAGGCGTCACATCGAACGACGGATTCCAGACCTCGGCTCCGGCAGCAGCCACTGGGTGGCCGTTAAAGTTCAACAGCTCCTCAGCGGCGCGCTGTTCGATGGGAATGGCTGCACCTGCTGGAGTCGCCAGATCTACGGTCGACGCAGGGGCGACCACCATGAATTTGACGCCATGATGGCGAGCCGTCACCGCCAGGCCATAGGTGCCGATTTTATTAGCGACATCGCCATTGGCGGCAATGCGATCGGCGCCCACTATGACCCAGCGGACTCCACCCTGCTGCATCAGCGCCGCCGCCGCGCTATCCGCCAGGAGCGTGACTGGAATGCCATCCTGCGTCAGTTCCCAGGCAGTCAACCGTGCGCCCTGCAACCAGGGGCGCGTCTCATCAGCATAAACCCGCTCAATCAGTCCCGCTGCATAACCGGCGCGAATGACTCCGAGCGCGGTGCCGTAACCGCCGGTAGCCAGCGAGCCGGTATTGCAATGGGTTAACACGGCTCCTTGTTCGCCCAGCAAGTTAGCGCCCAGCAGACCCATGCGCTGGTTGGCGGCAATATCTTCCTCATGAATCGCCCGCGCCTCGATCAGCAACCGTTCCAGCGGAGCATCAGCAACTTCGGCGATGACTCGCTTCATGCGTTGCAGCGCCCAAACTAGATTGATGGCGGTCGGTCTGGATGCGGCAAGCCGGTTCAGATCTTCCTGTAGTGAAATTTGCCAGCACTCCCGTTTCTCGGTATAACCAGTTCGGGCTGCCAACGCCACACCATAGGCTGCGGTAATGCCAATGGCCGGCGCGCCGCGCACCACCATGCAGCGAATCGCTTCAGCAACCTCAGCAGCGGTCGTCAACCGCTGGTAGCGGATTTCCCTTGGCAGTAGGCGCTGATCCAGCACTTCCAAAGCATCATCGCGCCAAACGATGGCGCGGACGTGATCGTGATCATGCGGCATCATGGAGCCTCAATCGCCTTGAAAAAGTCATTATCCAAGGTTGATTCGGTGGACTTAATGTTTTTTTGTAAATAAACAACAATTGAAATTCGCAAAGGGACCACGGAAAAAAACCTTGCCAAAATACCACGATAACGCGCAGAATAGCACTATTTATTCTCAGAACAACATTTTTTGCAATTCTGACACAATGTTGTATCATTACACATCAAGACCGGCCGGCAAGCCATTCGCAATGGCAACCGCTCGGGTATACTGGTTGAGTGGATGATCGCGGTTAAGCCGACCCGGTCCCCGCGACCTAAAATTCTTGATGTGCCGTGTACTGAATTTTCAGCGCCTATTGGGAGAGTATACCGATGAAAGTAAATCTGCATAAGCTCAGCCTGGGTCTGGCTGCTTCGATGATGCTGTTTGCCGCGTTGCCGGCGCACGCAATCAACAAGTATGGCTGTATTTACGCCGTGGATCCCTACGATAAGATCGTTAAAGATCCTTATGGCAACTGCATCCGCACCCCGTTCTGGACCCCCGAGAAGAATGTTCCAGAGTGCGGCGCTGTTGCAGTGGTCGAGCCGCCCCCGGCTGCTCCGGTGGTCGAAACCCTGACCCTGGGCGCCGACGCCTATTTTGACTTTGACAAGGCCACCATTAAGCCCGCTGGCCGCGCTAAGCTCGATCGTCTGTCAAGCGACTTGCGCCGCGTCGCCTCGGTTTCCTCGATCCTGATCGTCGGCCACACCGATAGCAAGGGCACGGAGGAATACAATCAACGTCTTGGCCAGCGCCGCGCCGATTCCGTAGCCAGCTATCTGGTTTCTAGGGGAGTGCCCGCCTCATTGATTAGCACCCAGAGCCGTGGCGAGCTTGACCCGGTTGCGCCGAACACCCTGCCCAATGGTCGGGATAACCCACAGGGCCGCGCTCTGAACCGGCGAGTGGTGATCACTGTCACCGCTCAGGAAAAGGTTATTAATCAGTAAGTCTTCGGTCTTTTACCGTAGGATCCGCGCCCCGGTGAACCGGGGCGTTTTTTTACGCCACATGAATTAGCCGCTATAATCCGGCGTCACCGTCCGGAGAATTGCGTATGCCACAAGTCGTCACTACTTTGCTCGACGCCCATTGGATCGTTCCGGTCGAGCCAGCAGGGCAAGTTCTCGAGCACCATGCCCTCGCTATTCAAGAAGGGCGCATTCTGACCATTCTGCCCCAGGCTGAAGCCGCGACCCGCTATACGGCTGAAAACCATCTCCGCTTCGACCAGCATGTATTGATGCCGGGCCTGATCAATGCCCATACCCACGCCAGCATGACCCTGATGCGCGGTCTGGCCGATGATTTGCCGTTGATGCGCTGGCTGCAGGATCATATCTGGCCGGCGGAAATGCGCTGGGTGGATACCCACTTCGTTCGCGACGGGACGCGCCTGGCCATTGCCGAAATGCTGCGCGGCGGCGTAACCTGTTTCAACGATATGTACTTCTTTCCAGAAGCAGCGGCCGCTGTCGCTCGTGAAGCGGGGATGCGCGCCTGCGTTGGGTTGATCGCCCTGGATTTTCCCTCGGCCTATGCCCGAACACTGGACGAATACCTGGATAAAGGGCTGGCGCTGCACGAAGCCCTTGAACTTGAACCGTTGCTCCACACCGCCTTCGCGCCGCACGCCCCCTACACGGTGTCGGCGCCCGCGCTGGAGCGAATTAGTCAGTTGGCGGCGGATCGGAACATCCCGGTGCATATCCATGTTCACGAAACCGCTGCTGAAGTCGCCCAATTTGTCGCCGAACAGGGTTGCCGGCCACTGGAGCGACTGGAACAATTGGGCTTGTTGTCTTCGCGGCTACTCGCCGTCCATCTGACCCAGGCAGAGCCTGGCGAAATCGAGCGACTCGCGCAAGCGGGCGCTCACGTGGCGCATTGCCCGGAATCCAACCTCAAGCTGGCCAGCGGCTTTTGCCCCACCGCCCGACTGGATGTTGCGGGCGTCAATGTCGCGATCGGCACTGATGGCGCGGCCAGCAACAACGATCTCGACCTGTTCGGCGAATTGCGCACCGCCGCATTGCTCGGTAAGGGCATAGCTGGCGACGCGGCGGTTCTGCCGGCAGAGAGAGTGCTGCGCATGGCGACTCTCAATGGCGCGCAAGCACTTGGATTAGCTCAGGAAACCGGTTCGCTGGAACCGGGCAAGTCCGCTGATATCATCGCTATCGATCTTGGGGCATTGGAAGCCGAGCCGGTTTACCATCCTATCTCGCAACTGGTTTACGCCACGGGGCGCCACCAGGTCAGCGATGTCTGGGTCGCAGGCCAGCGGTTGCTGGCCGGCCGACAATTGACCACTCTGGATACGCAAGAGATCATTCAGCGGGCGCGGAGCTGGCGGGATCGCATCGCCGCAACTGACCGGGCGTAAAATCCCGGTAGGATCGGTCAAACCCGCCAACAATTCTTTTTTAAACCAGTGGAACCGGACATGACCACCGCCAATCCGAATGTCGATTATCAGGAAATCGCCAAATTCGAGGAACTCGCCAGTCGCTGGTGGGATCCGGACAGCGAATTCAAGCCTCTGCATGATATCAATCCTCTGCGTCTGAACTATATTGATGACCATGTTGGTGGCCTGGCCGGAAAACGAGTGCTGGATGTAGGCTGCGGCGGTGGTATTCTGGCCGAGAGCATGGCGCTGCGCGGTGCTCAAGTGCTGGGCATCGATATGGGCGAAGCGCCATTGGCGGTCGCGCAATTGCACCAACTGGAATCCGGCGCGATTCTCGACTACCGACGCATCACCGCCGAAGACTTGGCCGAAGGCGAATCTGGCAGTTTCGATGTGATTACCTGTATGGAAATGCTGGAACACGTTCCCGAACCCGCCTCGACCATTCGCGCCTGCGCCCGACTGGTCAAACCGGAGGGTCATCTGGTCTTTTCGACCATCAACCGCAATCCCAAGTCCTATTTGTTCGTCATCATCGGTGTGGAGTACGTGCTGCGGATGTTGCCCAAAGGCACTCACGACTACCGCAAGTTCATTCGCCCCTCGGAGCTGGATAGCTGGACGCGAGAAGCCGGTTTGACGATTCGGGAAATGACCGGCCTGCATCACAATCCGCTGACGGGCCGCTACTGGCTGGGGCCGGGCGTGTCGGTCAACTACATGGTCCATTGTCGAACGGACTGCGTGGCATGACCTCCCGCGTCATGGGCGAGCAATCGCCAGCTTGTGTGTTATTCGACCTGGATGGCGCCTTGCTGGACACCGCCCCGGACCTGGCGGCGGCTTTGTGGCGGCTGTGCCGCGAGCGCGGCGTTCCCGAACCCGCGTTTTCAACCATTCGGTCAACCGTCTCGCACGGTTCGCCTGGGATGCTCAAAGCCTGCTTCGGCCTTGGGATTGATGATTCCTTATATGCGGAATACAACCAGCGATTTCTAGAATTCTATTCCCAGGCCATTGCCGTCGACACGACCCCGTTCCCCGGCATGGAAGAGGTTCTGGCGCATCTGGAAGCCAGCTCGATACCTTGGGGCATCGTGACCAACAAACCTGGCTGGCTGACTGAGCCGTTAGTGAAAGCGCTGGGCTTATGGTCGCGGGCCGCTTGCGTGGTCAGCGGCGACACGCTGGACAAGCGCAAACCCGATCCAGAGCCGCTGTGGCATGCCTGTGATCAGATCGGCGTGACGCCAAACCGCTCGCTGTACGTGGGCGACGCCGAGCGCGATATACAGGCAGGTAAACGGGCCGGCCTGTTAGCGCTGGTGGCGGGATTTGGTTATCTAAGCATCGAGGATCGACCGGAAGAGTGGGGAGCGGATGGTTTTCTGGAGCAACCGCTCGATTTGATGATCTGGGTCGGTGGATCAGCCTGTTCCCAGTCGTCGCCATGTCCGACGCCACCAGGAATGATTCGATGAGAACCCACTGGCTCGCGCCCACAACACAGTGATGTTGTCCTGATGCGGACGCGCATGGGCCGCCACTGCCGATAGCAACGCCTGGCAGGGTGTTCCATCTATCTGAGGATAGTGTTTTAACATCGCCGCAATTTGCTGCTCGCTCAACGTCAATACCCCATCGCTCGCCAGCAGAATCTGATCGCCTTCTCTAAGCGCACAGGCCCGACGCGGTAAATCCACCATATCCAGAACGTCGCCAGTGACTGCGCTCATCAATGCATTGCGGTCCGGGTGCCGGGCGGCGGTATCCGCGCTGATCTCGCCTGCGGCGACTCGATGAGCCAGGATACTGCGATAGGCATGATCCTCATTCAGACGACATAGCCGCCCCTGCCGCCATAACCACAGTGGCGAATCGCCGACGCTGATCCAATACAAACCTTCTTCGGCCAGCACCACGGCCAGCAGTGTGCAGCCCATGCCACTCAAGCCTTCCGGGTCGGTAGCCGCCTCCCGACCCATCTGAACATTGACATGCAACAAGGTCTGTTCAAGCCGGTCCGGAATCGTCATAGCGTCTATAGCATCATAAGTCTTGATAAACTCGCGCACCGCCAAGGCGCTGGCCAATGCGCCGCCCCGTTCGCCGCCCATGCCATCCGCTAACACCAACAGCAGGTCGCCTGCTCCTAGTTCTGACGGCAGTTCGAACACGCCGTAATCATCCTCCTGACGCGCACGGCTGCCTTGCGCCATGCCTTCATCATGAATCCACGCCGCCATCCTGTATTCTCCCCGTCAATTGCTAGCGCACCAGTCGAAGCCGGGACCGCACAATGGCGCAAACCGCAAACGGGTCTGCCCAACTTGCAGCGTTTCGTTGCCTTTCAGTTCCACGGATTCCCGGATCATGCGTCCATCCAGCCAGGTTCCAGTAGCGACCGACTGCAAATAGAAGCACCGGGACCGCATGGTGTAAATGATGGCGGCCTGATTCTCCAGCGCGATAGCCTCATCGCCAAAATCTAATCGAAGCCGTGAACCTGCGCCTCGACCCAAGTCATTGACGCCATAACCCAGTGATAACACCTTGCCCCGTCCAGGGCCGGCAATGACCACCAGCCAGCCCACAACAAGATCAGACAAAGCATCCCCGGTCACCGTTGTGGAGGGGGTCGCTGTCGCCGCTGGATGCGTCGCTGGCGTCCCATCCATTCGAGAGCGATTGCTCCCTTCGGGACGGGCGATGCGACGGGTCGGTTCAACAGGCGGGTTTGGCGGGGAACCGTCTTTTTTAAAGCCGCGATACAGGGGCATGCGACTTCTCCTGATTTTAAGGGCGGTCTGCGCGAACCACCTGATTTATGAAAGGTCCACCCGAAAATGCAGGCGCACCTCGCCTAGCTCCACAATATCCCCATTCCCAAGCACTTGACTTTGAACACGTTTTCCGTTCACCCAAGTGCCATTCGTGGAATTCAGGTCGCAAATCTGGAACGAACCATCGGGTAAATAATAGATCTCGGCGTGGTGCCCCGAGACCGAATCATTCTCGAAACTGATGTCGTTATCCGGCGCGCGACCCAATCGACAAAGAGTTGATTGTAATCGCAAATCCCCTTTGCCCAATGCGTCGGTGCGTATAAAGCGCGCTCGCACGGGCATTGATTTAGGCGATTTGTTCTTTTGGCGCGAAAAAGGCCAAAACTTGAAGTTCATTTTTGATTAAACCCCGAATTGCCGGGATCACTCCAGCGATTAGCGCTTGGCGTTGCCCTGGTTGAGTCCGCCTGCGCAGGTTTTTTTGCTGAGGGATCATACGGTATCACTTTCCATGGACGTGTTTTTTTCTTGACCGGCTGCTGGGTGCGCTGAGTCTTCCTGGGTGTTTTTGGTTCCTCAGTCACAGCGCGCCGGTTCGCCGGTTCGGTTGAAGTATCGGCCTTTGGCGTAATGTTAGCAGGAACCGTGCCGGGTATTGATACGGGTATGCCGGTAACGCCCGTGGTTGAAGCGTCCACGCCAGTTGTTTCCGGCTCCTTCTCAGCGCTTGCCGACTCAGCTCCGTCCTGCGTCGCCGGAGGTTCAGGCGCGCCTGTTATTTCCGGTGCGCGCTCGGCGACCGCCGGTTGCGACGCTCCATCCGCCTCTATCGGTAAATCTGGCGAATCCACGGTTTCCTGCGCACTCTCCACAGCCGCGGGTTCAGATTTACTCCCAACCTCCGGTTTCGCAGGCGAAATTAGCGCACTGGTCATTTCGGCGTTTTCAACCGGCGTCGGGGTATCGGCCATCCCATCCGATGTGGTTGGCGAAGGTCCAGGCGGCGTCGGAGTTGATGCCGGGGCTTCAGGGGGCGTTGGCGAGTCGGCGACTACAGGTTCTTGTTGGCCCAAGTGGTAACGTGGCGGTGGTTTCGATTCCACAGTTGGCTGTGGGGTGGGTTCGGACAAGCCGAGCCAGATCAACAGCGCCGCTACGGCCACGAGCGCTACGCCGCCGCCCACGAAAGCGATTAAGCGCCATTGTGACGCAGACCCTTTCGGGGGTTTTTGCTGTTGTTTAGCCGATGGGGCGCGCGCAGAGGGTTGGGTGAATTGCAGCCATTCGCTGTGATCCGGTTCCACCGGTTCCTGCGGATGCCTGGGCGGAAGATGAGCGGTCTGCTGCGCTTCAGGTCGCGTCGGTTCCGCTGCCAGTTTTGCAGGATGATGGGTAATCCGCGATGTTTCGAGCATTGGGGCAGGCTTAGTCGCTTTGATCGGCAGCATGATTACCGTTTCATCACTATTGTCATCCTGCGCGCCAGCGAGCGCTGCCTGTACTTCGACGACGGTGCTGAACCGCTGATCTGGCCGCACCGCCAACATGCGATCGATAACCCGAAGCAAATTCGTGCTATAGCGGCCGGCGCCTGCTTTGACGGCGGGTTCCAAACTATCATCCAGCAACCGGTCCGCAGCATCGGTCGGAGTGTGGCCAGTGATACAGCGGTACAACACCGCGCCAAGGGCATAGATATCGGTCCAGGCGCCATAGCGGTCATTGCGCGTTGTATATTGTTCAGGCGGCGAGTAGCCGGGCGTGACCAGACTGGTAACGCTTTGGCTATGGCGACCCACGGCCTGTCGCGCCGCGCCGAAGTCAATCAGAATGACCCGGTGGTCGCTGGCGCGCACATATAAATTTGAAGGTTTAATATCGCGATGCAGATAACCCTGTTCATGCACTGCGCACAGCGCGGGCAGTACATCCTCCAGTAAGCCGCGCACTTCATCTTCGCGAAGCTTTTCTTCTTCCCGAAGTATCATGCTAAGCGATTGGCCTTCCTCGTAATCCATCACGATATAGGCGGTGCCATGCGCCCGGAAGTAGCGTTTGACCCGCACCACATAGGGATGCTGAATCCGCGCCAGTACGCGGGCCTCATCGAGAAAACGCTCCAGTCCCCAGCGATAATCGGACAACTCCCCATTACTGCCGCTAACGTCGCCCTGAGTATTCGGATGCACGGTCAGACCGTCAGGATCGCGAAACGACCATTCCACCGGGAAGTATTCCTTGATCGCCACCCAGGCATCCAGATGAGTATCGAGCGCCTTGTAGGTCACGCCAAATCCGCCAGCGCCCAGAATGGAGTCAATGCGATATTCGTCCAGCATGCATCCCACGGGAAGGGCGTTAGCGCGACGACCGCTGCTCTTGGAGGCTGTGGAAGAGGGCGTGGTAGTCATAAATACAAACCGGTCAGGTTGAAGATCATCTGAATAATTAAAAATCCGCGCTGCGTGGAGTGCGTGGGAAAGGGATCACATCGCGAACATTGCTCATGCCGGTCACATAGCTGACCGTGCGTTCAAAGCCCAGCCCAAACCCCGCATGGGGCGCGCTGCCATAGCGACGCAGGTCTCGATACCAATTATAGGCCGTCTTATTGATGCCCAGTTCATCCAGTCGTGCGTCCAGAACCTCCAGCCGTTCTTCGCGCTGACTCCCACCGATGATTTCGCCAATGCCCGGCGCCAATACGTCCATCGCCGCAACCGTGCGACCGTCATCGTTCAGACGCATGTAGAAGCTTTTGATCGCTTTGGGATAGTTCATCAATATCAGAGGCCGCCCCACGTAATCCTCGGCCAGATAACGCTCGTGCTCGGATTGAAGATCCATACCCCACTGGACAGGAAACGCAAAAGGCCGATTTGCGTGTTCCAAAATCTGAATCGCTTCGGCGTAGTCCATGCGCTCGAAAGGTGAATTCACCACCTGTTCCAGGCGCTGGATACAGGTTTTATCAATCCGTTGGGCGAAAAAGGCCAGATCATCGGCGCGTTCTTCAAGCACGGCCTGGAAGATGAATTTCAACAACGCTTCGGCCAGATCGGCGTTGGTATGGAGGTCAGCGAAGGCGGTTTCCGGCTCCACCATCCAGAACTCCGCCAGATGGCGACTGGTATTGGAGTTTTCAGCACGGAAGGTCGGCCCAAAGGTGTACACCTTGGATAACGCCAGACAGTAGGCTTCGACATTGAGTTGGCCGGAGACGGTTAGAAACGTCTCGCGGCCAAAGAAGTCCTGTTCAAAGTCGATATGACCCTCGGCGGTGCGCGGTGTATTCACCCGATCCAGGGTGCTAACCTGGAACAGCGCGCCTGCTCCCTCGCAATCGCTGGCGGTGATGATCGGGGTATGCACCCAGAAATAGCCCCGCTCGTGAAAAAACCGCTGAATGGCCTGCGCCAGGGCGTGCCGAACTCTTGCCACCGCGCCGATGCTGTTGGTGCGTGGCCGCAGGTGCGCCACCGAGCGCAGATATTCAAAACTGTGTGATTTGGGTGCAATGGGATAGGTTTCCGGGTCCTCGACCCAACCAGCAACCTCTACGTGGTCAGCCCGCAGTTCGACGGTTTGACCCTTGCCGGAAGAGGCGACCAGTTCACCGGTGACGCGCAGCGCGCAACCTGTGGTCAAATGCGTCACTTCACTGGCGTAATTGGGTAATTCGGTTGGGGCAATGACTTGCAGCGTATCGAAGCACGAACCGTCGTGGAGCGTGATAAAGGACAGTCCAGCCTTGGAGTCGCGGCGAGTGCGCACCCAGCCCTGCACGACGATCCGGCGACCCAGAGAGACCTGGCCACTGAGTACAGTAGCAATGGCATGGATGGACATTGGCTATTTGGCTCCTGACGCGACGCCAGGCAATAAACCTGACGCTACGCACTCAGTTAGATCTGCTCCTGATATTTTTCGAAGTGTCGCGCTTTGGCTTGGCCAATCCAGTCATCACGGCGAATACGCCCAAACGACTTGATCGCCGCTTCAACCCGGTCAATATCGGCATCACTCAAAGTCGCCAACTCCTGATAGCGGGAGATGCCGCAAGCGTTCAGTTTTTTTTCCAGGGCCGGACCGATGCCGCTGATGAGTTTGAGATCGTCGGGTTCAATACGCGCCGGCTTGGCGGGTATTCTGACCAGCGCCGGTTTGGGTGTAGCTTCGACCGGAGCGGGTTCTGGCGCAGCTTCGACCGGGGCGGGTTCGGATACAGCCGCGACCGCAACAGGTTCTGACGCAGCTTCGACCGGGGCGGGTTCTGGCGCAGCTTCGACCGGGGCGGGTTCGGACACAGCTGCAACCGCAACAGGTTCTGGCGCAGCTTCGACCGGGGCGGGTTCGGACACAGCTGCAACCGCAACAGGTTCCGGCGCAGTTTCGACCGGGGCGGATTCCGGCGCTGTTTTAAGCTGGGACTTGGACGCCTTGGCTGGCTTCTTTGCCACAGCCGCTGCCTCGGGCGATGACGGTGGGGTCGCCCAATCCGGGTAAGCAAACCCACTTCGACGCAGCACCGCGAAATATTCATCCCACCACTGGTTCTGAGTTTGAATCCAGCGCTGTAGCACATCCTCCATTTGCTGCACCCAGGGAGCCATAACTTCTGGCGTTCCTTGTTCATTGGCGACTTTATGCACCCATTGCTCAACCCAGTTTGCTTCCTGTTGCAGGGTCTTCTTGACCGCTGACTCCCAGGCTGCCAGATTCTTGAGATAGGTTTCCCGCCACGCCTCAACTCCGGCCGGCGGTTGAAAGGGCACAGCGGAACATAGACTTTCCCAGAGGCGTTTCTGGGCGTCGGTCCAGCTTTTGAAAATGTCTTCGTTGATCCACGGCTTCACGTTGCTAACCTCTAGCATTTATGACAAGGTCAGGATTGGCTATAGTGTAGCGGTTTTCCCTGCTTTTCACTCCACCCCGTTGACTTTTCGCGTAAAGCAAGCAGAAAACTTACTTCACTCGCATTCCCGGTTCTGCGCCGCTGTCAGGGGTTAACAAGTAAATGCCCTTGCCATCGCCCGCTGCCAAAACCATACCCTCCGAAATGCCAAAGCGCATTTTGCGGGGCGCCAGGTTGGCGACCATCACGGTCAGTTGTCCATGCAGATCTTCCGGCGCATAGGCTGACTTGATTCCGGCAAACACTTGACGAACCTCGCCGCCTACATCCAACTCCAATCGCACCAGTTTATCAGCGCCAGCAACGGCTTCAGCTTTGACAATTCGCGCCACACGCAGGTCGACCCTGGCAAAATCATCAATGGTGATGGGGGGGCTGACCGGATCATCAATCAGCGGCCCAGAAGGTGGGATAGGCGCTTTCCCCGTAGAAGAATCATTCTCCCTGGACTCATCCACCATAGCGGTAATCTGCGCCCTATCGACCCGTTGCATCAAGGGCTTGAATTCGCCAATCGTATGATCCAGCAAAGGCGTCTCCAGATCATCCCAGCGCAGCGGCGGAATTTGCAGAAACTGTTCGACCTGGGCAGCCAGGCCCGGCAACACCGGCTTGAGGTAAATAATCAGCGTCCGGAATAGGTTCAAACCCAGACTGCACACCGTGCGCACTTCATCCCCGCTGTCCGGCTGCTTGGCCAGCGCCCACGGCTTGCGTTCATCGATGTACTGATTGGCGCGATCGGCCAACGCCATGATCTCGCGCATGGCCCGACCGAATTCCCGGCCTTCGTAAGCTTGGGCAATAGATGCGCCGGCGGCGGCAAACTCGGCATACAACGCCGGTTCGGACAGGCTGTCGGCCATCCGGCCTTTGGAACGGCGGGTGATGAAGCCGGCGCAACGGCTGGCGATGTTGACCAGTTTGCCGACCAGGTCGCTGTTGACCCGATGCAGGAAATCCTCGAAATTTAGATCAAGGTCATCAACGCCATCATTCAGCTTGGTCGCGAAGTAGTAGCGCAGATATTCCGGGCGCAGATGATGGAGATAGGTGCGGGCCTTGATGAAAGTGCCCCGCGATTTAGACATCTTCTGCCCATCAACTGTTAAAAACCCGTGGCAATGTACAGCCGTTGGCTTGCGGAAACCGGCGCCGGTCAGCTCCGCGGGCCAGAATAAAATGTGGAAATAGGCAATATCCTTCCCGATGAAGTGATAAACCTCGGCGGCGCTGTCCGGGTTCCAGAAATCATCGAAGCACAGGCCGGTCCGATCGCAATAATTCTGGAAGCTGGCCATGTAGCCAATCGGCGCGTCCAGCCAAACGTAGAAGTATTTGCCAGGCGCATCGGGAATCTCGAACCCCCAGTAAGGCGCGTCGCGGGAGATGTCCCATTCTTGCAATCCGGCGGTAAACCATTCGTTGAGCTTGTTGACCATCTGCGGCTGGATGGGTCCGCTGGTGATCCAGATCTTCAACAGGTTCTCGAAATCGGCCAATTTGAAGAAAAGATGCAGTGACTCTCGGGTCACGGGGGTCGCGCCGGAAATGACCGAACGGGGATTTTTCAGGTCGGTCGGGGAATACGTGGCTCCACAATTTTCGCAACTATCGCCATATTGATCGGCTGCGCCACAGCGTGGGCATTCGCCTTTGATAAAGCGATCCGGCAGAAACATCTGCTTTTCCGGATCGAAGGCTTGGGTGATGACCCGGCGGCTGATATGGCCAGCGGCGTCCAACCGTTGGTAGATCAATTCGGCGTAATGGCGGTTTTCCGGGGAATGTGTTGAATAATAGTTGTCGAATTCGATCAGGAAATCGGCGAAATCGGCCTGATGCTCGCACCAGACCTGCTCAATCAATTGTTCCGGCGTCACGCCATCCTGTTCGGCGCGCAGCATGATCGGCGTGCCGTGTGCGTCATCGGCGCACACGTAGTAACATTCATGGCCGCACAGTTTCTGGAAGCGCACCCAGATATCGGTCTGGATGTATTCCACCAAGTGGCCGATGTGAATGGGGCCGTTAGCGTAAGGCAAGGCGCTGGTGACGAGGATTCGACGGTTTTGGTCGCTCATGGCAAGGGAAATCGCAGTGAAGGAAATCGGAAAAACAGTTAAGTTAGCAGCATTCCGCCATGACTGTCATCTACCCTTTGACGCGGGAGAAGGCGTTCTCTCATCGGAGAGAACCCACGATTCCCCGCTGCTGGCGGGGGAACAGGGGTAGAATCGTAACGCACTCAATCGAGAGGAAACTGAATTAATGTCCGTTGTATCGCGCACCGATGTGGAGAACGCCCTCAAGGGCTATGTGGACCCCTATCTTGAGCAGGATCTGATTGCCGCCAAATGCGTCAAACAGATTCGGACGGAGGAGAATGGACGTGTTGAAATTTATGTGGAACTGGGGTTTCCGGCAGCAGGATATCGGGATACGCTGATTGCTGCGCTCCGCGACCGATTGACCACGTTGCCAGGCGTTACCGAAGCAGCCGTTCGCGTGGACAGCAAGGTCGTCGCCCACGAGGTGCAAAAGGGTTTGAAACCTTTGCCGGGGGTGCGGAATATCATCGCCATTGCTTCCGGCAAGGGCGGAGTGGGCAAATCGACGACGGCGGTCAATCTGGCGCTAGCGCTGAGCGCCGAAGGCGCGCGGGTTGGCTTGCTGGACGCCGACATCTACGGCCCCAGCCAACCGCGAATGTTGGGCGCCAGTCAGCAACCCGAGTCGCCCGACGGCAAGTCATTATCGCCCGTGGTCAGCTACAATATTCAGTCAATGTCCATCGGCTATCTGATCGAGGAAGACACGCCGATGGTGTGGCGCGGGCCGATGGTCACCCAGGCGCTGGAGCAATTATTGCGCGACACCCGCTGGCATGATCTGGATTATCTGATCATCGACCTGCCGCCGGGGACGGGCGACACGCAGCTGACCCTGTCGCAGAAGGTTCCGGTCAGCGGGGCGGTCATCATTACCACCCCGCAGGATATTGCCTTGTTGGATGCGCGTAAAGGATTGAAAATGTTTGAGAAGGTTGAAGTGCCGGTATTAGGGATTGTCGAAAATATGAGCACTTATATTTGCTCCCAATGCGGCCATGAGGAAAACATCTTCGGCGAGGGTGGGGGCAAGCGTATGGCGGAACAGTATAATGTGCCATTTCTTGGCGCATTGCCGCTGGATATTCGGATTCGCCAGGAAACCGACAATGGCCGTCCGACTGTGGCGGCGGAACCGGCAAGCCGGATCGCCGAGTTGTATCGGGACATCGCGCGGCGCGCCGCCGCTCGCCTGTCGCTGCAGGCGAAGAATTACAGCCACAAGTTTCCAAACATTGTCATTCAGAATACATAAAGCTTTCCCGATCTATTGTCGGGCGTGGTCACTTCGAGTTCTCTTGAGAGGAGGTATGCGGATGAAATTTCTGAAAACCGGATGGGTAGCGGTCGCGATAGCGGCAACGGGGCTGTTGATCCTGCCTGTCGACGCAGCAAATGCAGCGGAAAAGTGTCGACAAGAAAAGGTGATCGTCAACGGTCGCGTGGTCGAAACTAAGACCGTCTGCACGAAAACCAAACCCAAGCCCAAATATCGTACTGTTTGTGAAGAATACTGGCGTCGTGGAATCAAATACCGCGAGTGCCACGAAGTCAGAGTACGTTAAGCCTTCGCCAAGCGCGGCCCAAACCGCGCTTGGCGTTTTCCAGGGAGAACGCCTTGCGTCTGTGTGATCGTGACATCGAACGCTGTCTTGAGGAAGGCCGAATCCGTATCGAACCGCGTCCGTTGCCCAATCGCATCAACGGCGTCAGCGTGGACCTGCATCTCGGGCATCGTTTCCGCGTGTTCAACGACCATGCCGCCTCGCACATCGATTTAAGCGGCCCGCGGGAGGAAGTGGATCACGCTATCAATCGGATCATGGGCAAGGAGATCCGGATTGGCGCTGACGACGCCTTTTTCATACATCCCGGCGAATTGGCTTTGGCCGCTACCGTCGAGACCATCACCGTACCGGATGATCTGGTTGGCTGGCTGGATGGACGTTCCAGCTTGGCGCGTCTGGGGTTGATGGTGCATGTCACGGCCCACCGGATTGATCCCGGTTGGAGCGGGGCCATCGTGCTGGAATGTTTCAACAGCGGCAAGCTGCCGCTGGCGCTGCGCCCCGGCATGGCGATTTGCGCGATCAGCTTCGAGATGCTCAGCAGCCCAGCTATCCGGCCTTATGGCAAGCGGCAGGATGCCAAATACAAGCGGCAGACCGGCCCAACCCCGAGTCGGATTGGCGACGATGAGCCAATTGAAAAGGGTCATTAAATCGATAATTCGACGAGGAAACCCACATGTCTGCATCTTTACTGCCTGATCGCGTTACCCCCGCTGCTACTGTTTCGTATCCGGTTCGGCATCTATGGACGGTAGCCGAATTTCAGCGCATGGGAGAAACCGGTTTTCTCCACCCGGAATCGCGGCTGGAACTCATTGAAGGGGAATTATTTGCAATGGCGCCAATCGGACACTTCCATGCCGGGATCATCCGTATCCTAATGGATCGATTAGGAGCGGCTGTCGGTTCAGCGGCAATTGTAGATTCACAAAACCCAATCGTGCTCGATGAGCAGTCTGAACCGCAACCGGACATTGTCTTGTTGCGTCCACGTCCGGATTATTATCTACATGGGCATCCTTGCGCTCAGGATGTGTTGTTGCTTATTGAAGTGTCGGACAGCACAGTTCAGTTCGATCGCAAGACCAAGGTTCCGCTGTACGCCCGGCATGGAATCCCTGAAGTGTGGCTGGTAGTGGGACCCAAACGGCGTCATATCGAAGTCCATCGCGATCTCCTACCGGATCACAGCGCCTATCAGACCCGCTGGCAATTGCGCGAGGGCGTCCTGGCGCCGGTGCAGTTGCCCCAGGCGGAAATTCGCCTGGATAAGGTGTTTATCTAATCGGCGTAATCTTCCAGCCGTAGCGGTTTCATCAATGGCTCTCCATCGAACCACACTTGTTCGCCTTCCAATTTCAGCCGTCCTTCGGCAAACCAGCGAATCGCTTGCGGATACAGGCGATGTTCCTGCTTCAGAACGCGCGCCGCCAGTATATCAGGATCATCGTCGGGTAATAAGGGAACGCGCGCCTGGACAATGAGCGGTCCGCCATCCAGTTCGGCGGTGACGAAATGAATCGTCGCGCCATGCTCGGTTTCCCCGGCGGCAATCGCCCGTTCATGGGTATGCAGTCCGCGAAATTTTGGCAGCAACGAGGGATGGATGTTAAATAACCGTCCCCGGTAGTGCTCGGTGAAGCCCGCCGTCAACACGCGCATGAATCCGGCCAGAATCACTAGATTGGGTTGTTGGCGGTCGATCAACTCGATCAGCGCCGCTTCGAATTCGGGCCGATCAGGGAAATTCTTGTGATCCAGCTCCAGTGCTGGAACTCTGGCTTGTCTTGCCCGCTCCAGGCCATGAACGCCGGGCCGGTTGCTGATCACGGCAGCCACTTCAACTGGTAGTTCGCCACTCGCCGCCTGATCGAGAATGGCCTGCAAATTACTGCCGCGCCCGGAAATGAGCACCACCAGCCGGCATTTTCGTTCCGCGTTCACGACCGGAATTCCACGACCGGCTCCCCTTCACCGGCCACGATTTCGCCAATGCGCCAAGCCGTTTCCCCGGCCTCGCGCAACAAAGTCAACGCCCGTTCAACATCCGACGCTGCGACGCAGACCACCATGCCTACCCCACAATTAAAAGTGCGCCACATTTCCGCCTCGATGACACCACCTTGTTGTTGCAACCATTCAAAGATCGCTGGACGCGACCAACCTTGGGTATCAATGCGTGCCTTGACGCCGACGGGCAGAACGCGGGGCAGATTTTCGGTCAAACCGCCGCCAGTGATGTGGGCGATGGCGTGGACTGGAAGCTGTCCCAGCAATTTGAGCATCGGCTTGACATAAATACGGGTTGGCGTCAGCAAGGTTTCGCCAAGCGTGCGGCCATCAGCGAAAGGTTGATTCAGCTCCGCGCCGCTGACCGCCAGAATCCTGCGAATCAGCGAATAGCCGTTGGAATGGGGGCCGGAGGAAGCTAATCCGAGCAGGATGTTGCCGGATTTGACCTGATTGCGATCAATGATTTGCGCTTTTTCCACGACACCGACACAGAAACCGGCGAGATCGTAGTCGCCTTCGCTGTACATGCCAGGCATTTCAGCGGTTTCCCCGCCGACCAGCGCCGCGCCGGCTTGTTCACAACCATCGGCGATGCCTTTGATCACATCGGCGGCGATGTCTAAATCCAATCGGCCGGTGGCGTAATAATCGAGGAAAAACAGCGGCTCAGCGCCCGCTACCAATACATCGTTAACGCACATTGCAACCAGGTCGATACCGATGGTGTCATGCTGCTTGAGTTCCAGCGCCAGTTTGAGCTTGGTGCCGACGCCATCCGTACCAGAGACCAGTACAGGCTGACGGTAGCGATCCAGCGGTAGCTCAAACAGCGCGCCGAAGCCGCCCAGGCCGCCGAGAACGCCCGGTCGCAAGGTGCGGCGGGCATGGGGTTTAATGCGGTCTACTAAACGATTACCCGCGTCGATGTCGACGCCGGCGTCACGGTAGCTGAGTGAGGACGACGGTTGGGGTGAGTCATTCACGAAGAAATTACCTCAAGCGATTATGATTTCTAAAATACACGACAGCCGTTTTTCGATCAGCGGGAAAGGTGATCGCCCGAAGATCAGGTACGATTCTCGATTCTGTGGAATTTCAATCAATACAAGGCGTGGCGTCCATGTACGAAGGCGAACGGTTTAATAGTATCAGCCACCTGGTGGGCGCGGTAGCGGCGCTGGCCGGTTTGGTGGTGGTGGTGGCGGTTGCTGCGCAGCAGGGCGATCCGTGGAAAATTGTTAGCTTCAGCATTTATGGAACCACGCTGTTTTTGCTGTACGCTATCTCCACGCTTTATCACAGTCTGCGCGGTCGGGCAAAACGGATTTTCCGTAAACTAGATCATTTATCCATCTATTTCCTGATCGCTGGCACTTACACTCCCTTTACCCTGGTGACCTTGCGCGGCGCGTGGGGATGGACCATCTTCGGGATAATCTGGGGACTGACCGCCTGCGGCATTGTCCTGGAAGCGCTGCCGCAAAAGGGCAATCGCATCCTGTCGGTTATCGTGTACATCCTCATGGGCTGGCTGGTGCTAGTAGCCCTCAAACCTTTATTGGCGGCTTTGCCGTTCGCTGGCTTCATCTGGTTGTTGCTGGGCGGCATTTTCTACACGGGCGGCGTAGCGTTTTACCTGTTCGACGAGAAGATCCGCCATTTCCACGGAATTTGGCATCTGTTCGTTTTGGTGGGCAGCGTTTGCCACTATGTAACCATCCTGCTCTATGTGGCCTGACTCAGGATAATGGCGACCTCCCTTCGGCTGTTTGAGAGATCGCCAGGTTTTGAAGAGGTCAATTTATCGGCAGAACTGGCCTATAAGCGGAGCACCCAAAAATTCATCGCCACCGATCTGCACAGTTCCTTTGACGCCCCAGAACAATCCATTTGCTCCAACGGCCACTAACTGTTCCTGAGTTTGTCCATCGCTCAGATTGATCAAACCGGTATCTCGAAAATAGATAGCGCCCAGTGAAATCCCGGCTTGATTTTTCAAAACAAGCGTAGTGGCTGCCGAAAAAGCAAGTTGTCCAAAACCAGTAAGATCCGGGAAATTGTTAGTGGTTTGCCCTGAATATGATTCACCTGTGACTGGCTGATTATTCAATGTTCCATTAATTTCGCCTGTGAAACAAGTGCCCGGGAAGCCCAGAAACTGGGAAGGACTGCTAGGACTTAATAAATCCGGGAAATACACGCGAGTGTCAGATCGGGTCAAAATCTGACATTCTGGATCAACGGATAGAACAAACGTACCTTCAAAATTCTGACAGATGGGCGCCGGGAGAGCAGCCAAAGTCTGATGGGCGCAGGCCAGAGTTGCCAGGATTCCGAAGACTGAGTTCAGAATTAGTTTTTTCATTCAGAAGTCTCCAATGGAATGACCAAGGGGTGGGTCTGGGTTGGCATTATCGACGTAAGTCACATTTCAATGCTTAACACAGCAAGTTACATTCTAAATTAGATTAGATCACTTGCAAGATTAACTATAAGTTTTTTTCCACTCCTGAGACTATGAACCCGCTGCGGAAGGAGTTTTCCCACTCATCGCCGCCGCGGTTTCAGCCTCTCGATCATGCGCGTGGTCCCTAGCCAGCAACATGTACAGCGCGGGTACCACGAACAGAGTGAACAGCGTCCCGATCGCCATGCCGCCGACTAGCACTAGGCCAATGGAATTGCGGGCCGCTGCCCCGGCGCCGGTAACCAGAGTTAAGGGCAGGTGACCAGCAATCGTGGCGGCGCTGGTCATTAAAATGGGCCGCAGTCGAATCAACGCCGCTTCCCGCACCGCATCCAGCTTGCTCAACCCTCCGTCGATCTGTCGATGATTGGCGAACTCGACGATCAAAATACCATTCTTGGCGATCAACCCCATCAGCGTTACCAACCCAACCTTGGAGTAAATATTAAGCGTCGTGGTCCAGCCCTCAGTGAACGGGAAAGCAACCTCTGGATTGGGCATTTTCAGAAATGTGAAGAGCAGTGCCCCGAACATAGCCAGCGGCACCGAGCCGAGTAGAATGATCAGCGGATCACGGAAGCTGTTGAACTGCGCGGCCAGCACCAGGAAAATCAATACGACAGCCAACCCCATGGTCGCAAAGAATTGGCTGCCGCCCTCCAGCCGCAATTGTCGAGATTCGCCTGTATAATCGACCACATAGCCTTGGGGCATCAGCTTAGCCGCTTCGTCTTCCAGGAAGCGCAACGCCTCATCCAGCGGGCGAACGGCAACGCCGCTGATTTTCACCGCGTTCAACTGCTGAAAACGATTCAGCGAGCGTGGCGCGGTCTGGTTGCGCACCGTGGCGACCGTGCTCAGTGGAACCAGCTGACTGTCCGGCCCTGTCACATAGAGATTCTCCAACTGTCCCGGAGTCAGCCGGTCCACTCGCTCGACCTGTGGGATAACCTTGTAGCTGCGCCCGGCGATGTTGAAGCGGTTCACGAAATTGCCGCCCACCGCCGCTGCCAGATCGGCGCCAACCTGCTGGAGATTCAAGCCGAGATCGGCAACCTTGTCCCGGTCAATGACGATCTCTGCTTGCGGTTGATCAATTTTGACATCAATCATCGGCGGAAAGGCGAACAGGCCGCTTTGCATCGCCTTGACCTGCACTTGTTTGGCGATCTTGAGAATTTCTTCAGTGTCCGCAGTCGAGGCGATCAAGAACTCAACCGGAAACTGTCCGCCGCCAGGCAACGCCGGTGGGGTGGCCGGAAACATTTCGATACCAGGGATTTGCCCCAGTTTTTGCTGCACCTCGGGCAGAATCTGGAATACAGTGCGCTCGCGCTCGCTCCAGGGTTTAGTCACCATGCCGCCGAAACCGGATGTAGGAAAGGTAATCTGGAAGGTGAAATCGGTTTCCGGAATTCCCAGAAAAACTTGATTAGCGGCATTGGTGAATTGACTGGTTTGATCGAGCGTGGCGTTAGCCGATGCATTGACGATGCCGAAAATTACCCCTTGATCCTCGCCAGGCGCCAGCTCCTGCGGCGAAAACATCCACATCGGCGGCACCAGGGCAAACAGAGCAGCCCAGATCAGATACACCGCCGGGCGGGCGTGTAGCGCTCCATTGAGCAAGCGGCCATAGAATATTCGCAGCCGGTCGAAGGCGGCGTTGACGTGCGCCGGCAACCAGTGTTGCTCATCCTCGGCATTGAGCAATTTCGACGACATCATCGGCGACAAGGTCAGCGCTACGATACCGGAGATGGTCACCGCGCCCGCCAAGGTAAAGGCGAATTCACGGAACAACGAACCGGTGAGTCCGCCCTGCAAACCGATGGGTGTGTACACCGCGATCAAGGTCAGCGTCATGGCGATGATCGGTCCCACCAGTTCCCGCGCGCCCAGAATCGCAGCGTCGAATGGTCGCTGGCCCTCGCGCAGATGACGCTCGACGTTCTCGACCACCACGATGGCGTCGTCCACCACCAGACCGACCGAGAGCACAATGGCCAACAGGGTCAGCAGATTGACCGTAAAACCAAAGACCTGCATCAGAAAAATGCCGCCGATCAGCGAAATGGGAATCGCGATTACCGGCACGATGACCGAGCGCAGCGAACCGAGGAACAGGAAGATGATCACCACCACGATCAACAGGGTTTCGGTCAGGGTCTTGATCACCTCGTGGATCGCGTTGTTGATGTAGTCGGTAGCATCGTAGGCCACGCGGGCTGACAAGCCGGTCGGCAGATCCTTCTCGATCAACGCCATTTCAGCGCGCACCCGCCCAATCACGTCGATGGCGTTGGCGTTCGGCAACGGGAAAATGCCCATGAACACCGCTGTTTGCCCGGAAAAGCGCACCTCGGCATCGTAATCCTCGGCGCCCAGCGCCACATCGGCAATGTCCTTGAGTCGCACCAGCGCTCCGTCCTGCTCACGGATCACCAGGTTCTCGAATTCCTCCACTGAGCGCAGATCGGTATCAGCGGTCAGATTGACCTGCACCAGCGATCCCTTGGTCTGACCGATGGCCGCCAGATAATTGTTAGCGGCCAGCGCCTGACGCACCTGCGCCGGGCTGATGTTCAGCGCGGCCATGCGGTCGGGTTTCAGCCATATACGCATGGCGAAGGTGCGCGCGCCGAGAATTTCCGCCCGCTGCACGCCTTCCAACGCAGTCAGGCGAGGCTGCACCACACGCACCAGATAATCAGTGATCTGGTTCTGGCGCAGAATGTCCGAGGAGAAGCTGAGATAGGCTGAGGCAAATTCGCTATCAGCAGATTCGATGTTCAGCACGGGCACCTCGGCTTCCGGCGGCAGGTCGCCGCGCACCTGATCGACTTTGGAGCCAATTTCGGCCAGCGCCTTGGTTGCGTCATAATTCAGCCGGAGGCGGGCGCGGATCGTGGATAACCCCTGGGCGCTCTGCGATTCCAGGTATTCGATCCCGTCGGCGGCGGCGATGGCCCGCTCTAGAGGCGTGGTGATAAAGCCGCGCACTAGTTCGGCGCTGGCGCCGACATAAGCGGTGGTTACTGTGACGCTGGCGTTATCGCTGCGCGGGTACTGGCGGACGTTGAGCGTGAAAATCGCCTGGATGCCGGCGATGATGATGATCAGATTGACCACCATCGCCAGCACAGGCCGGGAAATGAACAGGTCGGTAAAGGATTTCATGGCGCGATCAGGAGTTGGCGGGCTTGGGAGCAAGCTGGAAGTTCGGGGCCAGCTGGTTATCCACTACGGCTTTCATGCCGTTGCGCAGTTTGAAGACTCCAGTGCTGACTACGGTTTCGCCGACGGTCAATCCCGAATTCACGACGACGAAATCCCCGCGAGATGGACCAAGTTGCACAAATTTCTGTACGAGCGCCAAGCTGCCAGCGCCGGTTTTTTCGTCCGGTTTCTCCTCGACCACAAACACTGAATCGCCGTAGGGCGCGTACAGAACCGCCGTTGCCGGGATCATCAAGACCTGTTCCTGGGCGGGCAACACGGCGGCGACGTTGACATACATGCCCGGTTGCAAGCGTCCATCGGGATTGGCCAGCGCGGCTCGTAAGCGAACCGTCCGGGTCAGGGCGTCGACTTCGGGACTGATCACACTGAGCTTGCCCTCGAAAGTCTGGCCCGGCGCGGCATCGGTGGCGACGTGCACCGTCATGCCAACGCGTAGTTGCGGAAAATTCTGTTGCGGCAAGGCAAAATCGACGTAAATGGGATCAACAGTCTGCAAGCTGACGATCGCTGTACCGCTGTCGAGGAACTGGCCGAGATTGATCTGACGAATGCCCAGTCGTCCGGCGAAAGGCGCGCGGATGCTTTTCTTGGCGATGACGGCGCGAATGTTGTCGACCTGAGCATTCGCTTGCTTGGCCTGAGCTTCGGCGCTGTCGACGTCGGATTGCGACACCATGTTGCGAGGCCGCAAATCGCGGACTCGCTTCAGATTGAGTTGAGCCAGGTCAGAGCTAGCGATGGCGGAACGTAACTGAGCCTGCTCCACGGCATCGTCCAGCTCTACCAGCAGTTCTCCAGCGCGCACGGTCGCGCCCGATTCGAAGGCGATCCGTTTGACTGTAGCGGCGACCTCGGCGCTGATCGTGACGCCCTGGACCGCAATGACTGAACCGACGGCGTTGAGGGTAGGTTGCCAGAAATCCTGTTGAACGACAGCCGTCGTGACGGTCGCTGGCGGTTGCTGGGAATTGGCATCGGCAGCCGCCATGGCTTGGAACTGCCAAATTTTCAGACCGGCCAATACCCCGACTACGAGCAGGAGACCGACAAGGGTCAGAAGGATTTTCTTGATCATGCGAATGAATTTCCCACGTTTGCGAGGCCAGGATTGAGATACGTCCAGTCATTGCGTATCATACATACATTCATGAATGTATGTAAATAGTAATTTGCCGCTCATTGACCCGCCCAGCAGACGCTGCTGGAATGAGGAGAAGAATGTCCCGTAACGATAGAAGGGAGGGGTAAGCACATGGTGAGAAAGACAAAAGAGGAAGCTCAGGAAACTCGTCACCGGATTCTGGATGCGGCTGAACAGGTTTTTCAACGCCAAGGAGTGTCTCGCACCTCGCTGAATCAGATTGCCGCCGAAGCCGGGGTGACCCGAGGCGCAATTTATTGGCATTTCCGGAACAAGGCTGATCTGTACGACGCCATGATCCGCCGAGTGTTCGATCTGGAAGAGGCGCGCGGTCAGGCGGATATGCAGAGGCAGAATGACCCACTCAACGTTGTCCGCGATCTGGCGGTAGGCTTTTTGCAACGGTTAGCCTGTAATCCCCAGTATCAAAGGGTTCTGGAAATTGCCTGGCATAAGTGCGAATACGTGGATGAAATGGCTGTTATCCGCGATAGCCATCTGGAATGTGGGCGCCGGTTTATCGCCTTGTTGGAAGAAGCGATGCGTCGTGCTCAAACCTGCCATCAATTGCCGGCTATGATCTGTCCCCACCAGGCGGCGGTCGGCGTGATGGCATTGGTCGACGGATTGATGGTCAACTGGACGCTCGAACCCAGCTTGTTTCCACTGGCCGAATACGCGCCAGTGGTCATCGATGCTTACCTGGTTGGGCTGTGCGCCGGGAAGCAGGTTCGTAACTGAGAAAGTTTTTCAAACGATCTGAAAACTGTTTGACTATATGAAGTTATCGGGCCTTGGCATAGCGCAGCGCATACCACCCGCGCCCCAACCATTCGTAGCAACCGTAATGAACCTCCGCAGTAGCGCTCACCGAGGGCAACCAAGATTGGGGATCCAGTAGATCAAGTTGATCGTCGAAGAAGAGCGTCGGAGCGGGAATCACCTTTAACCCATGCGCTGCAAAGGCTCTAATAGCCCGGGGTTGATGCATAGCGTTGGTCACCAGCAGGATCGTGTCAATATGGCGTCGACGCAGAATCGCTGCGCTATAGGCAGCATTTTCCCAGGTGTTTTGGCTCCTGGTTTCAGTCAGCACCGGGCCGATCCCGAACTCCCGCTCCAGAATTGCCTTCATCAAATCAGCTTCGGCGGGTTGGTCTTCCTTGACATGGCCACCGGTCGCCAGCACCGGTAGTCCGGTTCGCCGCGCCAGCCGGGCGGCATAGCGCACGCGACCCAGTGTGCGATCATGCACCGTCGGGCCGTCACCATACTCCGGCGCGTCCTCATGCAAACCTCCCCCGAGCACCACGATCGCTCCCAGTTCATGCACGGGTAAAAAATACTCGTTAAGCGGTGGCTCCGTTTGCAAGGAACGGCTAAACAGCGCAGCGGTTAAGGGAATGCTCAACAGGTAACCGGCAACGACGCCGACAATCAGTAAACTTAACCCCAAACGCGGGCGCCAGCGCCACAGGAACATGCCGAGCAGGCTGACCAGAAAAGGCCCGCCGGGCGGCAACAGCAGGAGTTTGATGAGCACCGACGCAAGACCGCTGGATAGGATGGATAAGCGTAGCACAATCCACCCTAATCTATCCCTTTAACAAAATTACCTCAGCCCTCCCACTATCCGTCATTGACTCTGGTTGAAGAAGCAAACTTGCACTATCTTCATGAGTAACTATACGTTCATGATGCAGCAGGATGATTTGGGCTATCTCTTTTGAAGCCTTCAAAATATTCTTTCCTGTAGCAACCAATATGCTCAGTTGACGATCACAATGATAGATACTGATAATAAAGTAAAATCATGCGCCTGCTATGGATACAGGCCGGGGCCTGTGGCGGAGATGCCCTGTCCTTTGCATTGCTTTCCCTGACCCAGCGCATGAATCAGATCATCGAAACCATGCAAGCAGAATGCAATCGTCTTGACCAGGAGGTCAAGCGTGAACAGGAACTGTCGCGGTTCGTGCAACAGATCCTAGCGAGCATGCAGGGTGTATTGATCGTGACCGATCCAGACGGTGTGGTTATTCAGGTCAACCCCGCCGCTTATCGGGAACTCGGTTTCGAGTCAGAAACCTTGCTGGGCGTTCGCATAGATACCTTGTTGCCGCCAGAGGCGCTCGCCATTTACGAACGGAGCCTGCCCGCGCAACGAACCCGATCTGCCTCAGTTTGGGTGGAAACCATTGCTCGTCGAGGAAGTTATCTGGCGGAGCACAGCTTGCGGAAACAAAATGGCGAATTAGCCGGCTTCTTTCAAGTGGGTGCTGAATTTCTTTATAACCCTCAAGGAAAATTCGAGGGCGTGGTCATCACCGCCAGCAACTTTACCGAGCGCAAATGGACGGAACAGGGGTTGGCGGAAAGCGAAACCCGCTTGCAGCATATGTTGGACGGCAGTCCAGTCGCATTGTTCGTCATTGATCTGGAGCACCGCATCACGCATTGGAATCGGGCCTGCGCCGCGTTAACCGGCATCTCTGCCGATCAAATGGTCGGCACCAGCCATCAATGGCGAGCATTTTATGATGCGCCGCGACCGGTGCTGGCCGATTTGGCGCTGGACAATGCGGAGCAGGAGGAACTGAATCGCTATTACCCAACGGGCATTCGCGAGCAGGAGTTGTCCGAGCGTGTCCTGGAGGGAGAGACTTATCTACCGAAGCTGGGCAAATGGCTCTACTTCACCGCTGCGCCGATCCGCGACAGCCAGGGTTGCGTCGTTGCCGCTATGGAAAGCATGCAAGATATCACGGAACGCAAGCAGAATGAACAGGCCTTACAACTTGCAGCCAGCGTTTTCGAACATGCGCATGAAGGCATTGTCATTACCGACGCCGCAGGGACCATCATCGAAGTCAACAGGACCTTTGAAGAGATCACCGGTTACTCCCGAGGAGAAGTCATTGGTCAAAATCCGCGGCTCCTCAAATCCGGACGCCATGATGAACTTTTTTACAGCGAGATGTGGGAAATCATCGCTGAGCGTGGCTATTGGCACGGCGAACTCTGGAATCGGCGTAAAACGGGCGAGGTCTATCCGCAAAGCGCGTCAATTTCCTCCGTTTATAACGCAGACGGTGCAGTGATCTATTATGTAGGGCTATTCGCCGATATTTCGATTCTGAAGGAAAGTCAGCAACGTCTGGAGCGTATGGCCTATTACGACCCACTGACCGGGCTGCCCAATCGGGCGCTGCTGGCGGATCGCCTGCGCTTGGCGCTGGCTAAGGCGCAACGGGATCATCATACGCTGGCCATCTGTTATCTGGATTTGGATGGATTCAAACTGATTAACGACCGCTGGGGTCATGCCGCCGGCGATGAGCTACTTGTCCAGGTCGCGCAACGTTTCCAGCAGAGCATACGCGGCGGCGACACCGTCGCGCGTTTGGGCGGCGACGAATTTGTATTATTATTCAACTATCTTGATAGTCTTGAGGAAGGTGAGCGCGTCATCGAACGATTTTTGCGAGTACTGGCAGCTCCCTTTGCCTTGAGCGCAGCGGCGGCGACGGTTTCGGCGAGCATCGGGGTCACGTTCTTTCCCAACGACGGCGCCGACCCGGATACCCTGATCCGCCATGCCGATCAGGCCATGTACCGGGCCAAGCAAGGGGGACGTAATCGCTATCACCTGTTCGATGCGGAGCGGGATCGGCGGGCGCGGATTCATCGAGAATTGCTAGGGCGTATTCGCCGAGGCTGGATGGATGGCGAATTCTGTCTTTATTACCAGCCCAAAGTGGATATGCGTCGGGGACGAGTCATCGGCGTCGAAGCGCTGGCGCGCTGGCATCACCCTGAACAGGGCGCTCTGCCGCCCGCAGCGTTCATCGGAGCAGTGGGGAATTCCGATTTCTCGCCGGATTTTAATAACTGGGTGCTGGAGACCGCGATCCGGCAGATGGCGGCCTGGCATGGCGCCGGACTGGTCCTACCGGTCAGCGTAAATCTGTCAGCGCGCCACTTGCAACAACTGGATTTCGCCACCCAGATTCAATCACTGCTGGCTCATTATCCCTATATCCGCCCCAATTGGCTGGAGATTGAAGTACTGGAAACAACGGCGCTGGATGAAACCCAGCGGGTCTTCCATATCATCTCGGCGTGCCGGGAACTGGGCGTCCGGTTCGCTATCGACGATTTTGGCACCGGCTATTCCTCATTGACTTACCTGAAGCATCTGCCCGCACAGATTTTAAAAATCGACCAGAGCTTTATCCGCGATATGCTGTTTGATCCAAGCGATCTGGCGATTGTGCGCGGCATCATCGGCTTATCCAACGCATTCAAGCTGGATGTCATCGCTGAAGGCGTGGAGAGCGTGGAACATGGAGTGCAATTACTCGATCTTGGCTGTGATCATGCCCAGGGTTATGCGATTGCCCAGCCGATGCCTACTGAAGAAGTACTGGATTGGGTGCGCGGATGGCGCAAACCTGCAGCGTGGAATGAGGTCGCTAAGCGGGTTCTGCAAGATCATTAATAGCCTGCCGCTAACCCACCCGGTCGCCGCGTATCGGAAAACCCATACCAGCCGTCCGGTCCACGGACGATGCTTTGCGTGCTGCCCATCGCATCTTTCACCACGACGCGATGCCCCATCTCTTCCAGCAGGCGCACGGTGTCTGGACTCAGTCCTTCCTCGACCCGCAACTCATCGGGCAACCACTGATGATGGACACGCGGCGCGATGGTCGCTTCGGCAATGTTCATTTGGTGATCGATCATGTTCAGCACGATTTGCAGCACGGTGGTGATAATGCGGCTGCCGCCGGGACTCCCGGTGATCAACACTGGTTGCCCGTTCTTGAAGACCAGGGTGGGGGTCATGGAGCTGAGGGGACGCTTGCCGGGACCGACTGCATTGGCGTCGCCGCCAATCAGTCCGTAGGCATTGGGAACGCCAGGCTTGGCGGCGAAATCGTCCATCTCGTTATTGAGCAGGATGCCGGTTCCCGCTGCGACAATTCCAGAGCCATAACCGAAATTCAGGGTATAAGTTACGGTTACGGCGTTGCCCTGGCGATCCACGACGGAATAATGGGTGGTTTGCTCGCTTTCGTAACGCTGCGGCTGACCGGGCTTAATCTCGGTCGACGGTCGGGCTTTCTTCAGGTCAATTTGCTTGACTAGTTCCTGGGCATAAGCCTTTGCGGTTAAACCCGCGACGGGTGCTTTGACAAAATCCGGATCGCCCAGATACTCGCTACGGTCGGCGTAGGCCAATTTCATGGCCTCGGCCAAGCGATGAATCGTCGCGGCGCTATTAGACCCCAGTTCCGCCAACGGCCAGGTTTCAAGCATATTCAGAATCTGGATCAGATGGACGCCGCCAGAACTGGGCGGCGGCATTGATACGATTTCATAATCCCGATAACGCCCGCGCACCGGTTCGCGCACCACCGCCCGGTAGTTTTTCAAATCGTCCAAGGTGATCAAACCGTCATGCGCCGCCATGTCGGTGACCAGTTTCCGGGCGATCTCGCCTTCATAGAACGCTTTGGGACCTTGCACGGCGATGCGCCGGAGTGATCGAGCCAAATCCTTTTGCGTAAGTCTTTCACCGGGTTGATAGGCAGCGCCATCCGCTTTGAAGAAGACTTTCAAGCTGGCTGGCCATCGTTCCATACGCGGACGGGCTTCCTGGAGCGACTGGGACAGTTCCGCGTTGATCGGGAAACCCTGTTCAGCCAAACGAATCGCGGGTTCAAGCAACCGCCGCCACGGCAGGCGGCCATGCCGTTCATGAGCCAGAGCCAGTCCGGCCACCGTGCCCGGCACGCCCGCCGCCTGGTGACTGAAACGAATCCGCTGCTCATCCACGGCGCCCTGTTCATTCAGATAATGATCCCGGCTTGCCGCCGCCGGGGCGGTTTCCCGAAAATCCAGCGCTTCGCTGTCCCGGCGCACCGCGTTGTAAACCACCATGAAGCCGCCGCCGCCTAGGTTGCCGGCCTGGGGCAAAGTCACCGCCAGCGCGAAACCGACCGCCACCGCCGCATCGACAGCGTTACCGCCCTGCTTGAGGATAGTCAATCCTACCTCGCTGGCCAGCGCTTCCTGGCTGACCACCAGACCATGGCGGGCAAAGACCGGGTGAATGCGATCGCGAGCGCTGTAAATTGCGGCGGGTTCGGCGAACGCCGGTTGAATAGGTTGTGGTAGTGGCAGGCAACACCAGCCTACCAGAAACAGGAAACTGAAGACATACGGGAAGAAGCGAAACATGGCGGATTCCAGGAGAACGAATAGTTATAATGGGGTTTGCAGGTGAGTCTTGTAATCTATAAAAATTCACTTTTATGTAATTTGGCGTCTGGCCGGAAATCCACGATTTGGAAAGCCAGTTCAGTTGTTTACTGATAAATTATACGGAACCAGCGCTGGGTTGAGAAAAGAAAATGAAATCGAGATTGGCTTTTGCCCTGGTGTTCGTCGCCATTGCCGTGACGGCCTTGGCGGCGGTATTGGCATCGCTTGGATTGGCGTTGTCGGAAATGGTCCGGCGCGGCGAACTGGCTCAGCCTGCTACCTTCGATCCTTGGGGCTATGTCATGCACTATGGCGCGGTCTCCGGGTTCTTTCTGATCGCCGTCATTGCCGCCGCCTGGCTCTTTTTCGATCAGAGCTTGGCTGCGCCGCTAGCCAGCCTGACGCGCAATTTACTAAACACCCTGCGCACTAATCCTGATCACGAAATCCAATATGCCGGACCCAACCAACTCGACCCATTATTCCAGGCGATTAATGAATTGACCCGCCGCCTGGCCGCTCATCATCGTGAGTTGCTGCAAGCCATGACCACCGCCACCGCCCGCGTCGAGGAGCAGAAAAACCGTCTGGAAGCTATTTTGCGGGACTTGCAGGAAGGGGTGGTCGTCTGCAATTTGAACAACCAGGTCTTGCTCTATAACCAGTTGGCTTTGAAAACCCTGCATGTCACCGGCGAACTGGGTCTGGGCCGGTCGCTGTTTACCGTGGTCAGCCGTGAACCCGTATCTAACGCCTTTCGTCGCTTGCGCCTGCGCGTAGCCGAAGGCCGGCACCACGATCATCCACTGGGCATCACGACACGTCTGGTGTGCGCGACCACTGATGGCCTACATACCCTGCATGCCCAAATGACCCTCATCTTGGGCGCGGAGGATCTGCCTACCGGTTATGTAGTAACCTTCAATGACATTACCGAAGAACTAGCGGCGCTGGGCAAACGCGACCGCCTGTTGCGCGAGGCGACCGAAGGTCTGCGGGCGCCCGTCGCCAATCTGCGGGCGGCGGCGGAAATGCAGGCCGCTAACCCTGACATGGATATCGCTGCGCACCGCACCTTTGATGAAGTGCTTTTCAAGGAGAGCGCCGCGCTTAGCGAGACGGTGAGCCGGTTGTGCCGGGAATACCGCGATGTGATCACCGGCTATTGGCCGATGACCGATGACCTGTCCGCTACACTGCTGGAAATGGTGGCGCAGCGTTTAAAGGAAACATCTGATATTGCAGTGACCGTGGTTCACTTACCGCAATGGCTGCACGGCGATAGTCACTCCATTATCTCGCTCAATGAATATCTGATCCGCCGCATCAGCGCCTATAGCGGCGTTAAAGCGTTCGATATCGGTGCTGAAGCTGGATCGCGCCAGGTTTATATTGACATCATTTGGCAGGGCGAACCCTTGCCGCCGGGGTTCCTGGACGACGGCCTGGACACCGTACTGCCGGGCGCTCCCGGTGGTTTGACCGTGCGTGATGTACTGGAACACCATCAGAGCGAGATGTGGAGCGATCACTGTGGCGAGGGATTAGCACGGGTGCGAGTGCCGATGCCGGCGGCGCGCGGCGCGCATACCGCCAGTGAATTACCGCCACGCCCGGAGTTCTATGATTTCAGTTTGTTGCAAGAACAACCCGCTCCAGGCGGCGATCTCGCGGAGCGGTCACTCAAGTCACTGAATTATGTGGTTTTTGATCTGGAAACTACGGGTCTCAAACCCTCCGAGGGCGATGAGATCGTTTCCATCGCTGGGGTGCGGATTGTCAATGGCCGCATTCTGACCGGCGAAACCTTTGACCGGCAGGTGAACCCCGGTCGCTCTATCCCTAAAGCATCGACCCGCTTTCACGGCATTACCGACGATATGGTGCAAGGCAAGCCACCGGTGCATTTGGTTCTGCCACAGTTCTATCAATTCGTCGGCGATGCGGTGCTGGTTGCCCATAACGCGGCGTTCGATCTGAAGTTTCTCAAACTGAAGGAAGCGGAAAGCGGAGTCATTTTCAACCACCCGATGCTTGACACCCTGCTTTTATCGGTATTTTTGGATGATCAAAGCATCGCGCACAATCTGGATGCCATTGCCGAACGATTCGGCGTACAAGTATCGGCTCGACATACGGCTTTAGGCGATGCTCTGGTGACTGCGGGCATCTTTGTCCACATGTTGGCGTTGCTGGAAGACCTGGATGTAACGACGCTCGGTCAGGCCATTGCGGCATCCTCGACCATTGTCAAGGTGCGGGCGCAACAAAAACAGTTTTAGAAACGCGATGTTCGACTTTCAGGCGATTAGGCTCTCAAGCTGCAGGTCGGGACGACCGACTTGCCGGTTGATGAAAATACCCAAGGTATGCGCCAAGATTTTTCGGGCGACCCGACGGGTCAAAGGCCAAACATCTCGCGCCCGGATTTTTTCAAAATGGAACTGCGCGACAAGTTGACCGATGACCGTTTCTACGAGACGGCGGGTGCTCGTCAATTGCCGGACGACCCAAGCAGGACGAGGATCGGTCATGTTGGCCCGCAAGGGGGTTTGCAGATCAATGCCGACTGTCACTAACTCTGCCTGAAGAAAGGCGCTAATGTAACCTTTGTCGCCAATCACGAGGCCCTGAACGCCGTCGGTCAAATCCCACAGTGCCTCGCGCTCATCACCGGAAGCCGGCGTCACCGTGCAAGCGGTGATCACGCCATGGGCCGTGACCATCAGATGACCGTGAAGTCCATAATAATAATGCTTTTTTGCTGCACAATAACCGAAGTCCGCCGCCGCGGGGAACAACCGACATTGAGGAGCGCGGGTCAACACACACACCGGCATCGGACAGCCATCCACCAGATGAATCGGATCAGCCGCGGTGCCTAAATCCATGAGTAGCTGCTGATGGAACCGCTGTTTGATGACCCACAGATTTGCCGCTTGTTGGGCAAACGTGGTCCGCGATCCGAGTTTCGGAAACCATGACAACCAATGTCGATTGAAGTACTTCCAGATGCCCACATCGGTATCCAAACCCAAAAACTCGCCGACCACTTCCATCGTAATCACTTCGCTATCCATCAGTTTGGGGGCAAAGCCGCGGGAGCGTAAGCGGTGATCCCCAAGCACGGAAGTCGTGTGTTCTTCTACCCAACAAAACACCGTGATAATAAAATCTTCGAGCGGCATGGTGATCTCTCCGTGAGGTTGAGGTGATTGGTTCCTCTCCGCTTAGCCTACATCGCTATGCCGCATCCGCCTGCCCTCATCTCCCCTCGAAAAAGTCGAACATCGCGTTTTTAGAAATGATTTTTATACTGTTTTCTTAATGTTTATTTTGATAGATACCATACGCTTGAAAAAAACCGTGGAATGATTTTTGGAAACCGCGTTGCCGGTCTCACTAAAATATCGTTAAACTTGATCGAGGTCCAACGCTCGTTGGAAATCGCCTCGCCAACCAACCCTATTCTCATACTGCTGGAGTCCTGCATGGCCGTGGAACGCACGTTGTCCATCATTAAGCCCGATGCCGTGGCTAAAAACATCATCGGCCAGATTTATCGCCGGTTTGAGGATCGGGGTCTGCGCATTGTCGCCGCCCGGATGCTCCATCTGGATCGCGAACAGGCCGGGCAATTTTACGCCATTCACCGCGAGCGCCGATTCTTCGGGCAATTGATCGACTACATGACCTCCGGTCCGGTCATGGTTCAGGTGCTGGAAGGCGAAAACGCCATTGCCCTGAACCGCGCAATCATGGGCGCTACCGATCCGCAGCAGGCCGCTCCCGGCACCATCCGCGCCGATTTTGCTCAGAGCATCACCGAAAACGCTGTGCATGGCTCGGATGCGCCGGAAACCGCCGCCGTCGAAATCGCTTTCTTCTTTGGTCAGAATGGCTTGTGCCCGCGCACTCTCTAAGCTCACCGTCCCTTACTGACCCGAGCGCATCGTCGTGACCCCAACCGCCCAACGGATCAATCTCCTCGATCTGGATCGCCGCGATCTAGAGGCGTTCTTCGTTGGACTCGGCGAGAAACCCTTTCGCGCGACCCAACTCATGAAATGGGTTTATCACGAGCGGGTCACCGACTTCGCCGCCATGACCAATCTGAGCAAGGCGTTGCGCGAGCGGCTGGCCGAGTGCGCCGAGATTCGTCTTCCGCGCGTCGCGCTAGACCAACCCTCGCGCGATGGCTCTCACAAATGGTTGATGCAACTGGATCGCGGCAACGGTATCGAAATGGTGTTCATTCCCGAACCGGATCGCGGCACGCTGTGCATCTCTTCGCAGATCGGCTGCCCCCTGGACTGCTCGTTCTGCGCCACTGCTCAACAGGGCTTTAACCGCAACCTCAGCACCGCCGAAATCATCGGCCAGGTTTGGCAGGCCAGCCGGTTGTTGGACGATCCGCGCAACGGCTGCCGCGTTATCACCAACATCGTGCTGATGGGCATGGGCGAACCGTTGCTGAATTTCGCCAACGTGGTCAAAGCGACCGATTTAATGCAGGATGATCTCGGCTTTGGCATTTCCAAACGCCGCGTCACCCTTAGCACGGCGGGCGTGGTTCCGGCACTGTATCGCTTGCGGGAAGTCTCCGAGATCAGCCTTGCCGTCTCCCTGCACGCGCCGAATGATGAGCTGCGCAATGAGCTGGTGCCGCTGAACCGCAAATACCCGATTGCCGAACTACTGGCGGCGTGCAAGAATTACATTGCTGACCAGCCGCATCGCCGCATCACTTGGGAATACGTGCTGCTGGATGGCGTCAACGACTCCGAGTCCTACGCTCGGGCGCTGGCGGCATTGATTCGCGATATCCCGTCCAAGGTCAATCTGATTCCGTTCAACCCCTTTCCGAGTGCGCGCTACCGTTGCTCCGGACCGGCGGCGATCGCCCGTTTCCAGGCGGTGTTGATGGCCCACGGCCTGACTACGGTAATCCGCAAGACTCGTGGCGATGACATCGCCGCCGCCTGCGGCCAGCTCGCCGGTCAGGTGCAGGCGCGTGGCCGCCGTCTGGAGCGTGCGGCGCAGCTTGCAACCGGCTAAGGGAGAACCGCCATGCAATCCATGAACCCTATTCCCCTCCTGTTTTCCCTGACGCTGTGGCTGGCGGCCTGCGCCAGCACCCAGGAGCAGGAGTTCAACCGCAATGTTGCCGAAGCCAACTTCAAACTGGGCGTCGGCTATATGCAATCCGGCCATTTCGAGGTGGCGACGGAAAAATTGCTCAAGGCGTTGCAATACGAAGACGACTACCCGGAAGCGCATAACGCCATCGCCGTGCTGTATGAGGAAATGCGTGAATACGGTCCCGCTGCCGAGCATTACCAGCGGGCGCTTGACCTCAAACCCGACTACACTCTAGCGCGCCTGAACTATGCGCGTTTCCTCTGCTTGCGAGAACCGGTGCGCACCGCCGAGGGCGAAAGCGAATTTCAAAGGATCATCGCCGATCCGAACAACGCCGGCGCCAATGCAGCGGAAGCCTACGCGGGTTTAGCCATATGCGCCCGCCAGCGCAACGACCCGGTTCAGGCCGAAGCCTGGCTGCGACAGGCCCTGGACCTCAATCCCAACAATACCAGCGCCCTGTTCGAACTGGCTCGACTCAGTCAAACGCAGAACAAAACACTGCAGGCGCGCGCCTTCCTGCAACGCTACCACAGCCAGAGCCGCCCCACGCCGCAAAGCCTGTGGCTCGGCATCACCATTGAATCCTCCCAGGATGGAGACCCGCTCTTGCGCCGGGACTATGGCGCACTCCTGAAGGCGCAGTATCCGAACTCCGATGAAGCCCGCCGCCTAAAACAGCCGGAATAGCTTATGTCTAATGAGATCGCCGTCGACTTTACTTCGTTACCCGAATCCGTCAGCGCCCATGCTGAATCGCTAGGCGCATGGTTTGCTCAGGTCCGCGCCGGCTTTGGTGCCGAACCGCGCGATGTGGCTCGCCACCTCATGCTGAATCCATCGATCATTCAGGCTATCGAGAATGACGATTTCGCCCGATTGGGGCCGCCCGTGTTCGTGCGCGGCTATCTGAGCCGCTACGCCCGACTGCTCAATATGCCGGACCATGAGGTTCTGGACCGCTATCGTGAGCAGATCGGCGTCGTCAGCCAGGCGCCGCCGCCGCTCCAGGTGGTGCATCCGTTGCGTCGCCAGACCCGGACGCGCGATCTGCGCGGCTTGTTCTACCTGGCGCTGCTGATCGGCGTTGGCTGGACCGCTATCCAGCATCTGCCTGACCTGGACCCGAGCCGGTTGGCGATCCTGTGGTCGGACGAGCGGCCCAGCGACGCCGACCCAGTGGCCAATAACCCGTTGAAGACGACGACGCAGGTTCAATATCCGTTTCAATTTAAATCGGTGGAAACGGCCTATTCGGAGAAGCTAGCCCCGTCGGACCCTGCGCCAACGGCGTCAACGAACAGTGGGCAACTTTCTGCGCCGCTGTCTGCCGAATCGATGACCGGAGAAGCCGCGCCGACCGCTGCATCGGTCGTTTTCACCGCTACGCAAACCCCGGCTTCCGCCGCATCAGCGCCCTCGCCATCCACGTCAGTTCTCTCTGTATCCGGGGTCCAAAGCGCGGTTGCCGCCCCTACCGCCTTTACCACGCAGGCAGAAAATTCCCCAGCAACCACAAATGCCGGTGGCGAGGCCAAGCTGCTACTGGAATTCAGCAATGACTGCTGGGTCGAGGTGAAGGACGCCCAGGGCAATGTGCTGACCAGCCAGCTGATGCGCGCCAATACGACGCATACTCTGTCGGGGCCAGCGCCTTTCAAGGTAACGTTGGGCAACGCGCCCGCCGCGCGCATTATCCTGGATGACCGACTGGTCGACACCACGGTCTACGTGCCCCGGCGCGGCACAGTAAGCCGGTTTACTCTGGATCGCGATTAAGAAACAACTCTCACCCTCAACTTTTCTCCCGCATGCGGGCAGCCCTAACCCCTCTCCCGCATACGGGCGAGGGGAGTAAATGAACACGCTCATGACCAAGCAGTTTCAAGCCATTCGTGGCATGAATGACATTTTGCCCGCTGAATCGGCGCACTGGCAATTACTCGAAACAACAACCCGTGAAGTGCTAACCGCCTATGGCTACCAGGAAATCCGCCTGCCGCTGGTTGAGAAAACCGAATTGTTCGCCCGTTCGATTGGCGAGGTCACCGACATTGTCGAAAAGGAGATGTACACCTTCAACGATCGCAATGGTGAAAGCCTGACCCTGCGTCCCGAGGGCACCGCCGGTTGTGTGCGCGCCTGCATTGAACACGGTTTATTGCACAATCAGATGCAGCGGCTGTGGTATGCCGGTCCGATGTTTCGCTATGAAAAGCCGCAGAAAGGCCGCTATCGCCAATTTCACCAGATCGGCGCCGAGGCTTACGGCATGGCCGGTCCCGACATCGACGCCGAATTGATTGCCCTGACCGCCCGGCTCTGGCGGCGCCTGGGTATCCGCGAAGTGACCCTGCAATTGAATTCTCTCGGCTCCAGCGCCGCCCGCGCGGCCTACCGGGAACAGTTGGTCGCCTACTTTACGGCGCGGCGGGGCGAGCTGGACGAAGACAGTCAACGCCGGTTGCAAACCAATCCCCTGCGCATTCTGGATAGCAAACATCCATCGATGCAAACGGTGATTGCGGAAGCGCCTTCGTTGCTGGATCATCTGGACGCCGAATCCCAGAGTCACTTCGAAGCCTTGCAGGGTTTGCTGGACGCTGCGGGCATCGCTTATGAAATTAACCCGCGCTTGGTGCGGGGGCTGGATTATTATAGTCAGACCGTTTTCGAGTGGGTCACTGCAACCCTGGGCGCGCAGGGAACGGTTTGCGCCGGTGGTCGCTACGATGGACTCATCGAACAACTGGGCGGCCAGGCCGTGCCGGGGATTGGTTTCGCCATGGGCCTGGAACGATTAGTGGCGATGTTGATGGCCGCCGGTCAAACGGGCGTTGGTCCAGCGCCACACGCCTATCTGATCGCGGTTGGCGACGCTGCCCAACGCGCAGCCCTGGCGCTGGCCGAAAGGCTGCGCGACGCATTGCCGGCATTGCGCTTGCGGATGAACTGCGGCGGCGGCGGCTTTAAGGCCCAGTTCCGCCGCGCCGATCACAGTGGCGCCCAGTTCGCCCTGATCCTCGGCGAAGATGAGGTCAACGCCGGCGCTTTAGCGATTAAGCCGCTGCGCGAATCCCGGAGCGAACAGCTCACCTTGCCCCAGGACCAGGCGGCTGACTGGTTGCGCACGGTGTTTGAGAATTTAAAGAATTAACCTGAATTATTTGGAGGATACAAACGAATGGAGCAATACACTGACGACGAACGCGTCGAGGATCTTAAAAAATGGTGGAGCGAGAATGGCCTCAGCCTCATGGTGGGCATCGTGCTGGGCATCGCCGCGATCTTTGGCTGGCGATATTGGAACAGCTATCGCGATAACCAGGCGGAGCAGGCTTCGCTGACCTATGATGCTTTCGTTAAAGCGGTGGAAAAACCGGATGCCGAGCAAGCGCGCCAGCGCGGCCAGGGTTTACTGGCGGAGTTCCCGAATTCCGCCTACGCTGCCTTGACCACGCTGCGCCTGGCCAAGCTGGCGGTGGATGACGGCGATAACGCCACCGCCATCCAGCGCTTGCAATGGGTCATTGATCACGCCAAGCTCGCTGAACTGCAGGACATCGCGCGATTTCGCCTGGCGCGGGTATTGTTCGCCGTTGGCCAGTTGAAGGATGCCGAAAAGCAGTTAGACAATATCACAACCTCCAGTTTGACTGCGGAGTTGGAAGAATTGCGGGGTGATCTTTACCTGGCCGGCAAGGATGTCGAGAAGGCCCGCACCGCTTACGCCACCGCACTGGCGGCGGGCGGGACCAACCGTATCCTGCAAATCAAACTTAACAACCTGACGGCGCCCACCGCTGAAACGGTCATCGCTGCGCCCAAACCTCCGCCTCCGGTCACCGAGGCCCCGCCAGCGCCAGCCCCGGAAACTGTCCCGGTTGGCGAATCGGCCCCAGAGGAACCGGCAGTTACCAAGGAACAGGCTCCCGTCGAGCCAACCCCGGAACCGGTAGCCACTGAACCGACTTCCGTGGAAGCCACACCGGAACCGGTAGCCACTGAACCGACTTCCGTGGAAGCCGCACCGGAACCGGTAGCCACTGAATCGACCCCCATCGAACCGATCCCGGAACCGGTTCCCGTGGAAGCCACACTGGAACCGGCAGTTACCGAACCTGCTTCGATTGAACCGGCTCCCATTGAATCGACCCCGGAACCAGCTCCTGTAGAAGCCACTCCGGAACCGGCGCCGCCCGCTTCTCCGACTTCTCCTTCAGGTCCGTCATCATGATTCGCCTTGCGTTTCCTTTCCTGATCCTGATCCTGAGCGCCGGCTGTAGCACCATTAGCGGCTGGTTTGGCGATTCCGATAATTCCATCCCTCCGGCTGAGTTGCAAGCTATCGCTCAACCGATTGGCGTTCAGCAGCTTTGGGAAACCCGGATCGGTTCCGGCGCTGAAAAACAATTCATCCGCCTGACGCCGGCCCTGGCCGACGGGCACATCTACGCCGCCAGTCACGATGGAACCGTGGCGGCGCTGGATGCGCTCAGCGGACAACGCTTATGGGAAATCTCAACGAATCTGCCGATTTCCGGTGGCGTCGGTTTGAGCGACAATGGTCTGGTGCTGGTGGGTACGAGTGAAGGCGAAGTAGTCGCATTCCGTCAGGAAAATGGTCAGGAAGCCTGGCGCGCCCGGGCTTCAAGCGAAGTGCTGGCCCCGCCGCGCGCCGCCAGCGGCATCGTCGTGGTGCGCGCTGTCGATGGCAAATTTACCGGATTCGACGCCAATTCCGGCGAACTCCGCTGGGTCTATACGCACGCTATGCCTGCGCTAAGCCTGCGCGGCAGCGCCCCGCCTCTAGTCACGCGCGATCTGGTGATTGCTGGACTCGACAGTGGCAAATTGCTGGTGCTGGCGCTGGCCAAAGGTCTGCCGCTGACCGAAAAAACCGTGGCTACGCCGCACGGCCGCACCGAGATCGAACGGCTGATCGATATTGATTCCGAACCCAAAGCGTTCGCCGATACGCTTTATCTCGTCGCTTATCACGGCAATGTGGCCGCTATTGATATGCGCAGCGGCGCCCTGGTCTGGAACCGTGAGATTTCCAGTTACGCCGGGCTGGATGTGGATGCCCGGCAAGTCTATGTCAGTGATGATGCCGATGCGGTGCTGGCGCTGGATCGGATGACCGGCGGCACGTTCTGGAAACAAGCCGACTTGACCGGTCGCCGGTTGTCGGCCCCGGTAGCCACCACTGACGCAGTGGTGGTAGGCGACTTTGAAGGTTATTTGCACTGGCTGCGCAAGGAAGATGGCCGGATTGTTGGCCGGATTCGCGCGGCCAGCAAGGCGATTGTCGCCCCACCGGTCGCCGTAGGCGATGTGGTTTTCGTCCAGGGTCAGGGCGGCGCGCTCGGCGCTTTCCGCGCTGGCGGTTCGTGAACGGTTCCCTTGATTCTGCGCATCGCCATCCCCTCGCCCCTGTATCGAACCTTTGATTACCTGCCCCCGCCAGACTGCGATCCTGCTGTGTTGCGGCCAGGAATGCGGGTGCAGGTCCCCTTCGGTCGAAGACAGGTCGTCGGGTTCCTGGTCGAACTGAGCGCTGACACGCTGCTGAATCCCGCCAGCCTGCGGCCTGCGCTGACGATTCTCGATACTGAACCGGTCTTGCCCGCCGACGTACTGGCGTTAATCCAGTGGGCGCAACGCTATTATCACCATCCCCCTGGAGAGGTTTTCGCAACCGCTTTACCGGTCTTGTTGCGCCAAGGCGAACCCGCCACACACCCAGCCCCAACGCCGGTCTGGCGTATTACTGAAGCCGGCCATGCCGCGCTCGCTGACGCCGCCTATGCGCGCCGCGCGCCGGTTCAATGGCGCATGCTTGACTATCTGGCGCGTTGTCCCGATGGCGCTGAACCCGAAACCTTGCGCGCGGTCGTCAGCAACAGTGCAGGCATCCTGCGCGCCTTGCGGGACAAAGGCTGGGTGGAATGTCGCGCGGCGTCGGAAAATGCTCCAGCTCCTCCTCATTCCCTGCCGCCGCCGCTGACTACAGCCCAGGCGGAGGCGGTCACTACGATCCTTTCAGCTCTGGGCCGCTTTGAGGTCTTTCTGCTCGAAGGCGTCACCGGCAGCGGTAAAACTGAGGTTTACCTACAAGCCATTGAAGCGGTGCTGGCGCGTGGTCGTCAGGCGCTGGTGCTGACCCCGGAAATCGGCCTGACCCCGCAATTGTTGGCCCGTTTCCAGGAACGGTTGCCCGGACCGCTAGCGGTGTCGCACTCCGGTCTCAGCGACGCTGAGCGGCTCAAAGCCTGGTTGCTGGCGCGCGAGGGTCGCGCTCGAGTGGTGGTCGGCACTCGTTCAGCGGTCTTCGCGCCATTGCAAGCGCCCGGTATTTTGATCATTGACGAAGAACACGATTCATCTTTCAAACAGCAGGACGGTTTTCGTTACCACGCCCGCGACTTGGCGGTGGTGCGGGGCCGGCAACTCGGCGTTCCGGTCGTGTTGGGTTCCGCCACGCCTGCTCTGGAAAGTTGCCATAACACGCAACAAGGCCGCTACCATCGACTCCCCTTGCCGGAACGGGTGGGCGGCGGCGCTGAACCACCGATTTATATTCTCGACGTGCGCCGGCAACCGATGCGCGAGGGATTGTCACAACCCCTGCTGGAACGAATTCGCGTTCATCTGGATCGGGATGAGCAGGTGTTGCTGTTTCTCAACCGGCGCGGGTTTGCCCCAATCCTGCTTTGTCATGAATGCGGCTGGTCCAGTCAGTGCCGGCATTGCGACGCTCGCATGACCCTGCATCTGCGCCGCCAGCGGTTGATTTGCCATCATTGCGGCGATCAGCGACCGGTGGACGCCACCTGCCCGCAGTGCGGCAGTGTTGATTTACGTGGCTTCGGCCAGGGCACCGAGCGCCTGGAAACCGCGCTCCGTCAGGAATTTCCCGAGACCGGGATTGCGCGCATGGACCGCGACAGTACCCGCCGCCGTGGCAGTCTGGAAGCTTTGCTGACCGAGATTCAGGCTGGCGGTCGCCGCCTATTGATTGGCACCCAGATGCTGGCGAAGGGTCATCACTTTCCCGATGTGACCCTGGTGGGAATTATTGACGCTGACCAAGGATTGTATGGCATCGACTTTCGCGCCAGCGAACGCATGGCGCAACTGATCCTGCAAGTCGCCGGACGGGCGGGGCGGGCGGAAAAACCGGGCATGGTGATCATCCAAACGCATCATCCCGACCACCCTTTATTGCGCACCCTGGTCTCACGGGGTTATGCAGCTTTCGCTGCGGAAGCGCTGACCGAACGCCAAGAAGCGTTGTTGCCGCCGTTCGCCCATCAGGCCCTGTTGCGCGCAGAAGCGGTTGACCCGGAGCGAGCCACCGGATTTCTGCAACGGGCGCTGGCGCTGGCCGAGCCATTGGCGGACGAGTTGGAACTGATGGGACCGGCTCCCGCGCCGATGGAGCGCCGCGCCGGTCGCTATCGGGCGCATTTGTTAATCCAGGCTGTCCAGCGTCAGGCATTGCATCGCTTCCTGGGGCGCTGGACCCCGCTGCTCTGGGCGGAGCGCACTGATCGCCAAGTGCGCTGGTCGCTGGATATTGATCCGATGGAGCTGTATTAATCTTCCAGCCGGCGGATGGCGCTCTGTTTCTGGACTAGGTTCATCAAGGCGGTGTCATCCTGCGGCAAATCGAACCGCTTCATCTTCCAGAGATCGCCGCCTTACTGCGTCGCTACGCCGACCAGCGTATTGACCTGGCCGACGCCGGTTTGATCTGGTTGGCGGGACAGGAGAAAACCAACCGGGTGTTCACCGTCGACCGGCGTGATTTCAGCATCTACCGCACTCCCAGTGGACAGCCTTTTGAACAAGTATGGCTTAAGTAATGATGCTTAATGGCGCAACCGCGAATCGTCAAGCCGGTTTCCACTAAAAAATAACCTGACTCTTTACCCTTTACTTGACGTGGGAGACGACTAGACTTTTTGGGGCTTGTGGGGTTTCCCCGTAATCAGGCGCCCACTAAAGGAAGTGAGTCGGGATGCGACCCCTCGGATCTTCCGGGGTCAGGCGGGTCCAACCCGCGGGCGGTCAGCGTCTAACCGCCCATCCCGGTCATCACGACGACCCCGCTCTTCACCTTCCACCAATTGGAGAGAACGATGCAAGACGATTTGGTTCACAAGATAAAAAGCAACCCGAAGTATCACGAGTTGGTCTCCAAACGCAACTCGTTTAAATGGATCATGGCGATCATCATGCTGGTGGTCTACTACGCCTTCATCCTGACGATCGCCTTTGACAAAGAGTTTATGGCGCAACCGCTCTCGCCCGACTCCGTTACCACTATCGGTATCCCGATTGGGGTCGCGGTGATCCTGTTCGCCTTTGCCATGACCGGCATCTACGTCTTCCGGGCGAATGCTGTCTTCGATAAGCTCACCCACGAAATCAAGGAGGAAGTGCTATGAGCTTCTGGAAGCGCATATTCCCAACGATCTTCTTGATGCTTGTTGCTGGCAGCGCCTTAGCCGCCGGCGGCGATCTGGGAGAAGTCAAGAAATCGGCGGTCAACATTCCCGCCATCATCATGTTCCTGGTGTTCGTCGCTCTTACCCTGGGCATTACCTATTGGGCGGCGCAACGCACCAAGACCGCCAAGGATTTCTACGCCGCCGGCGGCGGCATCACCGGTTTCCAGAATGGTCTGGCGATCGCGGGCGACTACATGTCCGCCGCCTCGTTCCTGGGCATTTCCGGTCTGGTGTTCCTGAATGGCTATGACGGGCTAATCTATTCGGTCGGCTGGCTGGTCGGCTGGCCGATCATCATGTTCCTGATTGCCGAGCAACTGCGTAATCTCGGTAAATACACCTACGCGGACGTGGTCTCCTACCGCTTCGAGCGGGTGCCGATGCGCACCCTGGCGGCTACCGCTGCGCTGATCGTGGTGATTCTGTACCTGATCGGCCAGATGGTCGGCGCTGGCAAACTGATTCAGTTGCTGTTCGGCTTGGATTATGTCTATGCCGTCATCATCGTGGGTGTGTTGATCATCATCTACGTCACTTTCGGCGGCATGTTGGCCACCACCTGGGTACAAATCATCAAGGCGGGTTTATTGCTATCCGGCGCCACCGTCATTGCCTTCGGCGCGCTGTACCTGGCCTCGGATGGCAGCATGAGTCCCGGACGGATGTTCCAGAAAGCCGTTGAGATTCATCCCAAAGGCATCAAGATCATGGGGCCGGGCACGTTGGTCACCACCCCTATTGAAGCCATCTCGCTGGGCTTGGCGCTAATGTTTGGCACCGCGGGTCTACCCCACATCCTGATGCGCTTCTTCACCGTGGGCAACGCCATCGAAGCTCGCAAGTCGGTGTTCTTCGCCACTGGCTGGATCGGCTACTTCTACATCCTGACCTTCCTGATGGGTTTTGGCGCTATCGTACTGCTGACCGGTAATCCCGAATTCGCCGATGCGGCTGCGACGGGCGGCATCCGGGGCGGCCAGAACATGGCGGCGGTCAACCTGGCGGCGGCAGTCGGCGGCAACGTGCTGCTTGGTTTCATCTCGGCGGTGGCTTTTGCGACGATTCTGGCGGTGGTGTCCGGTCTGACCCTGGCCGGTGCTTCAGCCATCTCGCATGACCTGTATGCCAACGTGTGGGCGCATGGCAATGTGGACGAGCAACATGAAGTGCGGGTTTCCAAAATCGCCACTATCGTGTTGGGCATCATCGCGATTTTCCTCGGTATTGCCTTCGAGAAGCAAAACGTCGCCTACCTGGTGGCGCTGACCTTCTCAGTCGCCGCCAGCGCCAACTTCCCCATTTTGTTCATGTCGATCTACTACGGCAAGATGACCACTCGTGGCGCGTTGATCGGTGGCTGGCTGGGTCTGATCAGCGCCAGTGTGCTGGTGTTCATTGGCCCGACGGTGTGGAGAGATATCCTCCATATGGGTGATCCGATCTTCCCGCTCAAGTTCCCGGCGCTGTTCTCGATGACCATCGCCTTCCTGGGCATCTGGATTGGCTCGATCACCGATACCAGCGAGCGCGCCAAGAAGGAATGTGAAGCCTTCGAGGCGCAGGATGTGCGGTGCCAGACCGGTATCGGCGCCGAGGGTGCGGCCAGCCACTAAACGTTCACCCCCCTTCTGTGTTAAAGAAGGGGACTGAATGGATGTGTTAAGATAAAACCCCTTCCGGCTTCCGCCGCGAAGGGGTTCTTATTGGGCCTTTCGGAAGCGAACTGTCGTGACTAATTTGGATCAAAAAGCCTTTCTTGCCCGTCAGCCCCCCTTCAACCGGCTCGCCGAAACGGAACTGGCGTCGTTAGCCGGGGAACTGAGGATCGGTCACTTCGACTCGGGCGAAGTGTTGTTAAAGTCCGGCGAAACGCCAGCCTGTCTGTACTTCATCATCGAAGGCGCAGTTTACGAAATCGATGGCGACCCAGATCAGCCTGCTCAAGAGGGTGCGAAATCGCTGACTGCCGCCAAGAGCGCCCGATCCCTCTGGTGCGTGATCGCTCTGTATGGCGCCGAGGATGCCTTCGATGCCAGCGCTCTGCTGGAAGGAACCAGCCTGCACAGTTTCGTGGTCAGCGAACCGACTCATTGCTTGCAGATGCCACGGCCGGTTTTCCTGCAAGCGATTCAGAATTATCCGCAACTGGCTTCTTTCTATAATCGTAAGATTTCTCAGCGTCTTGCCGCCCTGCATGAAACAGACGACAACCGGGACCTGGCGGCATTCACGATTGCTAAAATTCAGGATGCCTATATTCACCCACCGGTCTTCGTGTCAGCGCAACAGTCTATCTATCAGGCGGCGCTGACCATGAAGGCCCATAAAACCAATTCAATCCTGGTTCAATACGGCGACGAAATCGGCATCGTCACTGCCACTGATCTACGCGAGGCCGCTATTATTCAGCGTCAGTCGGTGGACGACCCTGTTGGCCCGCTGGCGACTTACGAATTGATCAGCATGGAGCCGGACGATTTCCTGTTCAACGCCCTGCTGCGGATGACCCATTACAATGTAAATCGGCTGGTCATCCGCGATGTGAAAACCATTCATGGTATTCTCGAACAAATCGACCTGCTGAGTTATCTCTCCAATCATTCCCACTTGATCGCCCTGCAAATCGACCGGGCGCGTTCCCAGGAAGACCTGAAGTGGGCCAGCCGCGATCTGGTCAATGTCATCCGCGATCTGCATGACAAAGGCATTAAAATCCGCTACATCATGCAACTGGTGTCGGAACTGAATAAAAAGTTGTTGCGCAAACTGTTCGCTCTTATCGCGCCGCCGGAACTGCTGGAAAACGCCTGCCTGCTGGTGCTAGGCAGCGAGGGCCGCGAGGAACAGGTGCTGAAAACCGATCAGGACAACGCTCTGATCTTGCGGGATGGTTTCAGCTACCCTGATCTGGAGCGGATCACTCGCGAATTCACCGAAAGTCTGCTTGATTTCGGCTACCCACGTTGCCCTGGCAATATCATGGTGTCGAACCCGTACTGGACCAAGCCGATGGCTGCATTCAAGGATGAGTTGTTTCAATGGATCGTGCATCCGACCTACGATTCGTTTCTCCAATTCGCCATTTTCTTCGACGCGATGGCGGTGGCCGGCGACGATAATCTGCTGCGCCATGTCAAAGACCACATGTATCGCCTGCTTGGCGATCATCGCTCGTTCTACAGCCAGTTTGCCAAATCCACCGTTGCGTTCGAAACACCGCTCGGGTTCTTTACCAATTTCGTCGTGGAAAAAGACCGCGATGAACTGGATATCAAGAAAGGCGGCATTTTCCCCATTGTTCACGGCATTCGCAGCCTGGCCCTGGAATACCGGTTACCGCAAACCAATACCGTGGACCGGATCACCGCTTTGAGTCAGCGCAATCTGTTCAACCCCTCCTTTGGCATTGAGCTGATCGAGGTCTTTACCTACCTGTCGACCTTGCGCGCCGAGGCCGGCCTGCGGAAAATTCGCGAAGGGCGGACGCAAGATAATTACCTGAATCCCAAGGAACTGAACAAAATACAGCGGGAAGTGCTGCGCGATTCGTTCAAGATTGTCAATGAATTCAAAAAATTCATCGGTTACCATTTCAAACTGAGCATGATCAGTTAATTATGGTTCTTCGAAGATTTTTGTGGAACTCACACTGTAGGTCGGGCAAAGGCGTAACGTTGCCCGACAAGAAGGCCTATGTCGGGCACGTCCTGTGCCCGACCTACATACTGATGACAACACTGTAGGGTACGCATTGCGTACCCTACACAATACCGGTGAATCAATCAGTTATTTTTTATACAGTTCCTAACAGGAAACCCCCATGAGGCTTTCCCCTTGAAAACCCATCTTCAACACCTGATTACTCAGGCGCTCCAGCAGCTTTGCCAGGATGGAGCGCTGGCCGATGCCGAGTTGCTTTCGATTCCCCTGGAGCGCACCCGCGACCGAGCGCATGGCGATTACGCTTCCAATATCGCGCTCACCCTGGCGAAAACCGCCCGGCGCAAACCCCGCGAACTGGCCGAGAACATCCGCTCCGCGCTGCCGATGTCCGCGCATGTCGCCAAAGTGGATATCGCTGGCCCCGGTTTCATCAATTTTTTCCTGACACCGACCGCCTATCACACGGTCGTGGGCGAGATCCTGCAACGCGGCGATGACTTTGGCCGGAGCGCGCTCGGTAACGGACGACGGGTTCAGGTGGAATTCGTTTCCGCCAATCCTACTGGCCCCCTGCACGTCGGTCATGGGCGCGGCGCAGCGTTTGGCGCTACCGTCGCTAATTTACTGGAAGCGATCGGCTACCAGGTTCACCGGGAATACTACGTCAATGACGCAGGCCGACAGATGAACATCCTGGCCGCCAGCCTGTGGTTGCGTTACCTGGAGCATTGCGGCGAACGGTTCCCGTTTCCCAGCAACGGTTATCGCGGCCAATACTTGCGGGACATCGCCGCCCGGTTTTACGCAGAGCATGGCGGCGCTTATCTGGTTTCAGCGCAACAGGTTTTCCAGAATCTCCCCCCGGACGAAATCCGCGACGAAGCCGGCGACATTGTGACGCCAGGCAACAAGGAAACCTATATCGACGCCGTCGTTGAACGCGCCCGTACCCTGTTGGGCGATCACCGCTACCGTTTTCTGTTTGAACTGGGCCTGAACGCCATTCTCGACGACATCCGCGACGATCTGGGCGGGTTCGGGGTGATCTATGACGAGTGGTATTCCGAACGCGCGCTTACCGAACACGGCGCGGTCAATAAGACGTTGAGCCGACTGCGTGACGCTGGCTATGTGTACGAGCGGGAAGGCGCGCTGTGGTTTCGTTCCAGCGCCTTCGGTGATGAAAAAGATCGGGTGGTCGAGCGGGAAAACGGTCAGATAACTTACTTCGCCTCGGATATCGCCTATCATCTGGAGAAATTCGAGCGCGGCTTCGACAGAGTCATTGACGTTTGGGGCGCCGACCATCACGGCTATGTCCCCCGGGTGAAAGCCGCACTTCAGGCTATGGGTGAAAATCCTGACCGGTTAGCCGTGCTATTGGTGCAATTTGCGATTCTCTACCGCAATGGCGAACGGGTACCCATGTCCACTCGTTCCGGCGAATTCGTCACCCTGCGCGAACTGCGTCGAGAGGTCGGCAACGACGCCGCCCGCTTCTTTTATGTCATGCGCAAGAGCGAACAGCACCTGGATTTCGATCTCGACCTGGCTAAATCACAGTCCAGGGATAACCCGGTTTACTACATTCAGTACGCCCATGCGCGGGTATGCAGTGTTCTCAAGCAATTGCGCGAAAAAGGGCTATCCCGTGATGTGGAGCGCGGCCAGGCGCATCTAGCCCGATTGACTGAACCCCATGAAGAGAGCTTGCTCATCGCGCTGGCCCGTTACTCGGAAGTCCTGGAAATGGCGGCACTTAACCACGAGCCGCATCAGCTGGCTCACTACTTGCGGGAGCTGGCCAATGCCTTCCACACCTATTACAACGAACACCGGGTTCTGGTCGATGACGATGCCTTACGCGACGCCCGGTTGAATCTGAGCCTGGCGACCCGGCAGGTGATTAAAAATGGTTTGGCCCTCCTAGGCGTCTCAGCTCCGGAGGTCATGTGAGTATTCGCCGCGATTACAAATCCGTTTCGCCACGCCAGCGCCGCCAATCGGCCCGCCGGTTGAGTATACTAGTTATCACATTGATTTTGATCGGTCTATTTGGTGGTTTCCTCGCCTACATCAAGGGCGCCCGATTCCAGCCGCCGCCGGTAGCAGTAGCGCCGCCACCTATACCGCTCACGCCGCCTGCGCCCGTCGCCGTGCAATCGCTGCCGGCCCCGCCTGTCAGTATGCCGGCGCCGGCAGCGGATCCCTTCAAGCCCAAATACGATTTCTACACCGAGTTGCCCAGACGGCAGGTTGATATCCAGCGGAAAGAACCTTAAGCAAACGCCATGTCCAATTGCTACAGCCCACGCCTGCGCAAGCCCCCTCGCGAGCCAACAGCGCTTCCCTGAAAAGGAAAATTCCACTATAAATATTTTAAGGAACTATTATTGAAACTGTTTTATTCTATCTTGCCAAGACTAATCATTATTATTGCGTTAGCAAAGCCAAGACTGGATAGTTAAAGCTATAATTTAGAGAGATATAACGCTATCTCAATCAGACGACTCGGTAAAGTTACCTCCATGGACCTTCCTGACATCGTTCGGACCCATCTTGACCAACAGGGTTTTCCCTATCGATTGGTAAACTGTCCTTCTACTGAAACGCTCATTCAGGCTGCAGCGAAACTTGGCATCGCTACCCGACAAATAGCGCGAATTGTCCTGCTGAAAGATACAGTGGGCGTGGTCATGGTGGTTTTACCATGCAGCTACATTCTCGATTTTTCGATACTCTGCCAATCACTGCGGCGCGATCTGGAGCCGCTTTACGGTCCCGAAACCCACTGCTTCTTCGAACAACATGGTTGCAAGGCGGGATCTCATCCCCCCCTGCCGGACGCGTTCGCCATACCGGCTTTGGCGGATATCAGCCTGGTCGCGGACGAAACTCAGGAAATCTACTTCGATGGCGGGAATGGCAATACTTTGGTGGCCATGCAGGCGGCCGATTTCCGCGAACTGCTCAAGTCGGCGCGCTGGGGACAGTTCGCTGTTTCCACCGAGAACCTCGACGCACTGATCAGCCAGCAGGCATTTACCCCCCAAAACCTGACCAGTCTGACCCGGCGTTATACGCCGGCAAAACTGCAGGAAGGCATCGAAGCGATCACTGAACTGCCGGTCATGCCGGAAACCGCGAAACGGATTCTAAAGCTGCGTAATCAGCCGGGCCTCCTTGCCACCGACATCATCTGGATCGTCGAACAGGACCCCAGTCTTGCCGCACAGGTCGTGCATTGGGCGCGCTCGCCCTTGCATGGCCATCGTGGCGCAGTGGATTCGCTGCATACCGCCATCGAACAGGTCTTGGGGATCGAAAACACCCTTAACCTGCTGCTGGGGTCCTGCATAGGTCAAACTTTTCGCATACCAGTCGACGGTCCAGTCGGTTTGCAAACCTTTTGGCGGCACAGCATCTACTGTGCCTCCCTGGTCAGCGAGTTGGCCAAACTACTCCCCGAATCGTTGAATGTGAACCCCCATCTGGCCTATCTATGCGGCCTGCTCCACAACTTCGGTTATCTGGTGCTGGGTCATGTCTTTCCCACCCACTTTTTTCTGTTCAACCGCTTCCTGGCGGTTAACCAGAACGTGCCGCTCAGTGTCGTCGAACGCTATGTCTTGGGCGTTGAGCACTGGCTGATCGGCTCCTGGCTGATGCAGTCCTGGGACATGCCCGAGGAGGTGATTGCCGCGGTTCGCTGGCATCATAATGAAGATTGCACTCAACCTCATGCTGAATATTCCAATTTGGTGCTGATCGCCAATCGATTGCTGCACCATGTCGGAATGAGTGATGAACCGAATAACCGCTTGCCGGCTCTGGCGATGTTTACCTTGGGCATCACCCGCGAACAGGCTATGGAGGCGCTGGCCCGAGTGCAATCCAGCATCTCGGAGCTTGATAACCTGTCGGAAGTCTTATGGTTGCCCTCTGAGGGGTAAGCCGCGGTTACGGAAGTAGGGAGTAGGGAAAATCCCTGTTTCCCCTACTCCTTTCTGGTTATTTCCACAACCTGGCGATAATTCCATGCACAAGCGAGTTTCCTTATTAGCGGCCGTCGTTCTCGGTCTGGCCAGCACGACCATTATTGCTGACACTCAAGTTCGGTTGGATACCAGTATGGGTCCGGTTACCCTGGAGTTGGCTGACAAGCAAGCTCCTAAGTCGGTTGAAAATTTCCTTACCTATGTCCGCGATGGCTTCTATAACGGCACGATCTTTCACCGGGTCATTGACGGTTTTATGATCCAGGGCGGTGGTTTCACCGCGGACTTTCAACAGAAACCGACTCGCGCCCCGATCCCGAATGAGGCTGACAACGGATTGAAAAACCGGCGTGGCGCAGTGGCCATGGCGCGCACGGGCGATCCCAACTCCGCTACGGCCCAGTTCTTCATCAATGTCAAGGACAATACATTTCTGGATCACCGCGGACCGACTCCGCAAGGCTGGGGCTATGCGGTGTTTGGCAAGGTGATCGATGGCATGGAGGTGGTCGACAAGATCCGCCAGACGCCAACCGGTTCCGGGGGACCCGGCGACCGGTTCAGCGATGTGCCGGTCACGCCAATTGTCATTGAATCCGCGACAGTACTGGACCGTTCGAAGCCTGCCTCGTCGGATGCCGAACCGGAACCAGCGCTCGCGCCAGCGACTCCGTCCGAACCATCAAAAGAGTGAGTTTTTATCATCATGGTTAATCTGCACACTTCATTGGGCGTCATCGGTATTGAACTGAATCACGAACATGCTCCGGCAACCGCCGCCAACTTTCTCCAATACGCCCGCGACGGGTTTTATGATGGCACATTGTTCCACCGAGTTATCCCCGGCTTCATGATTCAAGGCGGCGGCATGGAATCCGACATGAATCAAAAACCAACCCGCAGCCCGATCCAGAACGAGGCGAACAATGGCCTGAAAAACGTGGTGGGCAGCATCGCCATGGCCCGCACCTCCGATCCCCACTCGGCCAGTTCACAGTTTTTCATTAACCTCAAGGACAATGACTTTCTTGACCATCGTGCGCCTAACAGTCAGGGCTGGGGCTATTGTGTATTCGGCCAAGTTGTCGCGGGTATGGACGTCGTCGAAGCGATCGCTCAGGTGGCTACCACCAGCCGACGGGGTCATCAGGATGTACCGGTCGAAAACGTAGTGATCGTCAAGACCGAAGTCAGCGGCGAGTGAGTCGATAGCGACATGGCCACACTGTTCATCTCCGACCTGCACCTGGAACCGATCCGTCCGGCTATCACTACGCTCTTCCTGACTTTTCTGGAACAACGCGCTCGCCAGGCCGAGGCGTTGTATATCTTGGGCGATTTATTCGAGGTGTGGATCGGCGATGACGACGATAGTGAATTGGGGCAAACGGTCGCGTCAGGTCTGCGCGCGCTGACTGGATCGGGCGTCCCTGTGTACTTTCTGCACGGTAACCGCGACTTTTTGCTCGGCGAGCGCTTTGCTGCGGTTAGCGGTCTGCAACTGCTGCCGGAAAGCATGGTCATCAACCTGGCGGGCGAGCAAGTGCTCTTGCTCCACGGCGATACGCTCTGCACCGATGATGTCGAATATCAAACCTTCCGCACTCAGGTTCGCGATCCTGCCTGGCGGGCGCGGACGCTGGCCTTGCCTCTGGCACAACGGCGGGCGCTTGCCGGCCAGTTGCGGGAAACCAGCCGGCAAGCAATCCAACAGAAAGCCGCCGACATTATCGATGTCAACCGTCAGGAAGTAGATCGGGTCATGAAGGAGCATCGGGTTGAGCGACTGATTCACGGCCACACGCATCGGCCTGCGATTCATGAATGGACGCTGGATGGCTACTCCATGCGGCGGATCGTTTTGGGCGACTGGTATGCACAGGGTAGCGTATTGTGCTGTAGCGCCCCGGGTTGGCGGATGGAATCCCTGGCGTTGTCGGGCGCATGTAAAGAATGATCATGCTCCATCCTCCTCATGTGGGGTGGCTGGCGCACGATGCGCCCGGTGGCTTTTCGGCCCTGATGGATCTATACGAGTGCAATTACATTAACATGCGCCGTTTGCTACCGATCATGCCGCCGGCCTCAGCGGTTCGGGTCTCGCGCACGCCCGGTGGAATGGATTTACACCTGCGCGTCGTCGAGCGTTGCCGCTATACCAGTGAATTGATTCTGACCTACCAGTTTGGTCAGGAGCAAGGTCCGCCGGTCGCCGAACCTGATTTACGCATTCGGGTATACCATGATGCCCGGTTGGCCGAGGTTGTCACTGCCCATTTGCGGTATCGGGTCTCTTTTGCAACTGACCCGCTTGATTCAAGGAGTCCGGACCGTAACCCTCTTTGTAACCGCTGGCGAATCAATCGCTTTCTCTATAAATGGCTGACTTACTGCTGGCGGCAAGGTCACCGTTTCGTTGAACCTCACCAACCCCCCGCCTGAATATTTTTACCAGGTAGCAAAAAAACCGGATGTTCTTTTACTAAATTAGTTGACTAATTGAGTAGGTTAATATAGTTTTCTTGTTCAAAACTTATACTATAATTAAAGTGCTGATTTTTATGAGCTGCAACTTGGATAAAGCATGGCTAAGTCCAGGAGCCGAGTCTTTAGGCTAATGAAGTAGTCCGAATTCAGGCTGAGCAGTTCCTGCACAGCCCAATTCATTGTTGGGAATGGTTCCATTCCAGTAACTTGCGGGGTACCGCCATGAAACTTTCAACCAAGGGCCGCTATGCGGTTACCGCCATGATGCATTTGGCTATTCATGATCGGCAGGGTCCGGTCACGTTGGCTGAGATTTCCCAGTGCCAGGGTATTTCCCTGTCTTACCTTGAGCAACTGTTCGCTAAGCTGCGCAAGCACGGTTTGGTCGAAGGCGTGCGTGGACCGGGAGGAGGGTACCGCCTGGCGCGGACTCCGGATCAAGTCACCGTTGCCAATATCATTAGCGCTGTGGACGAACGACTGGATGCGACCCGTTGTTGCGGTGACGAGAATTGCCAGGGGGGGCGGCGCTGTCTGACCCATCAATTGTGGACTGATCTTAGTCGGCAAATTTTTGCCTTCCTGGAAGGCATCACGCTGGCGCAATTTGTCGAGCGTCCAACTATGAGCGAAATTAACGCGCATCATCGCCATCACACGCGCCGGCGAGAGCGTGTCCAACCGATCCAGTTACCGGCTGTGGTGTGAACGCTAGCGCGCTGATCCCTGCCGGCAGGCAATGCGCTTACCCGTCTATCTGGACTACGCTGCAACGACACCGGTCGATCCACGGGTTGCCGCCCTGCTTGGGCGGCATCTGACCCTGGATGGCGTATTTGGCAACCCTTCCTCCGCGACACATGTTTTCGGCAGACAGGCAGCGCGAGCGGTTGAAACGGCCCGCTGCCAGGTTGCCGGTCTACTTAACGCCGATCCACGGGAAATCATCTGGACCTCGGGCGCAACCGAAGCCAATAATCTGGCTTTGACGGGCGTCATGCGCGCCCAAGCGCGGCGGGGGCGGCACCTGCTGGCCAGTAAAACCGAACACAAGGCGGTGCTGGACGTCTGTCGGTGGCTGGGGCAAAACGGTTGCATAGTTACTTATCTCGATCCGGACCCGGACGGCCAGATTCCACTGGAACGCATAGCAGAGGCGTTGCGCCCGGATACCGTGCTGGCGTCGTTGATGCATGTCAACAACGAAACCGGCGTCATCCACGATCTGGCGGCAATCAGCGCACTGACTCACGAGCACGGCGTCCTGTTGCACGTCGACGCCGCGCAAAGCGCTGGGAAGTTGCCCATCGACTTGCAAAAGCTGCCGGTCGATTTACTCAGCCTCAGCGCTCACAAGCTGTGTGGACCCAAGGGAATCGGCGCGTTGTATGTCCGACAACGTCCGGTGCGCGTCCGGTTGGAGCCACTGTTGTATGGCGGCGGTCAGGAACGTGGTTTACGCGCCGGCACCTTGCCAACGCATCAAATCGCGGCGATGGGGGAAGCCTTTCGCATCGCCAGCGAGGAGATGGGTGCCGAACAGGCGCGAATTCGATCATTGCGCGACCGGTTATGGCAGACCTTGGCTGGGTTGGACAGGGTGGAGCTGAATGGCCATCCGCAGGAAAACGTGGCTGGTATTCTGAATGTGAGTTTTACGGGCGTCACTGCCGAGGCGGTTCTGGCCGACCTGCCGGATATTGCGGTATCCACCGGTTCCGCGTGTACGTCAGCGACGAATGAACCTTCGCATGTGTTGCGGGCAATGGGTGTTGATTCGCTTCGAGCGCGCGCCGCAATCCGTTTCAGTCTGGGTCGTTTCACCACAGTCGAAGAGGTCGATTATACCGCCGGCGCAGTAATTGCCGCAGTGAACCGGTTACGGGAATTGTCGCCGCTGTGGGAGGATATGCAGCAGGAATGAAGGTGGACAGCCAGCAACCTCCAAAGCCAATGAGAAACGGTGTGTCTCTGTACCTTCATCATAGAGAAGTTGTACTCATGGCTCAAAACCGCCCGAGCGTCTCGCCGGTTTGCGCCAGCAGCCGCGCCAGCCACGGTTTCTTACCGGTGTAGATGATTTCATACAAATCAGCCCCGGCGCTGGCGTCCAGCAAATAATCGTCGCTGGTGCGTAACTCATCTACCAGCCGGCAATCCAGTGCCCGCGCGCCGAACCAGTGCTCTCCGGTCGCCACTCGTTCAAGATCAACCTGTGGCCGGTGGTTTTTGACAAAGTCCTTAAACAAGGAATGAATATCTTCAATTTCCTCCTGGAACTTCTGCCGTCCCTTATCGGTATTCTCCCCAAACAGCGTCACCGTGCGCTTGTGCTCGCCAGCCATGAACTGCTCAAAATCGACATCGTGCTTCTTAAGCAGGCGATTGAAATTGGGTAACTGGGCAATGACGCCGATAGAGCCAAGAATGGCGAACGGCGCGGCGATGATCCGGTCTGCTACGCAAGCCATCATATAACCGCCGCTGGCCGCCACTTTGTCCACGGCGACTGTCAACTTCAGCCTCCGATCGCGGATGCGCAACAATTGCGCCGCCGCTAGTCCGTAACCATGCACCAGTCCGCCAGCGCTTTCCAGCCGCACCAGAACCTCATCTTCGGGTTGCGCCGCGGTCAACACCGCCGTTACCTCTTCCCGCAACGAGGTCACCGCTGCTGCTCGAATATCACCATGAAAATTCAGCACAAACACCCGTCGTCGCTCGGTCTTCTCCCGTTGCTTCTCGTGGAGCTTGCGCTCTTTTTGGAATTGCTTGAACGCCTTTTTTGGCAAAATAGCGGACTTCAGCGCCAGCGCCATACCGTCATAGTTTTCATTGAGATGACGAATATCCAGCCGCCCCTGGGCTTCAGAGTGACCGCTGCTGCGTGCGATCAGTGCGACGATGCCGCCAGCAGTGACCAGCACCGCCACTACAATCGTGATAGCCTTGGCCAGAAATAGCCCGTACTCGCTGAAAAATTCCATTATGCTCTCCAAAGATTTTCAAATGCCCCTGCGTGGGCAGTCACTTTACCGGAAATTCGATTCGAAACGATACATGGAAATCTACGATGCGCCCGATCACCCGCGACGTCCTCACCCGTGAAATTATCGGCTGGCATCAGCAAGGCATCATCGACCGCCCTCTGCTGGAGACCCTGTTGCCACGCTACGAAACGCAGGGACGATTCCTGGCGGCCTTGCTCAAGTGGCTTGGCCTGTTCGCCATTTTCCAGTTGGGCTTAGCGGTGCTGGCGTTCATCGCCATGATGGCCAAGTCCGCGGGGGTTGCCGCCGTACTGCTGAGTGGAGTTGGCGGGGGATTATGGTATTTCGGCGTCCGTATGGCTACCGATTCCCGGCAACGTCACCCCTTCACCGGCTCGGTGCTGGTCACCGCCAGCCTGGCGGCGGCGTTTGGAACGCTGGTTCTGCTGCATGTGGCCGCCGGCGGTGAAGACGAGGGTCGGGTGATTTCCATTCTTTTGCTACTGACCGGCGCGCTAGCCGCTCTGACCGCCTACCGCTATCATCTGCGCTGGCCGCTGCTGTTGGCGCTGTTGCTGTTTTTCCACGGCGTTGGAGCATGGCATGCCTACGGTGGACACGGCGCTTATTTCGCCGATATCCAGGACGAGCGCTTGATGGCGCTCATCGCGTTGGCGGTGATTGTTCTGGGTCTTTGGCATGAACGCCAGCTGGAAAGCGGTCCATTGCGCCGTTGCACAGGGTTTGGCGCGCTATACCTGATTTTTGGCTTGCTGTATCTGAATCTGTCGCTGTGGTTTCTGACCCTGTTCGGCAAACCGCTGGATTGGGTGCTGATCTTTACTGGCGCGGGCATCGCACAAATCATTGCTGGCGCGCGGCTCCACGATGCTCGCTTCACCGGCTTTGGCATCGTGTTTCTGGCCATCGATCTGTACACGCGGTTCTTTGAGCATTTCTGGGATCGCCTGTCCGCCGGGATGTTCTTCCTGCTGGCCGGCGCATTGGCCATGATTTTTGGCTTCCTCTGCGAGCGCTGGAGTCGTCTTTCACCGGAGCCGCATCCATGAATCCGATCTCTCGTAACCGTCGCATTCGCCGGGAACTGGACGCCCTGCTGCGCGAGGGGCTGCTGGACGAAACAAGACATGCGCAGTTGAGCGAACACTATCCTCTCATTGGTTGGGATTGGCGCTCGCTGGGCCGCTGGTTCCTGATTTTCGGCGCAGTCAGCGTCGTGGCCGGCTTAGTCATTCTCGGTCAGACTCTGTTCGAATTCACCCTGGAAAAGCTGGCGATTCTGCTAGGCATCGTCACCATTGCCAGCTTCGGGGGCGGCCAGTGGCTAAAGCGCACCCGCCCGGCGCTGATCTGGAGCCGTCTTAGCCTGGAACTGCTGGGCGGCTTGCTGCTGATCGGACTGACCTTCACCCTCGGCGCGATTTATTCGACCGGTTCCGGCAACTGGCCGGCGCTACTGTTGATCGATCTGGTGTTGCTGCTGGGTTTGAGCTATGGATTAGGTAATGTGCTATTGCTGGTGCTGAGCGCTGTGGTGTTTTTCTCCTGGTTCGGCGGCTTTACCGGCTATGCGTCCGGCTGGGGCGCGTACTGGTTTGGCATGAATTACCCCCTGCGCTTTCTGCTGGCGGCGATCGCCATGATCGCTATCGCTGTGATTCATCAACAAAGCGAACGTGGGGTGCTGGCCTCATACCGGGGATTCTTCAAAATTTGGCTGTCCACTGGCCTGTTTCTGGCGGAAATGGCCTTGTGGCTGTTGTCGCTGTTCGGTAATTTCGATCTGGCCAGCCATTGGTGGTACAAGGCTAAGGCGGTCGAGTTGATCCTATTCAATGCTTTGTGGGCTGGGCTGAGTGTGGCGTTGATTAGCTTGGGTGCGCGCCTCGCCATGCGCATGTTGACCGGCTATGGGGCGACTTTCCTGATTATTCAGATTTACACGCTATTCTTCGCCCATCTGGCGGAACATCTAGGCTTGTTCTTAAGTCTCTTGATCGCCGGCGGCGGCGCGCTGGCATTGACGTTTTATCTGGAAAGACGCCGCCGCGAGGGCGGGGATTGACGTATTGTATGCATGGACCGGACTTCCGCTTCTGAAAGCCTTCATGAGTTTAATAGGTTTTGTAATCCAAAAAGGATCACACCGTCAAATACTGCCGCACCAGATCGTCGTTCAAGTCAGCAATGGCCCCAGTCGCCACCGTACGACCCTTGTCAACAATGCAGAATTGTTGGGCCACCCAGCGGGCAAAGGGCAGTTTCTGCTCCACTAACAGCACCGTCATCCCCAGTTCCTGGTTCACCCGCTGCACCGCCATGCCGATTTCGCGAACAATCGCGGCCTGTTCCTGAACCCGATCGAGTTGCTCCTGATTCAATCGGCGAATCACCCGGCCAATTTCGCGTACGACGTTCGGCTGAATGCCCTCGGTCGGCTCGTCGAGAATCAGCAAGCGCGGCTCTAGCACCAGCGCGCGGCCAATGGCCAGTTGCTGCTGTTGCCCGCCGGACAGATCGCCGCCGCGGCGCTTGAGCATGGTTTTCAGCACCGGGAACAGTTCAAAGATCAGTTCCGGAACCTGCCGCAAACGCCGGGGATTGGACGCCAAGCCGATTCGCAGGTTTTCCTCGACGGTCATCAGCGGAAAAATTTGCCGTCCCTGCGGCACGTAACCGATGCCCAGCGGAGCGCGCTTTTCCGCCGGTAACCGGTTCAGTTCCACGCCAGCGAAAGTGATTTTGCCGGAGCGAATCGGCAACAGACCCATCAAGCATTTCAACAAGGTCGTTTTACCGACCCCGTTGCGGCCCATCAGGCTGATCACCGCGCCTTCCGGCACTGCCAGGCCAACATCCCACAGGGTATGCGATTCGCCGTAATACTGGTTCAGACCTTCAATGGTAAGCATCGCCCGCTCCCAGATAAACTTCGATGACTATGGGATCGACTTGCAACTCCTCCAGCCGTCCTTCCGCCAACACCCGACCCTGATGCAACACCGTGACCTGATCAGCGATAGAGCGGACGAAGCCCATGTCGTGTTCCACCACCACTACGGAATGACTGCCGGCCAACGACTTGAGCAGTTCCGCAGTGCGCTCCATCTCCGCCGGGGTCATGCCCGCCACGGGTTCGTCAACCAGTAGCAAGCGCGGCTCCTGCATTAGCAACATGCCGATTTCCAGCCATTGCTTTTGACCATGCGCGAGGATACCGGCCAGTCGGCTTGTGTGCTCGGTCAGACCGATCTTCTCCAGCACGGCGTTGATACGGTCGCGCTCTTCGCCAGTGAGCCGGGTGGTCATCAATCCACGCAACCGTTTTGCCCCGGACATAGCCAGTTCCAGATTTTCCAGCACCGTCAACGGTTCAATCACCGTCGGGCGCTGGAACTTTCGGCCAATGCCAATGCGCGCGATGGCGGGTTCGTCCAGTTTGAGCAGGTCGATAGTCTGACCGAAAAACACTCGCCCGGCGTCCGGCTTGGTCTTGCCGGTGATGATGTCCATCATCGTCGTCTTGCCCGCGCCGTTAGGACCGATAATGCAGCGCAGTTCGCCGTCGCCGATGTACAGCGACAGATTGTCGATCGCCTTGAACCCGTCGAAGCTGACCGTTACATCCTCCAGATACAGCAGAACGCCATGCGTCGCATCGACCGGCGCGACCGGGGTGTGCAGACCCGCAGCATCCAGTTCTGAAACCAGTTCGCTCATGCCGTTTTCTCCCGTCGCCGCAACAAGCCGGTCAAGCCATAGGGCAGTAATACTGTGACCGCCACGAACAGACCGCCCAGGGCGAACAGCCAGACCTCGGGCAACGCTCCAGTCAGCCAGGTTTTCGCGTAATTAACCAGGACTGCACCGATCACCGCGCCCACCAGCGTACCCCGTCCGCCAACCGCCACCCAGATCACCGCCTCGATGGAATTCAGCGGCGCGAATTCGCCGGGATTGATGATGCCGACCTGGGGCACATACAACGCCCCGGCTATACCGGCCAGCATCGCCGATAGCGTGAACACTAGCGTTTTGACCCATTCCACCCGGTAGCCCAGGAAACGAGCGCGATCCTCGCTGTCGCGAATCGCTACCAAGACCCGCCCCATGCGGGTCGCCGCCAGCCAGCGGCACAGCAGATAACCCCCGGCCAGCGCCAGGGCCGAGAGGATGAACAAGACCACTCGGGTTCCATCTTCCTGCAAGGAAAAGCCAAGCGCGTCCTTGAAGTCGGTCAGGCCATTGTTACCGCCAAAGCCCATCTCGTTACGGAAGAACGCCAGCATCAGCGCGTAGGTCAGCGCTTGGGTGATGATCGACAGATAGACCCCCGACACCCGCGAGCGGAAGGCGAACCAGCCGAACACGAAAGCCAGCAAGCCAGGGACGATCAACACCATCAATGCGGCAAACCAGAACTGATCGAAGCCATGCCAGAACCACGGCAGTTCCTTCCAATTCAGGAACACCATGAAGTCCGGCAACACCGGATCGCCATAGACCCCGCGCGTCCCGATCTGGCGCATCAGATACATGCCGAAGCAGTAACCGCCCAGGGCGAAAAAAGCCGCGTGACCCAAGGTGAGAATGCCCATGTAGCCCCAGACCAGATCGATGGACACCGCCAGCAAGGCATAGCAGAGATACTTGCCAAGCAAGGTCACAGTGTAGGCGGATAGATGCAGGGGATGTTCGGGTGGAACCAGCAAATTCAGAATAGGCACGCCGATACCGATAATTGCCAGTACGGCGAGCAGCGCCAGTCCAACACGGTCGGAGAGCAGCCAACGAGGTAAGGGCATGGCTTAAATCTCCGCCGCGCGGCCACGTTGCGGGAACAGTCCGCGCGGGCGTTTCTGGATAAACAGGATCAGGAAGATCAGCACCAGAATCTTGGCCAACACTGCGCCAGACCAGGGTTCCAGCAGTTTGTTGGCGACGCCCAGCGACAGTCCCGCCACCATCGTGCCCCACAGGTTACCGACTCCGCCGAACACTACCACCATAAACGAATCCACAATGTAGTTCTGCCCCAAATTAGGACCGACATTGGTCAATTGCGACAGGGCGACCCCGGCGACTCCGGCAATGCCGCTGCCCAGCCCGAAGGTCAACGCATCCACCCGCGCCGAACGGACACCCATGGCCCGCGCCATCGCCCGGTTTTGCGCCACCGCCCGGACTTCCAGACCCAGCCGGGTGCGTTGCAGCGCCAGCCAGAGCAAGGTGAATACCGCGATGCAAAAGCCGACGATCACCAGCCGGTTCAGGGTGACTTCCAGCGGGCCGAGCAAAATCGTGCCGCTCATCCAGTCCGGGGTTGCCACCGAACGGTTTAACGGCGAGAAAATCGAGCGCACCGCCTGTTGCAGAATCAGGCTGATGCCAAAGGTAGCCAGCAGAGTTTCCAAGGGCCGACCATAGAGAAAGCGAATCACGCCGCGTTCAATGGCGATGCCGACCAGGGCGGCGACCAGGAACGCTAATGGTACGGCGACTGGCAATGACCAGTTGACCGGCAGCCACTGCTGGGTCAGCCAGGTGGTGTAGGCGCCGATCATCATTAATTCGCCATGCGCCATATTAATCACACCCATGACCCCGAAGGTGACGGCCAAGCCAATCGCCGCCAGAATCAGCACCGAACCCAGTGACAGACCGAAGAACAAGGTTTCCGCCCAGCCCAACAGTTGCAGACGAAATTCGGTTTTGGCCAGTGCAGCTTTGGCTGCCTCGCGCACGGTGAGGTCGCTGTCTTCGGCAGCCACCCGCAGCAACGGGCCGCGAATCTCCGCTTGTGTCCAGCCGCCCAGCGCCTTGGCGGCGGGCGCACGCACGGCGGCATCGGGACTGGCTAGATCAACCAGCGCCAGCGCCGCTGTCAATAATTCCTGAATTTTCTTGTCCGGTTCTACTTCCAGCCGCGCCTTTAATCGAGGGACGCCCGCAGGTTTCGGACTGCGCAGAAAGGCTTCGATCGCCGCACGACGCTGTTGGGGATCAGCGCTGGACAACCCCAGGCTGGCCAGTTGATTTTCGATCAGCGCCCGCAATCGGTTATTAGCGATAATGCGCTCCAAATCGCGCTTGGTGACGGTTCCCAAGGCTTCGCCGGTCACCGCCGCTTCGATGGGAACCTCCTCCGCCTCGTCACTCAGGCTGATGACCACCTGGTTACTCTCTTCCTGGTAATACAGGTTCCCAGTCGCCAAGGCATTTAAAATCGTGGCGATCCGGGGATGATCCATGCCTACCAGTGTTTCCACTAGCGTCGCTTTTTCCGAAAAACTGGCTTCGCGCAGTTGTGCAAGAACGGCGCGTAATGCTTCGTCATCGGCGGCCTGGACGGACAGTGGCGCGAACAGCGTCAACAGCACCAAGGCAAGGCCGGTCAACCCGGCGCGGAAGGACGTGCGGGACCCCATGCGGGATTTTTCTCCTGGGAAGTTGAGGAAGGATCCCCCACGCTTCTTGCTCCCCCTTTAGAATCAAAGGGGGGTCAGGGGGGATTTCGCAGCATCGATCAGTAGTTCTGACCAGAGCACTTCTTAGTGACGGTGTTGTAGTTGCCACAATGAATTTTGGGATCGGCCCAGTCAGCAATGATGTCCTTGCTGCCCGGCAGGTAATCGGACCAGGCGTCGCCCGGCACCAGACCCTTGGTCTTCCATACCACATCAAACTGCCCGTCGGCTTGAATTTCGCCGATCAGCACCGGCTTGGTCAGATGGTGATTAGGCAACATTTTGGCGACGCCGCCGGTCAGATTGGGGTATTCAATGCCCACCATCGCATCGATGACCTTGTCAGGATCAGTGGATTTCGCCTTTTCCACCGCCTTTACCCACATATTGAAGCCAATGTAATGGGCTTCCATGGGATCGTTAGTCACGCGCTTCTTGTCCTTGATGAAGGTGTGCCACTGCTTGATGAAGGCGTCGTTGGCCTTGTCCTTGACGCTCATGAAGTAGTTCCATGCGGCCAGGTGACCAACCAGCGGTTTGGTGTCGATACCGGACAATTCTTCCTCGCCCACCGAAAAGGCAACGACCGGAATATCGGTTGCAGAGATGCCTTGGTTACCCAGTTCCTTGTAGAATGGCACGTTGGCGTCGCCGTTGATGGTGGAGACCACCGCGGTCTTCTTGCCCGCTGAACCGAATTTCTTGATATCGGCGACGATGGACTGCCAGTCGGAATGACCGAAAGGCGTGTAGTTAATCATAATGTCCTCGTCCTTGACGCCTTTAGCTTTTAGATAGGCTTCCAGAATCTTGTTGGTGGTGCGGGGATAAACATAGTCCGTGCCTGCTAGCACCCAACGCTCTATCCCGAGATCGTTCATCAGATAGTCCACCGCCGGAATCGCCTGCTGGTTCGGTGCAGCGCCGGTGTAGAACACGTTGCGAGAGGATTCCTCGCCCTCGTATTGCACGGGATAGAACAGAATACCGTTTAGCTCCTCAAAGACTGGCAGCACGGATTTGCGCGAGACCGAAGTCCAGCAACCGAACACGACATCGACCTTGTCTTTTTGCAACAACTCGCGCGCTTTTTCGGCGAACAACGGCCAATTCGAGGCGGGGTCAACGACCACGGCTTCCAGCTTCTTGCCGAGTAGGCCGCCCTTCTTGTTCTGCTCATCAATGAGCATTAGCACCGTATCCTTGAGCGTCGTTTCACTGATGGCCATGGTGCCGGACAAGGAATGGAGAACGCCCACCTTGATGGTGTCGGCGGCCTGCGCCAGAGTAGCGCCTACTGTCAGCGCGCCGGCCAGCAGCCAGGAGAGGGTTTTCAGCATGGTCTTTGTCATATTAAGCCCTTGATGGATGTTATGGTTGGGAGTCCGCCGGAAAGCGAACTGCAAGGGCGTGTATCAAAGACCATGCCATCAGGATAATGCTGATATTTGCTGGTCAGTTGGCGGATTCTAATGGTCGGATGAAGGCGGCGGGAGCGCCAAATGAGGGCATTGCGCCGTAAAATGGTGCAAAACCAGGTGCTGATCCTGGTGCGAGGCGCGAAAAGAGGGCGCTGTATGGGATTTCTCTTTGCAGCGTGTGGGCGCGGAACACATTTGGATGGAGACTCGATGCAAGACTCCGCAATGTTTCAAAATGAAATAGACAAATAATGATTATTTAAGGGGGTTGTCCATGAATAGCCTTGCTATTACAAGGCGCAGACTGTTCTTGTTGCGCACAATCAAAACCGGCATGACCTACCGGCTTCCCTTCCCGATCAGTGGCCCACACCTCCACCGCTACTTCAAGCGGCAGGATAGCACGGGCTTGATTGCGGGCCATGATACAAATGCGTTCGCCCAGCGGCAATCCAGCGGAATGCGCCAAAGTCAGCGCTCGTTGGCTCGTGTTAGCAGTTCGTATCGCTTCCTGTAATCGGGAATCCGCTCCCAGCGCCGCTGCCTCCACAGCCAGCAAGGACAAGTCGATGCTGGAGTGATAGCTGTGTAGATCCAGATGCCCTGCCGCCAGCTTGCTGATCTTGCCAAAGCCACCCACCAGGCTAAGGCGGGAGATCGGCGTTCGCCGCAGATGCTTCAACACCGCCCCGGCAAAGTCGCCCATTTCGATCAACGCGATGTCCGGTAAGCCATAATATTGACGAATGGTCTGCTCGCTGGTAGCCCCAGTGCAGGCGGCGATGTGGGTAAGGCCGTTGGCGCGGGCGACCTCAATGGCTTGTTGAATCGAAGCAATGTAGGCGGAACAGGAGAATGGCCGGACGATGCCGGTCGTACCCAAAATGGAGAGTCCCCCGACAACGCCAAGCCGGGGATTAAGAGTTTTCCGCGCCAGTTCCTCGCCATGCTCCACGCCAATCGTCACGGCAAAGCCGCCGTGATAACCCTGTTCAGCCGCTAAACAAGTCAAATGATCGGTGATCATCCGGCGCGGTGTAGGATTAATAGCCGGTTCGCCGACCGGGATGGGTAAACCCGGCAGGGTCACGGTCCCAACGCCCGGTCCCGCATAGAACTTCACGCCTGCTTGCTCATGCAACGTAACCTGAGCAGAGATCAAGGCGCCATGCGTGATATCGGGATCATCGCCGGCATCTTTAATCACCGCCGCCTCGGCACTTTGGGGAGTCAGCCGGCAATATTCCAATGAAAACTGCGCCCGTTGACCGCGCGGCAGAGTAATTTCTATTTGATCAAGGTCGATGCCGGTCAATAGTCGACAGGCTGCCGCCAAGCTGGCCGCAGTTGCACAAGCCCCGGTGGTGTAACCGTAGCGGAGAGGATGAGGCGTTTCAGGAGTTTCGGGACGCATGATGCAAGGTTAAAGGCAAAAGAAGCAAGGTGAAAGATGAAAGACTATAATCTTTAGCCTCTAACCTTTCACTTGTCTTCTCATGATCTCTGCAACCTGTCCCGCCCTGCTGCTGAGCGCCTCGGCCTCCGGTCAGGGCAAAACCACCGTGACCGCAGGTCTGGCGCGTTACCATCGCGACCAAGGCCGCACCGTGCGCGTGTTCAAAACCGGCCCGGATTTTCTCGACCCGATGATTCTGGAACGGGCTTCCGGTCAACCGGTCTATCAGCTCGATTTGTGGATGACCGGCGAGCGCGACTGCAAGGCGCTACTCTACCAGGCCGCGCAGGAAGCCGATTTGATCCTGATCGAAGGCGTGATGGGGCTGTTCGACGGCACGCCTTCCAGCGCCGACCTGGCTGAATTGTTCGGCGTTCCCGTCCTGGCGCTGATCAACGCTCACGCCATGGCGCAAACCTTTGGCGCGGTCGCTCACGGCTTGGCGCATTACCGTCCGAGCCTACCGTTCGCTGGGGTGCTGGCTAATCGCGTTGCGGGGCCGGGCCATGCCGAGCTGCTGGCGGAAAGCCTGCCGCCTGAAACCCATTATTATGGCGGGTTGCCGCGCGATGACGAAATCACCCTGCCAGACCGGCATCTGGGTCTGGTGCAGGCGGCGGAAATTGCGGATCTGGAAACCCGTTTGAATGCCGTTGCCGCACTGATCGCCGAAACCGGCCTGGCTGAATTGCCGCCGCCGGTGGCCTTCCCCGCTATGCACAGAGAACCGCCGCCGCCCCTGCTGAAAGGCGTGCGGATCGGCATTGCCCGCGACATGGCGTTTGCTTTTCTCTACCCGGCTAATCTGGACACGCTGCGGGCGCTGGGGGCGGAACTGGCCTTCTTTTCGCCACTGGCCGATGCTGATCTGCCAGAGGTCGATGCGATCTATCTACCTGGCGGCTACCCGGAGCTACATCTGGATACGCTGGCCAGCAACGAACCGATGCGGGCGGCCTTGCGCCAGCATCACGCCTCTAGCAAACCGATTTATGCCGAATGCGGCGGCCTGCTCTACACCCTGGAGTCGTTGACGGATAAAGAGGGCTACCGCGCATCCATGCTAGGTTTACTGCCTGGTCAGGCGGTGATGCAACCTAAACTGGCGGGATTGGGGATGCAGTCCGTGCAATTACCGGAAGGGGAACTGCGCGGCCATACTTTCCATCACTCCAAATTGGAAACGCCGTTGACGCCGCTCACACAGGGGCGCCGCCAGCGAAATGGCCAGCCGGGTGAGGCGGTCTATCGGGTGGGACGGTTGACCGCATCGTACCTGCACCTTTACTTTGCCAGTCATCCGGAAGCAGCGGCTCATTTGTTTCTGCCCTGATCAAGCCACGTCAAACCGCTCAAAAGTCATGGTGAACTGACCGCGACCGTGAGTCATGCCGCGCAGATCGGTGATATAGCCGAGCAACCGGTCCAGCGCGCAATCGCAATGGATAATGGTCATCTCCCCCAGACTGGTGGTGTCCCGAATGACCGCCCGGCGGGATTGCAAATCGCCCATGACCGTCCCTACATCGCTTTCCGGAACCACCACCTCGGTGGCCATGATGGGCCGCAGCACTAACCCGCCTGCTCGAATCAATGCTTTTCGCACCGCCTCCGCGACGGCAATGCGCATCGCTTGCGGGCTGGAGAGCGCGCCAAACAGCTCCACATCCAGCACTCGCACCGCCAAATCCTGCAAGGTCGCTCCCGTCGTCGGCCCATTGATTACTGCATCCTCGACGCCGCCAGAAATTGCCTCCTGCTGCGGCGGACTGAGTTGGGCGCCCTCCGGTCGCACGACCGGTTCAACGCTCACCGTCAAACCCGCTCCGCGCGGCAAGGGCGCGACTGCGACCCGCGCCCAGGCTTTCATTTCCAGCTTTTTGCCATCCGGCTGTTCAATCACCCGATGAAACAGGTTGTCGGCTTCGGTGGTGTGTTCAATGGTTTCACGGGTCACTACATCGGGATTGCCGACGCGAATGTTGACATTGAACTCGCGGCGCAAGCGCTCGCCAGCGATCTGCAAATGCAACTCACCCATGCCGCGCAATACCCGCTGCCCCGTTTCCTGGTCGTCTTCGATGCGCAGGGTGGGGTCTTCCTGTTGCAGCTTGTCCAGCGCCTCCAGCAACTTTTGTTCATCGGCGCTGGATTGCGGTTCAATCGCCAAGCCCAGCACCGGTTCGCGTGCTTCGATGCGCTCCAGCCACAGCGGATGGCTTGGCGCGCATAAAGTATCGCCCGTCGTCGCCCAGCGCAGGCCGGCAATCAACACGATCTGCCCGGCGGTAGCCTGATCCAGCCGGGTCTTGTGATTGGCGTCCACCTCGAACAGCCGCGCCGCGCGCTCGTGACGCACCGTTCCCCCCGGACCGGGAATCGCTACTTCATCGCCCGGTTTCAGCGCTCCGCGATAGAGTCGGGCAAAGACGTGGCGACGACCTTCCCACATCTGTACCTTGAAGGCCAGCGCCGTCAGCGGTCCATCAGTGGTCATTGCAATCCACTCCTCACCGCCATCCGGTCGATGGGCCAGACTGGGTGGGCGTTCGGTTGGGGTCGGCAATAGTCGCAGCACGCTATCCATGACCGGCTGCACCCCCTGATTGCGCAAAGCGCTACCGGCGAAGCAGGGAAACGCCTTGCCGGCCAAGGTCGCCAACCGCAGCGCCCCCCAAACCGCTTCCGGTTCCGGTTCCTGTTCGGTTAGCACCAATTCAGCCAAGGCTTCATCCATCTCCGCCGCCGCCAGTAACAGACTTTCCCGCCAGCGCCGCATTTGCTCCCAGGCGGCTTCATCGCAGGGCGTGATGTCCACCTGCTCTCCACGCTCGCCGGTGAAACGCCACCGTGTTTTATCGATCAGGTGGATGACCGTACCGTCATTATTCGGCGACGGTACGGTCACCGCGACCGGTTCCGCATCCAGACGTTCGCGCACCGTGGTTAGCGCCCGGTCAAAATCGGCGCCCGGCCGATCCAGTTTGTTGATGAAAAACAGCGCGGGTAACCCAAATCGGGCGCGTTGCCGCCAGACGGTTTCGGTTTGCGGTTCGACCCCGCGCACCCCATCCAGCACAATCACGCAGCCATCCAGGACGCGCATTGAGCGCTCGACCTCGATGGTGAAATCGACATGACCAGGGGTATCGATCAGTTGAATCAGATGCTCCCGCCAGGGCAGGCGGGTCACAGCGGCAGTAATGGTGATCCCATGCGCTTGTTCCTCGGCCAGGTAATCCATGTGGGCAGCCCCCTCATGGACCTCGCCGATTTTGTGGGAAACGCCGGCGTAATACAGCATGCGCTCGGTCAGGGTGGTCTTGCCGGCATCCACATGCGCGGCGATGCCGATATTGCGCACTCGCGCAAGGTCTAGAGCGTTGGACATGGGAATTCCCGTTTAAACAATGCGCCGGCATTCCAGATAAAACCGCTTCTCATCCGCTTCGCCCATCGAAAAGGTCTTTCTGGGCAGTGCGCCGTCGCGGATCACCGTGCGGAAAAAATCCGCCTTGGCCAAGGCTGGTAGATAGAAACCCAGGTTGCCGGGTTGCGCGCCCAACTGTTCCAGAGTGTTCTCACCGTGGATGTAGTCAATCCGGGCGTCAGGCCGATTTTCCAGATATTGATCGAGAACGGTTTGCAAACTGGCCACGGGCAAAGTGAGTCGTGGTCGCTCAATCATCAGAACGCCATGATGATCGTGGCTGGTGAAAGCCAGGGTATGGCAATCAGGCCGTTGCTCCATGGCTTGCCATGCCTGCCGGGCCGCTTCGCATGAGGGATAATCGATGACCGTCAGCGTCGAACCTTGTTTGGCGCAGAACGTCGCCATCGCTCCCAACAGGTGGTCTGGATTAATGTTAAACGCAACGCGATGAATCGCCTCAAACTCCAACCCCTCGTCATGCAGATTCACCAGTTCCACCAGCGCATGGCGGGCCGGATGATCCATGATGGCTGCCGGATCAGGCGCAGTGCGCTTGAGGTTTTCCCAGATCGTCTTGGCGGTGGCGAAGGAATGATTACCGTCGCCCATCGCGTACAGCATCACGGGTTCATCCACCACGCCATAGCGGTCATTGAATATCGCTGGATTCGCCAACCGCGCCAATTGCTCGACGACCCATTGAATCCCCATTGGATGATTCAGCCGCCCACCACGCACCCGACCGCTATCCAGCATCAACGGAACGTCATAGAGCATTTCCAGTGGTTCGGCGAACAACGGTTCAATAACGCTGCGTTCGGGATCGTCGATCAGCACCATGACATGCGGCAGTTCCAGCGGCGCATGTTCACGCACCCGCACGCGCGGCGGCAGACGCTCCAGAATGGTGCCCTCGGTAGGGCGAATCAGGGTCTTGGCGCCGGGAGTGAAGTCGTAATGCTCCAAATCCAAAGCGGCGATGAGTCCCCGGCGGGTCCGACCGTGCGCCGTCTCGCGTTCAATCCGCACCATTCCTGGCGCTTGGGGCTCTAACACGCCCTCAGCCAGATAGCGGCGCATGGTTTCGTGAATGGCAGCGATACGTTGCGTTTCGTCGGACGCGCCCAGATAAACCTCCGGCAGAATCAACCGTAAGGTCGAAGGCGCTTTGCCAACCAGCGCTTCGACTTGCGCCCAGTAATCCGGTTGCGAGGTGTATTGATCGCAGGCCACCACCGCCCACTCGGTGAGATCCACACCCGCACGGGGTAGCAGCAACCTGGGAACCTGGAGACCGATGGGTGTGAAATTCATGGATGGAGCCTCTTTAATCAACTCAATTGATATTCCAGGATCGATGTTCCAGCACCGGAAACTGCTGGCGAACGCTTTTCAGAAACGCCTGATCCAACTTGCCCAGCACTACGCCCGGTCCTCCGTATAACCGGTCGAGAATCAACCCCCAGGGATCGGCAATCAGACTGTCACCGAAGGTTTCACGGCCATTGCTATGCCGACCCCCCTGCGCCGAGGCGATGACATAGCACTGATTTTCAATGGCCCGCGCGCGCAGCAGGACTTCCCAATGAGCGGCGCCGGTTGCTGCGGTGAACGCAGCGGGTAAAGCCAAAATATCCATACCCTGCGCAGATAGGGCGCGAAATTGTTCGGGAAAACGTAAATCATAGCAGACCGCCAAACCCAGCCGGCCAAACGGCGTATCGGCAACCACATAGCGATCGCCTGGTTCAATCGTGGCTGATTCCGCATACCGCTCCGTGCTGTCGGGCACTTGCACATCGAACAGATGAACCTTGTCGTAACGGGCGACCTGACGACCTTGGTTATCGAACAGCAGGCAGGCGGCCTTGACCCGGTTTTCATCGCTCGTGCTGCGCAATGGAATCGTCCCGCCGACCAGCCAGAGGCGATGGCGAGCGGCCTGTTCCGCAAGAAAAGCCTGGATTGGTCCATCGCCTTCTGTTTCCCGCACCGCCAGCTTGTCGCTTTCCCGGCGACCCATCAGGGCAAAATTTTCCGGCAATACCGCCAACCGTGCGCCACGTTTGGCTGCTTCCGCCAGTAAATCGGCAGCCGCCGCCAGATTCGTAGAAACCTCTGCTTCGGAAATCATTTGAATAGCAGCCAGGATGGACATGGGCGATCACCTTGTTTCGTTGTCACTCGCGAACCCCTGCCGGGATGGGGAGGGCGGTGTTTCTATGGGTAACGGCTCCAGCACGGGATCGTCCCACGAGCCGGATAATCGGTACTGATAGCGGGTTGCCTGCTCAATACCTTTTTGCAACAATCGTTCAGCGACGAACATTGCCGCGCCAGCCACCGGTCCGCCCACAATCGCGCCCGCAATCGGTAGCGCACCGCCCAGTTGGGGCGTGACCGTGATCTGTTGATCATAATCCCGATTTTTCAAATCCACCCGGCCCTGAATTTTTATCCGCGCCGCTGGTGCTTCAATGTTCAGGTTATCGGTATGCGCCTGCCCTTGTTCGAAAGTAAATTCGCCACTGATCCGGTCGAAACTGGTGCCTGGCTGAAATAGATCGCTGAAGTCCAGGTTCAGGCGGCGATTGAGATTCTGGACGCTGAACAAACCAATCATGCGGCCCAGCCCAGGGTTGATTTCCAACAGTTGGCCAGGACCGACCTCGAAATTCAGCGTACCGGAAATCCGATCCAGCGCAAAATCCGGCAACGCCGCCGCCCATTCGGCGTCTAGTTGCGCCTGAGTTGGACCACGGGCGATACCGGATTCTGGGTAGCCAAATACCGCCAGACTTTCACCTAACGCCGGACTGCGCAGCGCGGCCTTGATCCGGGATGCCTGGTGACCATCGTTCCACCACCATGCGCCATCGGCGTCAATCTGCTGCTGTTCGGAATGCAATTCAATTCCCGATAACTGGATGCCATCAGGACGTGGTATGGCCGCCAGCCGCAACCGCCCCAGATGCTGATCGTCCATCTGTAAATCGGCGACCGTCAACGCCAGTGGCGGCAGTTGGCAGGGGTTTATGGTGGATTTCCGTCTGCCCTGCGAGGAGGCGCCATCCGTAGCGCGTTGGATCTGCAAGCGTTGTAACGCGACATTGATGGGGCGCGCTGGAGTGGGCTGATCCGGCAAGGTCGCCTGCCCGGACAAAGTCGCACTGTTGAGTTCAATCTGCAATTCCCTGGAAGAACGGCGGGCATGGATCGTCATTTCCCTGAAAGACTGATCGGCGACCATGAATGCATCAATTTGCGCATCCAGACTGCGCACCAGCGCTAATGCATTGGGTGTAGATTCCTGAGCGCTTAGCCGTTCGCACGGATTGTTCCGAAATCCCCCCCGACCCCCCTTTGCCAAAGAGGGGGGGCGAACGCTTGTGTTGCTGCGATTTTCCGGCGGGTTGGAAGAGGGCGCTTTAGCCGGAGTGGCCCAGGACCAGCGTGGCAACTCAGCGACGATCGCCAGACCGGATTCACTGGGAAGTTGCGCGGCGCCAGCGCCAATCCGCAACTCACCCCGTTCAAATTGGGGTGTGTCCAGTAGACTGCTTAACTCCAACGCCGCTCGCACTTCGGGTTCGTACTCCAGCGCCACGCCCCAGCGGTTCCGATCGGTCGGCTGCACGGCGATTCGCAGGGGACGGGACTCGCTCGCCGTCTTGCCCAGTGGCGGGGGCCAGTCGATAGCGACTCCACGCAGGTCCGAACTCAACTCCAGGGAGAATGCAGACTCTTGTTCCCGGCGATGGGTCGGAACCGTCAGCGCAGCTTTCCAGTCGCTGGCGCCGGTAATTTGGGATTCCAGATCCGCTGCGGCAGACGAACCGATCAATGCCGGCAATCCCAGTTTTCCCAACACCTGTGTCCGCAATTCACGACGCCCCTCACGGTCCGCCAGATCCAGATCGAGCCGAATCGCTTCGCCGCGCCATAATGCCTGAATATCTCTGGCTTCCAGACTGCTTTCTGTAAAACGCGCCTCACCGTGTAATCGACTCAGTTCAACTTTCCAGGCGGGTAAACTGATATCATTGTCCAGTAATTCCACGCGCCCCCGCGTCTGACTTGGGCGTCCATCGGTTGGCAGGGTCAATTCAAGATCGAGCGTACTGGCGCCGCTGATTTGCAAATCCGGCAGATCCTCGTTCAGTTCACGACCGAAAGGACTTTCCCGAAGCGCCCGCCACATGCTGGCGCCGGGACCCTTGACTTGTCCTTCAACCTCTACGACGACTCGGGAAAGATCATCAATCCGGGTCGTAGTTTTTTGCATCTCGCCATCCAGTAATCGGCCGCTGCGGGCTTCGACGGTCAGTCCCCGGTTGCGGAAGCGCGCCTCGGCCTGCAGCCGTTCCAGGCGCGGCCAACCCGGCGCATAGTCCAGTACGGCGTCTTCAACCTGGAAACCGGTTTCAAACAGTCCTTCATCCTGATCAAAGGGAAAGGCGGCGGGCGGTCCTCGAAAAACCAGATCGCCGGTCGTGACCCGGCCATCGATCAGCGCCCGATCCAGCCAGGCGATGCCTTTTGGCGGAATCACCGCAACTGGCAGATAACGCCAGGCTTGTTTGACTTGTACGTCGTGATAATGGCCCTGGATATCCAACAATGGTTTGCCCGTGTCGGGAACGGTGACGCTGCCCCAAAATTGGCCATTGAGATCGGCATTGGCTAATTGGAGGCCGGCGCTTTCCACTTGTAGACCTTCGGCGGAACGACGCCAGTCGACGGTTCCGCTGAGGGTATCGAGGGTAATGGGCGCACGCAGCAGGCCCGCGGTGTCCACCTGGATCGTGCGGCAGTTCAGCTCAATCCGGCCCTGCTCTGGAGTGAGCGTCAGCCGTCCGGCGATATTGTCGAAGCCGGGCAGTCCGTGGGTTGAACTCACGTTTATCCCTTGCAGAACGGCAGTTACCCGGTAGGCTCCAGTGGCCGGTTCGCGGCGTAGCGTGATTTCCGGCAACTCGCCTTGCGGGTTGAGCGGCGTCAACCATTGACGGGCCGATTCGTTTAACCAGGGCATCACCCAGGTCAAGGCGTTCTCCGCTCGTAGGCGCTGAATGACCACTTGCCATCCAGTCCCGTTCTGCATGGCCTCGAACTCGGTGGGCGTGAACGCCTGACCGGCCTGATCCTCGAAATGGATTTTCCCCTGCAATCGCCAGTTTCTTTCAGCTGTCGCCTCCCTGGTGGGCGTCTGTTCGACAGTCAACTCCAGTTGCTTGCCCAGATTCGCCGGCAAGTCGGCGGTCACAGCTAGCCGACGTCCACGCGCTGTCTCCTGGAGACGCAGGTAGGGATGCAGCAGTTGCCAAGTGAAACCGTCGGATCGTTGTAGAGTTAATTGTTCACCGATAATCTCCAGCTGTGGCAGCTCAAACAGCCATCGAACGACGTCTGGCAGTGAGGAGCCATCCTGGTCTGAATGAGTGCGGGTATTGAATAGTCCGGGTGTTCCATCCGGTCTCTGTTCCAGCGTTAAAATACCGCCTTCCAGGCGGATGCGCCCAACGATGGGCTGCCATTCGCGCAAGGAGCGCCACAAGTTCAGGGTAATGGCTGCTTGTTTGAAATGTGCCAGGGTCGCATCCTGCCCAGGATCGTCCAGGCTGACTCCCCGTAACCCGAGCGCTAGGCGCCAGCCATCCAGGGTTGCGGTGACGGCCTCGATGCGCACCGGTATATGCAACGCATCGCCCAGCGCGCTGGCTAGGTCATCACGATAATCATTCAGACGCGGCAATACCCACCACTGACCGAATGCCGCCAGAAGTAATAGCGGCAACAACAGAGTGAGCAATAGCCGACGGGTCCAGCGCAAAGTCCAGCGTGTGCGACTGGTGGGTGTAAGAAGGGTATTTCGAAAAAGCTGTCTCATGCGCTCTTCGGAACAAATTCGGCAATCAAAGAGTTTTATGCAGAACCCTATCTCGAAATCTGCAAAAATCTGCAAAATTTTGCAAACAGTCTGGGCGGTTTGCAAATATAATGTATAATTATTGTCTAATATTTTTTAGACAAGTCTTTTATTCATGCCGCTATTGTTGCTTATCGCCGGTCGCCGGAACGGGAAGGCAGAAACAGTTCTGACCAGTGCCGAACCTGGCAGGTCCGACATAGCAAGTACGCCAGCGTGACCACATTGCCCAGCAGGAATAGAGCAATGATCCACACGACTGCCCGCCAGCGAACCGGCTCCACCAGCCACAACCAGACCGCAATGAAGAGCAGGCCAATACCCAGGTCAATCAGGGTGACGATGCCCCAGGGATCGGTGATCAGATGGCGCAATCCGGCCAGTGCATGGCTGTGGTTGCTGGCGACCAGAATCGCTGTCGCCAGCAGGCCCAGCAGGATTCCGCAAATAATGACGACAAAACGCAGCATGGAAATTTCCGAGGCGATGAAAGGAGCTTTTCAACAAGACCACAGCGGCGGCGGGAAGTGCGTTTATTGGCATCCTGTGAATGTTCGAGTGGTTGTTGAGTAGAGGTTGCCGATGCTCAAAACCGCGATTGATCTCATAGAACAGGGTTATATCCCCGACGGGTTGATCCGCATTGGGATTCGGCGCCTGTTGGGTGAACGGTTGCGCATGGGCAAGGCGATAGGCGATGGGCAAGCGCGGGAAACCGACGCGCTCCGGTTAGAGACTGAGTTGCACAAAAGTCCAATCGCCCGGCGTACGACCCCAGCCAATGAACAACATTACGAAGCGCCTGTCGGCTTTTTTCAGAAAATCCTGGGGCCGCGCTTGAAATACAGCGCCTGCTGGTGGCCTGATGAAGTGAAGGATCTGGAAACCGCCGGAGCCGCGATGCTGGCTTTGACTTGCGAACGCGCGGAGTTGGACTTTGATCAAGACATTCTGGAACTAGGCTGCGGTTGGGGATCGCTTACTCTGTGGTTGGCGGAGTTTTATCCCGATTCGCGCATCATGGCGGTGTCCAACTCGAACTCGCAGCGGGAATTTATCGAGGCGCGCTGCCGGGAACGCGGTTTCGACAACGTGCAGGTCATTACCGCCGACATGAACGATTTTTCCACCGACCGGCGTTTCGATCGGGTGCTGTCGGTCGAGATGTTCGAACACATGCGCAACTCTCAGGAATTGATGGCGCGCATCCACGCTTGGTTAAAACCGAGCGGGAAACTGTTCGTACATATTTGCACTCATCGCGCTGTAGCCTATCCCTGCAAGATCGAGGGCGAGAACAACTGGATGGGACGCTACTTCTTCACCGGAGGACTGATGCCGTCCCGTGACTTGTTGCCGCGTTTCCAAGGCGACCTCCACTTGGAGGAGGATTGGCATTTCAACGGTCGCCACTATCAACGCACATTGGAAGCCTGGCGGGTGAACCAGGATCGGCATCGGGAGGAGATTCTCGGTCTATTCCGGGAAACCTATGGCGTTGATGAAGCCGAGCGCTGGTTTCAGCGCTGGCGGGTGTTCTTCATGGCCTATGCGGAACTGTTTGGTTATCGCAAGGGCGAAGAATGGGGCGTGTCGCATTACCGGTTTGGCAAGATCAAGACCGCCTGAACGGCAACATGCGGTTCAGAAAACCATCCTTGTCGAACCAGTGGTGCTTGAGGCCAATGCCGACATGCCAGGCGATGAATACGATGGCGGCGTAGCCCAGGACAATGTGCGCCGCCATCATCGTGGTCGCCAGCCCACCCTGTTTGCCGATGGGATTGGGCAGGTCGTACAGACCCAACAGCTTGACCCCGAATCCCCCCGCCATCACGAACAGATAACCGCTGATGGGCAACAGAAACATGCACCAGTAGAGCCGGACTTCATTCCAGTGGGAGAACGCCTGTTCCGCCGGCGACAGGGTTGGCGCCCAGTCGGGCAGGGGAGTGGTTTTCCGCCAGATCAGCCGCGCCAGCGCTAAGACCAACAGCGCCAGACCGATAGACTTATGCCAGTTGTAGAAGTCGCCCTGGGTCAAGCTCAGCAACGTCTTGTCCCTTGCCAGGTGGGTCATGATCGCCGCGCTGACATATTGCCAGAGGAACAGGGCGACGACGGACCAATGCAGGAAACGGGTGACCGAGCCATAGTGCGTTGCGGAGTTCTTGAAGGGCATAGCGGAATCCTCGGCTTGTCTGTCCGTAAGCATTACCTCCCCCCTTTGAAAAAGGGGGGTCGGGGGGGATTTCACATGGTCGCTGGGGCTAGAATCCCCCCTAGCCCCCCTTTGCCAAAGGGGGGGACTGAACGGTTACGTCTGTCCAGGCGTAGCAATAAACGATGAGCCTGCTTTTTACAAATCAACTCTAACCGGAAAATCCGGCGCAAGCACTGATTTTTCCAGCGGTCCGCTCGGCGCGTAAAACTGCATATTCCCATCCTCGTCGCAGGTCCAGCATTCCAGCGCCCCCTGGTTGAAATACAGGGTGATTTTCTCGCTGATTTCCCGTTTCGAGTTGCTGGATGAAATTACTTCAACGCAGATTTCCGGGGCAATGGAGCATTCATCTTCTTCCCGGACGATCTGGAAGCGTTCCGGGGAAATCCAAGCGACGTCAGCGGCTTTCGTGCCTTTAGGCGTTGCGATTGCGCATTCAGGCAAAGTTCGACCATGAGGCAGCAGGAAGCGCAGCCGATATTCGATTTCTCCCTGAAACGCCGAGTGATAAACCTTGACTGGAGACATGACTACCTGTCCGTATTCATTCAATTCAATTTTAAACGGCAGATTGCGTAGATGCGTATCCGCACAGACTTCTTGCCAGTTCATCAGAGTTCCCCGTCTATCGTCGATACAGTCGCTTTCTCCACCATCTCCTGCGCATGGGCTATGGTATTCGCCGTCAACTCCAACCCGCCGAGCATCCGGGCGATTTCCGTGATTCGTTCGTCGGTCTCCAAAGGCATCACCTGCGTGTGGGTATTCTCGCCATCCGTCCGCTTTTCCACCTTGAGTTGCTGATGGGCCTGCGCCGCGACTTGCGGCAGATGGGTCACGCACAGCACCTGCCGGTTGCCGCCCAGAGTGCGCAATTGCCGGCCCACGACTTCCGCCACACCGCCGCCGATGCCGGTATCCACTTCATCAAAAATCAGCGTCGGGATGCGCGCGGCGCGGGCGGTGATCACCTGAATAGCCAGGCTGATGCGCGACAATTCGCCACCGGACACGACTTTGGACAAGGGCCGCAAGGGTTGCCCTGGATTGGCGCTGACCAAAAACTCCACCGTCTCCATGCCGCTTACCGTGGGTTTTTCCAGTCGCTCCAGCGTGATGCTGAAACGTCCCCCCGGCATCCCTAAACCCGCCAGCGCCAGCGAAACCCGCTCACTGAGTTCCCACGCTGCCGCTGCCCGCCGCTCGCTCAACCGGTCGGCGGATTCCTGATAGGTGGCTCGCGCTGCTTTCACCGCCTGCTGTAGCTCATCCAGCCGGGTTTCGCTATGCTCCAACCCATCCAGTTCGGTCTCAAACCGCACCCGCAACGCAGGCAATTCACCGGCATCGGCGCGATGTTTGCGCGCTAATTGGTGGGCAGCGTTCAACCGCTGGTCAATCTGCGCCAGATGTCCGGGATCAAGGTCCAGCGCCTGCACATAACTGCGCAACTCACCGCTGGCCTCCTGCACCTGGATTAAAGCGGCATTCAACAGTTCGCCTACCGGGGCGAGTCGATCATCCAGCCGGCTCAGCGTCTCCAGTTCTCGCAAACTTTGATTCAGCCGGTCAGCGACTGCATCCTCATCGCTCTCGCTCAGCCAGATCAGTAGGCGCTGGCCGGTCTCCAGCAATTGACTGGCATGGGCTAACCGTTTCTGCTCGGCTTCCAGTTCCGCAACCTCGCCCTCGGCCAGATTCAGCGCCGCTAGCTCCCGCAGGTGATAACGCAGAATATCCAGCCGGGCGTCGCGTTCCTGACTGGCCTGGCGCAAATCGCGCCATTCCTGGCGCAACCGGCTCCAGTCCCGGTAATGCTCTGCAACTTCGGTGACTAAATTCGTATTGCCTGCGTAGTCATCCAGCAATTGCCGCTGCGCTTCGCGCCGCAACAGCGACTGGTGTTCATGCTGGCCGTGGATATCCACCAGGCGCTCGCCCAGCTCCCGCAACGCCTGGGCCGGTTGCGGAACGCCATTGATGTAGTTGCGGGAACGTCCATTGCGGGTTACTACCCGGCGCAGATGGCATTCCCCGGCCTCATTCAGATCGCGCTCCGCCAGCCAGGCCCGCGCGGTCGGCAGGGCGTCAAGATCGAACACGGCGCTGATGTCCGTCCGCTCCGCGCCATGCCGGATTACGCCGCTGTCCGCCCGGTCGCCCAGCAATAAACCAATCGCGTCCACCAGAATGGATTTGCCGGCCCCGGTTTCCCCGGTTACAGCGGTCATGCCCGCCGCCAGTTCCAGCTCCAGTTCCTCAACAATAGCGAAATCGCGAACGCGCAACTGGGTCAGCATGACGGCGCAAGTTCAGATGAACGGCGACGCTTCCGGACTCAGGCCCCAGCGCAGCTTGGCCCGCAGCAACTTGAAGTAGTCATGGTTAACCGGATGCAGCAGCCTGACCTTATGCGCCTTCTTACGAATCACTACGCGGTCGCCGGGTTCAATCGCCAGACTGACCTGCCCGTCGCAGGTAATTTGCGACTGGGTGGTCGTCGCCGCGTTGAGTACGACTTCGATGCTGCTGTCGGCGCTGACCACGATCGGGCGATGGGTCAGGGTGTGTGGGCAAATCGGCACTAGCACCACGGCTTCCAGACCGGGATAGATGATCGGCCCGCCGCCCGCCAGCGCGTAGGCGGTAGAGCCGGTCGGGGTGGAAATAATCAGCCCATCGGCATGATAGGCATTCAGAAAACGACTGTCGAGAAAGGTATCCACTTCGATCATACGCGCCACTTCGCACTTGTGAACGACCACATCATTCAGCGCGTCGGCTTCGCCGGTCACCTGACCATTGCGCAATACCTGAGCATGCAGGATTAAACGACGCGCTTCACGGAATTCGCCGTTCAGCACTTCGTCTAGCCGATGTGGAAGTTCGCCCGGCGACATATCGGCCAGAAAGCCCAGCCGACCCAGGTTGATGCCCAGGATCGGCGTTTCGTAATCGACCAGCGAACGAGCAGCGTTCAGCATGGTGCCGTCGCCGCCCATGACAATGACCAAATCGCATTGTTCACCAATTGCTTCCCGGCTAGCGACCTCCAGATCGTGATTGGGAATCAAACGGGCTGAACTGTCATCGAGCAGCACCCGCAACTGGTGCCGCTGCAAATGAGCAGCGATTTGATGGAGGGTACCGGCAACATTCGGGTCGCCGAATTTGCCAATCAGGCCAATGGTGTGGAAAACCGGAGTGGAGGACATGATTCCGTACTGAGATGGTGAATGCGAACAACTTATCATTTTAGGCGAAAACGCGCCAATTCGCCGAAGCTTCGGCTGGATTGCCGAACCTCTCAATTTCCAGCGAGAGGCAGCGCTTAATTAAAGCGACAAAAAAAGTCGGAATTTCTCCAAAAACTTGCTAATGTTATAATGATATCTTGAAGCTTACGAACTAGGCAGCGGCTTCTCTCGGGATGTTGTAAAGAAAATCCCGCATGATTTTCAAGGATTGGGGAAATCGCCTTTTGATTACTACGAATGCCTTTAAAGAGTAACTAATGGATTGTAACCATGCGCACTAATCTTCCCGTCACTAATAAAGAACATATTCTTGAAGAGAACGCCACTCTGGTTTCCACTACTGACCTTAAGAGCCTGATTACTTACGCTAATCCAGCTTTTATCGAGATTAGTGGTTTTAGCGAAGAGGAGCTTATCGGCGCGCCGCACAACCTTGTGCGTCATCCAGACATGCCGCTGGAAGCGTTTGCCGATTTGTGGGCGACCATCGAATCAGGGCGGTCATGGACCGCACTGGTCAAAAACCGCTGCAAGAACGGGGATTATTACTGGGTAAAAGCCAATGTGACCCCCATTATCGAACAAGGTAAGCCCATAGGTTACATGTCCGTCCGCGTCAAGCCTACGCGCGACGAAGTAACCGCAGCCAGCGCGCTCTACCAGAATATACGAAGCGGTCAAAGCCGTTACGGCCTACGTAACGGCTTGGTCATCCGCAAGGGTCTGCTGGGCAAATTGAATTTCTGGAGGTCCGTCGGCATGCATACGCGCATCTGGATCGCGATGCTGTTGATGGCGGCTGCGATCATCGGGATTCGATCCGTCAGCCTGCTTTGGGTGCAAGCCGATTTCCCGGTGACCGGCTTCGATTGGCGCCAACTCCTGATATTGATTGCGACCTGTGTGGGCGTAGGAGGACTGCTCGGTGCCTGGTTGTCGCGTACGCTGGTTCGACCCCTGGAGGCTATCCTGGATTTTGCCCGGCGCATCGCCAGCGGAGACTTGGGCGGACGCATAAGCACTACCCGTAGCGATGAAATCGGGCGCATCCTGCGGGTTCTCAATCAAACTAATGTCAATCTCCTGGGGATTGTGGGGGATGTCCGTTCCCAGGCGCAGGAGATCCACAGCGAAATTGAACAAATTTCTTCTGGCATTAGCGAATTGTCTGCCCGGACAGAATCCCAGGCATCCAGTCTTGAAGAGACCGCTGCCAGTATGGAACAAATCCACGCCACCGTACAGCAAACCGCGGATCTAGCCCAGCAAGCCAATCAATTAACGGTGAACGCCTCGGCGGTTGCCGAGCGTAGTGGAGAAGTTGTCGGCCAAGTCGCCGCCAATATGGCCGATATTGACGCCAGCTCCAAAAAAATTGCCGATATTATCAGCGTGATTGATGACATCGCTTTTCAAACCAACATTCTGGCGTTGAACGCGGCGGTCGAGGCGGCCCGCGCCGGGGAACAGGGTCGGGGATTTGCCGTCGTCGCTGGCGAAGTGCGCAATCTAGCGCAGAAAACTGCGGTCGCTGCCAAGGAAATTAAAAATCTGATTTCAGATTCGCTGCGCAAGGTCGAATCCGGCGCCAAACTGTCCGGCGATGCCAGCGGCACGATGGAGGAAGTCGTGGTTGCCGTTAAGCGGGTATCCACCATCATGAGCGAAATCAATCAAGCCACCCGCGAACAGGCCGCGGGCATCGGGCAGATTAACGAAGCGGCCATGCAGATCGACCGCGTCACCCAGGAAAACGCGGCTTTTGCTGAAAGAATTACCGCCGCAGCCGGGCAATTGACGCTTCGGGCCAACGCCCTGACAGGCGCGGTGAATGTTTTCAAGACAGCCTCGGGACAAGGCTGAGCGATCTGGCAAATACGAGGGATTATCATCATGACTCTGGGTAACACTGACCCCAACAAGAATCAGTCCTTATGGGCGAGCGTGGAGCAATTTTACCCATTCACTTCAGCTCGGCGAGCAACAATCGGGTTTCGCGCAACAGAACATTGCGTCGCAGCAGCAGGCCAAGTCGGGTGCCGCCGCTTTGCCGCCAAAGAATCGCTGCCCGGATCCCTGCCAGCAGCAACGCCCGAATTCGATTGGCGTTTTCCGGATTGTTCAGGTGAATCTGCGCGCCGCTGACCATGATGCGGCGCGACAGGGTGCTGATTGTTTGCAAATAAAGCTCCGCAAATCGGGCAATCGTGTTGCTGTGCGTAACCGGAAAATGCGCCAGATTGCGATTAATGTCCTGAATGCCTGCGCCAATCACATCCAGCAGGTCTTTGCGCCGCGCCAGGATGCGCTCCAAGCTTAACAAGGTCAGCACGTAACGAGTTAACTCCTTGTCCCGCGGATTATGGAGCTGTTCCTCTAGCAGGCGCAGACCCGAATGAAGTCGGGTCACGCCGCCGTACACGTCCTCGCTGCTGGAGGAATCCACCTGGAGCAGACTGCTCATACAGGTCTCGAAATCGTCGGCGTTGACTTGACCCCGCTGCGCAACGTTGCGCACGAGATCAACGGCTTGCATCACGCCGGCCAGGGCGATGACGCGATCATGATCGGTTTTGGGCATAAGTTTCGGTGATGAGTTGTAAAGAGAACGCGATCAATTGTAGCCGGTCTCGATGATTCCGCCGCCCAGGCATTCCTCATTCTGATAAAACACCACTGACTGCCCCGGAGTGATCGCCCGTTGCGGTTCAGTGAAACGGACTTCGGCGCGGTCTTTCTCCAACGTTTCCAGCACACAAAGCTGATCCGGCTGACGGTAGCGAATTTTAGCCATGCAGGTGAGCGGCAGCGTAGGCGGCTCGCCGGCGATCCAGTGCAGTGGCGAGGCGCGCAACCGGCGATGAAACAAGGCCGGGTGATTGTGACCCTGGGCAACGATCAGGATATTATGTTCCAGATCCTTTCCCGTCACATACCACGGTTCGCCGCTGCCCTGACGTTGTCCACCGATTCCTAATCCCTGGCGCTGGCCAATGGTGTGGAACATCAGGCCGGCATGCTCGCCGATCGGTTGACCATCCACCGTCTGAATCTGCCCAGGTTGGGCGGGCAAATAACGGTTTAGAAATTCCCGGAACCGGCGCTCGCCAATGAAGCAGATGCCGGTGCTATCTTTTTTGGCGTGAGTGACCAGCCCGGCGACCGCAGCCCGTTCCCGCACTTCGGATTTCAGCAGATCGCCGACAGGGAACCAGGCGCTGGCCAATTGCTGCTGATCGAGTCCGTAAAGGAAATAACTTTGATCCTTACCTGGATCGCGACCCTTGAGCAGGCGCTGACCGCCGTCTTGTTCGATGCGCCGAACATAGTGGCCAGTGGCGATGGCATCTGCGCCCAGGTGACGAGCATGGTTAAGAAAAGCCCGAAATTTGATTTCGGTGTTGCATAGAATATCCGGGTTCGGCGTCCGGCCCCGGCGATATTCCTCCAGGAAGTAGCGAAACACCCGTTCCTGATATTCAGCGGTGAAGTTGACCGTGTGCAGCGGGATGTCCAGAGTCTCGCACACAACCTGGGCGTCATCCAGGTCCTCGGCGGCGGCGCAATAACCCGCTTCAAAGGAGTCCTCCCAGTTTTTCATGAACACGCCATGGACTTCGTATCCCTGTTCAACGAGCAACAGGGCGGCTACCGAAGAATCCACCCCGCCGGACAAACCGACGACGATTCGGGTTTTAGACATGGGAAGGGGAAAAGAGAATCAGCTTCTCCGCTAGGACAGGCAGAGCGCCCGTCCTACCGGGTTCAGCGCATCATGATTTGCCCGGCGGCAGGCTTTCCTTAACCAGCTTGTCAAATTCAGCCTTGAAGCGTCCCATCATATCGCCCAGCGCTTTAGTGTCTTCCATGAACTTCTGATTCAGACTGGAGATCGTCTCGGCTTGACTGGTCAGAAAAGTCTGTAAACTGGCCGGATCGCTGATCTCGGCGGCGGCTTTCATCCGCGTCATAGCCATATCGACATACGATTGCAAAGCGCTCATCTGGAAATTGACCAGCGCTTCCAAATTGGCGGCGGATAACCTGTTGGCTTTGATGACGGGACTCAGAAAATTTTGATACTGCTCGGACATTTTGGCCAACATATCGTTACTCATCTTGATTTCTCCCAGGAATTGTCGATCACAGCGAATTGTGCGGTCGCAGCATAACGCGATTTTTGCTGCAGTGCAATATAGCACTCTGAGTTTTCGTCATGCGAAACCGCCGAGGCCCGTCCGCTTGGCGATAACCAGACATTCGCGGATAATTGGCGCTTTCGCGAACCCGGATGCTTTTCATGTGGTTTAAAAATCTTAGCCTGTTTCGACTAATTGAGCCGTTGCCCCTGACGATTGAAGCGTTAGCGGCTCAGTTGGAGCGGCGCGCTTTTCAACCCTGTCCGAGCCATCAACCCAGTACATTCGGCTGGACGCCGCCTCTGGGCCGCAAGGCCCGCGATCATGCGCATGCTGTGGCGGGACGCTGGTTGATTTGCTTGCGCACTGAGGAAAAGGTTTTGCCCCCGATCGTGGTGAATCAGGCGCTGGCGGAACGCATCGCTTTGATTGAAGATGAACAGCGGCGACCCGTGCGGCGGCGAGAAAAACTGGATCTGCGTGATCAACTGGTTCAGGAACTGCTGCCGCGCGCCCTTACCCGTAGCCGGTTCAGTTATGCTTACTTGGATTTGGCGGCAGGATGGTTGATCGTGGACAGCGCCAGTCCGCGCGGGGTAGAAGAAGTCACCGGAACCTTGCGCGAAACGCTGGGTTCCCTACCCATCGCGCCGCTTAAAGTCCAGCAATCGCCAGCCGCAGTGATGACCGCCTGGTTGGTGGAAAGCTCGGCGCCAAACGGATTTGCCTTGGGCGATATTTGTGAATTGCGCGAGGGGGGTGAAACCGGCGGCGTGGTGCGTTGCCGGGGTCAGGACTTGACCAGCGATGAAATCCATGCCCACCTGGAAGCCGGCAAGCTGGTGACGCAGCTCGGCTTGATCTGGAGTGATCGACTGGCGTTTGTGCTGGATGAGGGACTGATCCTGCGGCGCCTGCAATTTCTCGACGTGGTGCGCGAGTCTTTATCGGAAACTGCGACCGATTCCCTGGAAGCCGTGTTTGACGCAGAATTTGCATTAATGACCGGAGAACTCGCACTCTTGCTGCCTCGGCTGCTAGAGTTATTCGGAGGCGAGGCATGACGGGAAGCGCCGCTTGGTTTCCAGGGTGGAATCGATGGATGACGGCAAAGGCTTATCTTATTTAAAGGTTTGGACGGACGACCCATGAGCAGTTGGCAAATTATTAGTATAATTATGTTATTAGGAATCGCTGCGGTCATGGGTGGCGGGGGTTGGCTATTGTTGCGCTACAGTCGGCAGCGGAAACAAATGATCGAAGAGCGGTTGTCAGCCATTAAGCGGGCGGCGGCGGAAAAGGCGGCGGCGGAAAAGGCGGCGGCGGAAAAGGCGGCGGCACACAGCGCGGCGCTTGCGCGGGCGGCGGCAGAGCGGTTGGCGGCAAAACGAGCGGCGGTCGAGAAGGCTGTCGCCGAGAAGGCGGCGGCAGAGAAAGCGGCGGTTGAACAAGCTATTGCCGAGTGGGCCGCCGCCGAGCAGGCCGAGGCTGAACGGGCGCGTCAGCAAAAAGTCAGTAATAATCGCGAGGAGACTGAAGCCAATGAGGAGCGATTGCGCGCTGTCGAAGATGCTATTGCGGAATGGGTTGAAGCCGAGCATGAGGGCAAACAACTGGCTGCTTCCAAGCCAGGTCAATCGCCCGCCAAGACCGTTAGCCAGGTCGAGGCGGTGCATGAACAGGTGCGCGCTACCGCCGAACGTGTTGAAAAAGAAGTCCATGATCTGGAATTCATCAAAAACCGCATCGAAGCCGATGTGGATTTCCTGCCGATTGAATTTCAGCAAACCATTGATGACTGGAAAGCCGGAAAAATTCTCCGCCGCAACACTTTTGATGATCTGAAACTGAAATTTCGCTATAAGGCGTATTCGATTGAAGATGGCTATGAAATGTTTTATTTGTATAATGAGTGGTTGAGCCAGCAGCGTCAAAAACTGCGGGTATTCATCCGCTTGCTAGGTACGGAAGTCGAAAAATCGGAAAGCATTCAGGCGGCGATCGAGCAAGCGGAACGCAAAGAGCGGGAGAAGTACCTGGAAATGGATGTTGATGTGATTTTCACGCTGCGCGATATTCGCGCCATCCTCGAAAAACTGATTGGCATGGAGACCATTCTCAAGGACCTGGAAGGCGTGTGCCGTAAAAGATCAGAGCAGATTATCTCGCCATCCTGGGAGGCGCGAGGGTCGTTATAGGTTCAAGGCAGTTCGCAAACAATATACTGATCTCCGCCTTGCTGGCGTAGTAAAGCAAATGTTGCGCCGCATTCTTCGCTATAATGCCGCCTCCGATCTGGCCTGATAGCCCTCAGTGTGATTAAACAGTGATTGAAAAACTTCGCAATATCGCCATTATCGCCCACGTTGACCACGGCAAAACCACACTGGTGGATAAGCTGCTCCAACAGTCCGGCGCTCTTAATAACCGCGCCGCTGCCGCCGAGCGAGTCATGGATTCCAATGACCTGGAAAAGGAGCGAGGCATTACCATTCTCGCCAAAAACACTGCGCTTTACTGGCGGGACTACCACATCAATATCGTCGATACCCCCGGCCATGCCGACTTTGGCGGCGAAGTCGAGCGCGTATTGTCCATGGTCGATTCCGTGCTATTGCTGGTCGATGCGGTGGACGGGCCGATGCCGCAAACCCGTTTTGTCACGCAGAAAGCCTTTGCGATGGGCTTCCGGCCAATCGTGGTTATCAACAAGATCGACCGGCCCGGTTCGCGCGCACATTGGGTGTTGGACCGCACCTTCGACCTGTTCGACCGCCTGGGCGCGACCGACGAACAACTGGACTTCCCGGTTATCTACGCCTCGGCGCTGCACGGTTACGCTGGACTGGACGACAGCGTGCGCTCCGGCAACATGGATCCGCTGTTTGGAACCATTGTCGCCCACGTTTCGCCGCCAGCAGTCGATCCCGCCGGAACTTTCCAGTTGCAGGTCAGTTCCCTGGACTATAACAGCTATGTCGGCGTCATCGGCATTGGCCGCATTCGCCGGGGCAAAGTCAAAACCAACACGCCGGTGGTTATCCTGGACCGGCATGGCAATCGCCGCAATGGTCGGGTGCTGCAAATCCTCGGCTTTCAGGGCTTGGAGCGCATCGAATTCCCCGAGGCGTCCGCCGGCGATATCATCGCTTTCACCGGCATTGATGGCCTGGGCATCTCCGACGTATTGTGCGATCCCAGCGCCGTTGAATCCCTGCCACTGCTCAAGGTCGATGAACCGACCATGAGCATGACCTTCCAGGTCAACACCTCGCCGTTCGCCGGGCGCGAGGGCAAGTATGTCACCAGTCGCCAACTGCGCGAACGGCTCCAGCGGGAACTCATTCATAACGTGGCCTTGCGCATCGAAGACAGCGACGATCCCGACAAATTCAAGGTCTCCGGGCGCGGCGAATTGCACCTGTCGATTCTGATTGAGAACATGCGCCGCGAGGGTTACGAACTGGCCGTCTCGCGCCCGGAAGTCATCATTCGCGAGATCGACGGCGAAGCCTGCGAACCCTACGAGCAACTCACGGTAGACGTTGAGGAACAACATCAGGGCGCCATCATGGAGAAGCTCGGCGAGCGGCGCGGCGAACTGCTGGACATGCAACCCGACGGCAAGGGGCGGGTGCGCTTGGATTACCTGATTCCGGCGCGCGGCCTGATCGGATTTCAGACCGAATTCCTGACCGCTACTTCCGGCACGGGGCTGATTTACCACGTCTTTGACCGTTACGGGCCAGCGAAAAAAGGTGCGATCGGCGCGCGGCTAAACGGCGTGCTGATTGCCAACGCGACCGGCAAGGCGTTGGCTTATGCATTGTTTAACCTCCAGGAGCGCGGACGGATGATGGTCGGTCCCGGTGACGAGGTTTACGAAGGCATGGTGGTCGGCATTCACTCCCGCGACAACGATTTGGTGGTCAACCCGCTCAAGGCCAAGCAACTGACCAACATCCGCGCCGCTGGCTCTGATGAAAACATCCTGCTGACTCCGCCAGTGCGCATGAGCCTGGAACAAGCGCTGGAGTTCATCGACGACGATGAACTGGTTGAGGTCACGCCAAAATCCATTCGGGTGCGCAAGAAGCTATTGCTGGAGCATGAACGCAAACGCGCATCACGCCGGCAGGGCGATTAGGACAGCGCGTGTGGGAGACAAGCGGTAAGGAATTTCCATATCCGCAGCGGGCCGTCGAGTATCGAGCTCGCTCCACGCCAAATGTTGCAGTACCTCAGTGTTCGCTGAGCACACGGCTTTGTCCTGTAATCAACATACACCCCTTCCTCATACCCAGGAAGGGGAGATTCGCATTAACATCAATAGCGGTTGCGCCGCTGTTGCCGCCGTTCCTCTTCCTTGTTGCGGCCATAGATATTGCCGGCTACCGCGCCAGCCGCGCCGCCGATAATGGCGCCGACTCCAGCATCGCCGCCGGTCAATCCGCTGATGATAGCGCCGCCTGCTGCGCCCATGGTTGCGCCGCTCAGAGTGCTCTGTTCAGTAGGCGTCATATTGGTGCAGCCCACGCTGAGGGCAAATGCGGGGACCGCTAGTAGATAAGCTATTTTTTTCATTAACCTGATCCTCATTTCATCCTGGAGGAGGCAATCTTGGGTTCGACCATTTCAAACCAGATCACTTCAAAGATGGGGCGCTGTTGCTGATCGGGGTTGGCCTGGTAATAAGCATCTACGGTTTTCATAATCTGCCGCAGCGTCATGCCGTCCAGGGACTCAACCAGCTTTGCGACGGTCGTGCGATGCTTGGGATTTGGGCCGGTCAACTGATATTCGACCATCGCCATATTCAGGATGCCCAGCAGATAGGCCATTTTTTCCCGTTCGGTTGCAGTCGGCCATTCTTTTCCGCCGGGAAACGGGAGTTCCTTGACCGGGTTAGCATAGGCTGAGGCCACGGCGGGTTCAGTCGCCTGGACTGGAGTCCAGACCGCCAGACTGGCGATCAGACCCAGAGTTAGAATTGATTTCTTCATAAACACCTTCTTAAAATAAATGCAGGGATCAACAAAAATTTTCGGTGACAGGAGACTACGAGAGCTTGGCATTAACCGCACACGAGCTTTGAGGTTCTCGATCGATGCAGATATGAATATCCACTCTTCAAGTTTCGGACTGATCAGCGCGGCGTGCTTGCCAATGGCTGTGCCACCAACTCCAGAGCAGGTAAGCAGCAATCGCTGTGATGCCGGTATAGATCAGCATCGGGGCGATGTTCTGCATGAGCACCATAAAGACCGCTCCAATGCCGAGAAAAAGAGCAACGATGCATAATCGCCAGTTGAAATAGATGCCGGCCAGAAAGGTTGTCAAGGTGACGGTGAGCATCAGCAGGAAGCTTGCCTGACGGTCGTCAAGAGTATCCATGAAGCCTTCGGCGGTGGCGACAAAAACCAGTTGCATCAAAAGCAGCAAGCCTCCCCAATGCAGGATCTGCCGTAAAATCAGCAGGGTGTGGGCCTTGATAGTCGATTCGACATGCGGCCATTGGGTAATGATGCAAATTAACCCAAAGACCGGAATCAGGCCATACCAGTACCAGCGACTGCCTTGCGCATCGATATCGGTATAGGCAGCGCCGAACCAGGCCAGCGCAATCATCAGGTAAAAGCCAACATCCCTGAGACGAAACAGCCGTCGTAACAAGCTGGGTCGATGGGGGGCGGCATCGGCTGCTGGAGTCAGGTTGAGTTCTTCTGGCATGATGTCTTCCTGGCCTGGGTTCGAGTTTTTGGGAAGGCTATGAGGATAATATAACAGTCAACACGACGAATTTCAGGCGGTGCGCTGTTCCTGGAAAATGCCCAGTAGAATGTCCAGCCGTTGCCGAGGATTGGTCATCTCCAGCAAGCCCTGGCGGATTTGCAGCGGCAACGGCAACAATTCCGCCAATCGGTTGCCCACCCACGCGGCATCCTCCCAATTCGGAATCAGGAACCGCTTATGGGAGACCAACGCCTCGCTTTCCAGCAAATCGCGCAAGACGCGAACCAGTGGTTCGTGCGCGGATAGAAGCGATTGCTGCGGGTCATCCGGCAGCCATCGAATCTGGCCCAGCAACAGTTGATCGGGTTGCACGCGATGGCCCACTATGCGAAAGCGTTGCACGCCGAGGCAGGTAATGCCGAGCAACCCATCATCCAGTGGGTCAAAATCGACGATGCGCGCCAAAGCGCCAACCGGATGAATACTGACCGGTTGAGCACCCGCTTCATTGCCTTGATGGATGGTGACAACGCCAAACCCGGCATCGGCGCGCAGACAGGCGCTCACCATGTCCAGATAGCGCGTCTCGAAAATCCGCAAGGGCAAAACGCCGCCGGGAAACAGCACGGCATTCAGCGGAAACAGCGGCATTTCCTGGATGGCAAGCATGGTTTGATTATCCTGGACTTGGTTCATCGCCCCAAAGTGGCAAAAGTTTTAGGTGGTCAATCCGGTTCCCGATGAGAGGATCATTCCAGCATTTCTCCCAGAGTGCGCGTGAGTAGCCTTAAGTCCGGTTCCCGCGACAGGGTATGCTCTCCATCCTTGACCAGAATCAGCCGTACATCGGAACTGGTCAATTTCTCCGCGATTTGTAGACTGGTGCGCCACGGCGCATCGGCGTCGCCCATGCCATGAATCAGGCGCACCGGGCAAGAGACCGGCAGTTCGGTTCGATTCAGCAGCCGATGCTGGGCTGCTTCCTCGATCAGGCGCATAGCGATAATGTAAGGTTCGCCATAGGGCGAGGGTAAACTAATTACTCGTTCGCACCGCAAGCGTTCGCGTAGCGGTTCATCCAGGCGCTCCCACAACAGGTATTCGGTGAAATCCGCCGCGCAGGCCAGGCCCAATAATCCAGCGATGCGTTCGGGCCGCTCCATCGCCGCCAACAGCATGATCCAGGCCCCCATTGAGGAACCTACCAGGATTTGTGGACCTTCGGTCAATTGATCCAGCACGGTCAAGGCTTCATGGGTCCAACGGCCAATCGTGCCGTTGGCGAAGGAGCCGCTGGAAGCGCCATGACCGGTGTAGTCGAAGCGTACAAACGCCTGGCCTCGGCCTTGGCACCAGCGTTCCAGCGTCGTGGCTTTAATACCGGTCATGTCCGAAGTGAAGCCGCCTAGAAAGAGGATACCGGGCACAGCGCCCAGACTGCGATGGTAGGCGAGCGCGTCGCCGCTGGCCAGGGTCAAGCGATTGGGCGGAGAGGGAAAGATATGCATGGAGATCATTTTGTTATAGATTATGGATTCGCTGTTTTCCCCAAGTCTGCGCGACCAGCATGGGCAGGATGACGCCGGAGGCTCCATTCAGACTGAACGTCACATAAGAACTCAGTGGCGTCGGCTGTGGATTGATTTCCACCACGGTTGCGCCGGCTTTCAAGGCGGCTAACGGCAGATTGGCGGCAGGATAGACCAGCGCCGAGGTGCCGATGCTGAAAAAGAGGTCCGCATGGGCGGCGGCTTGTTCTGCGGCCCGCAGCGCTGCTTCCGGTAAACTCTCCCCAAACCAGACCACGTCCGGTCGCAGCAGTCCTCCGCAACGGGGACAACGCGGCGGAATGTCGTCGCTGTCCGGCCAGCTTTCTACGGGACGATCTTCGTTAAAACACTTGGCGCGGAACAGATTGCCGTGCAGTTCCAATACCTGATGACTGCCGGCCCGCCGATGCAGGCCGTCCACATTCTGGGTAATCAAGGTGAATTCAGCAATGTGGCGCTCCATATCGACCAGCGCCAAATGACCGGCATTCGGCTCAGCTTGGCGCACCCGATCCTGCCGCCAGGCATACCATTCCCAGACCAGCTTGGGATCATGCTGGAAGGCTTCGGGCGTGGCCAGTTCCTCGGGATTATAGCGCGCCCACAGCCCGGTTTGAGCCTCGCGGAAAGTGGGAACGCCGCTCTCTGCGGAAATGCCCGCGCCCGTCAACACGGTGATGCGTTGGGCGGCGCGCAGGTGGGTGATGAGTTCGCCGGGAATCAATAATTCGCTCATGACGGTGGGAATCTCCGGGTGAAAGACCTTGTTTGGCATAATAGCAGTTATTCAGGCAGGTAAAATTCCACTGTAATCGTTTCTTTTTGCAACTCATGGGATTAAATTAATACCAACCCGCCGCGACCACAGGGATTTTTTCATCATGATGATTGCCTTGGATTCGTACTACACCATCGGCAAGCTGCATTTGTTTTGCGAGGATTATGTGGGTCAAGGTTGGCAACCTTTGCCTTATGTGATTTTAGCCGATGGCTGCTCCGCCGCTCCGGACAGCGACCTGGGCGCGCGGTTGCTGGTTTTGACCGCGCGTCGTTTGTTGCCGCGTTTCGCCTTGAAAGGTTACGACTTGGCAGAGAGAACCGTCCGGCACTGGTCGCTGGGACGGCGCATCATCCGCCGCGCTGCCCACCAGGTCCAGGATTTGGGCGTCGATACGGCGGTACTCGACGCTACGTTGCTCATCGCCTGGTGCGACGGAGAGAGCATACACGTCCATCTTTATGGGGATGGCTGCATTGCGACCCGGCAAGCGGATGGATCGGTCCGAGCAATCCAGATCGAGTATGCTGAAAATGCCCCCTTCTATTTGAGCTATCTGCTGGATGCCAATCGGTGCGCCTTGTATCGCGAAGCTGTTGGCAACGCGCAGATGGCGCAAAGTATCCATGAATTCGGCGAGGGGGGGGCAACTGTTCGTCAGGCCGCTTTTGATGCGCCCATCGTGTTCAGCTTCTCTTTGACAACTTTCCCAGAGGTGGCCGTGGCCACTGATGGTCTGCATTCCCTGATGAATGTTGAAACTGGGAAACGCATAGAAATACTGGAAGTTGCCCGGCGGTTGTTGGATTTCCCAAACCTTGAAGCCGGTTTTATGAAGCGCCAGATCCGTAATGTATTGGTTGAGTATGGTCAACAAAAAGTATTCAATCTCGACGATGTCGGCATGGGCGTATTTGTCAGGATGAATTGAGAAAGAGGCGCTGTATATGAATAAGCAACCCCTGCGTGTTGGCGTCGGCGGCCCGGTGGGTTCTGGCAAAACCGCCCTGGTCGAAGCGCTGTGCAAGACGCTGCGTAGTTACTATCAAATCGCTGTCGTGACGAACGACATCTACACCTACGAAGACGCGCAGTTCTTGACCCGCGCCCAGGCATTGGAGCCGGAGCGGATTGTTGGTGTGGAAACCGGCGGTTGTCCGCATACGGCGATTCGTGAGGACGCCTCGATGAACCTGGCGGCGGTCGAACAATTATGCGAGCGTTTTCCTGATCTGGACCTGGTGCTAGTGGAGTCCGGCGGCGATAACCTCAGCGCTACGTTCAGTCCGGAACTGTCCGACCTGACGATCTACGTGATTGACGTAGCTGCGGGTGACAAGATTCCGCGTAAGGGCGGCCCCGGCATCACCCGTTCCGATTTGCTGGTGATCAACAAAATTGACCTTGCCCCCCATGTGGGCGCGTCGCTGGAAGTGATGGAGCGCGACGCGCTGCAGATGCGCGGTGAGCGACCGTTTGTGTTCACCAATTTGAAAACCCAGCAGGGACTGGATCAGGTCATTGATTTTATTGTTGAGCAGGGAATGTTGGACGTGGGCGCAAGTCAGAGAATCAAGGGTAGTGGTTCACAATGACGACTCGATTGCGACCCGGCTTTTTAGCCTGATTGACTGAGAAGGCCGCCTAAATGACGACCTTAAAAGGGTTGGAAACCTTAACTTAAATTTCAACGGTTTTTGTCTTGACAATGGGGTCCGCTTTAACCTGATGCGCCTACCCAGGATCGAAAGTTCCGAACATAAAAAACCCCCGCTGTCAAAGCGGGCGTTCTGGTTATCTCATCGACTTCAGGCCGGCGCGGGCAAAGCCGCGCGCAATTTCTTCATAGCGCTGTTTTCCAATTGCCGGATGCGTTCAGCGGAAACCTTATATTCAGCCGCCAACTGGTGCAAAGTCGGTTTAGCATCGCTCAGCCAGCGACGTTGCATGATGTCTCGGCTGCGCGGGTCCAGCCGCTCCAGCGCTTCGCCCAGTTGACTGACCGCCCGTTCATCCCAGTCGTCGCGCTCCAGCGCTTCCGCTGGATTAGCCTGTTCGTCACGCAAATAGGCGGCGGGTGCGAAATTCTCCACATCGTCGTTGCCATCGGCTTCCGGGAAAGGGTCGAACGATACATCATGGCCATTGAGTCGCGATTCCATTTCCAGGACGTTCTCGGCGCTGACGCCAAGCTCCCGCGCGACGGTGTTGACTTCCTCGTGGTTGAGCCAGCCCAGGCGTTTTTTTGAGCCGCGCAGCTTGAAGAACAGTTTGCGCTGCGCTTTGGTGGTGGCGACCTTGACGATTCGCCAGTTGCGCAGGATGAATTCATGAATTTCCGCCCGAATCCAGTGAACCGCGAACGAGACCAGCCGCACGCCGTAGGCCGGGTCGAAACGTTTGACGGCTTTCATCAGACCAATGTTGCCTTCCTGAACCAGATCGGCCAGCGGCAAGCCGTAGCCGAGATAACCACGGGCAATATGCACCACGAAGCGCAGATGGGCCACGATCAGGCGTTGCGCTGCTTCCAGATCGTGGCGCAGCCGCAAACGCTGGGCTAGTTCCTGCTCTTCTTCGGCGCTGAGCATCGGCATCCGGTTGACCACCTGGATGTAGCTCTCCAGGTTGCCGACCGGTGCCGGCAGATTTTCAATACGGGGAACCAGCGCAGTCGTCGTCATCGTCATTCATTCCTCCCGTTGATTCACTTGATTAAGCACTATTTTAGCACTCACGCCCTTAGAGTGCCAAATTTGGGAGAGGTTCCGTTCGCCAAACCGTGGTTCAGTAGCCCGCTTCCTCATCCAGCAGAGCGGCGACGAACTCGGCAGCGTCAAACATACGTAAATCTTCGATGCTTTCGCCCACGCCGATGAAGCGAATCGGCAGACCCAGCCGGCGGGCGATGGCAAACACAATCCCGCCCTTTGCTGTGCCGTCGAGCTTGGTCAGGATCAGGCCGGTTACGCCGACCGCTTCATGAAACTGCACAGCTTGATTTAAGGCGTTCTGGCCGGTGCTGGCATCCACGACCAACAGCGCCTCATGCGGCGCAGTGGGATCGACTTTACCCATGACCCGTTTAATCTTTTTCAGTTCCTCCATCAGATTCGATTGGGTGTGCAGGCGACCAGCGGTGTCGGCAATCACTACGTCGACTTCACGGGCTTTGGCGGCCTGAATCGCGTCATAGATCACCGAGGCGGCGTCGGCTCCGCTTTTCTGGGCGATCACGGGAATGTGGTTGCGCTCGCCCCAGACCTGCAATTGTTCAACGGCAGCGGCGCGGAAAGTGTCGCCGGCGGCCAGCAGCACCGAATGTCCCTCAGTTTGCAGCCATTGCGCCAGTTTACCAATCGTCGTGGTTTTGCCAACGCCGTTCACCCCAACCATGAGAATCACGTAGGGACGGGATTCACTGGGTCGCCAGGGTTGCTGACAAGGTGTGAGGATCGCCAACAGTTCGTCGCGCAGGGCCTGGAGCAATGCGGTCACATCGCTTAATTGCTGGCGTGAAACCCGCTCGGTCAGCTGCCGAATCAGGTGGTTTGTGACGTCCACACCTACATCCGCCAGCAGCAGGCGGCTTTCTAGTTCTTCCAGCGCCTCATCGTCCAGTTTCCGCCCCTTGAACAGGCCCGACAAACCGGAGACCAATCCCTGGCGGGTGCGCCGCAACCGGTCGCGCAATCGGGCAAAGCGCTCCGGTTTCGGCTCTGCGGACTCGAGGGACTCCCCGAATGTCTTATCCTTGCGGAAGGAAGGAAAGCGAATTGGGCGATTCAATACCTCGAATAAACCGGGTTTCTTACGTTCCGGGAGGTCGGCGCTGAGAGTGCGGGTGACGGAGTCATGTTTAGGGTCAGTCATAAGGAAGATCCAGAAGGGTTAGTACGGCGGTCACAATGGGCTGTTTTGGTTAAATCGATCTCCACTTTGAGCCATCCACTTTGAGCCATCTACAACGAACTGCTATCGAATGCTTACTGATAATCAAGTTTTAAACTCCCATTTTTATTAATTTTTTATTATAAAACAATTTATTATAGTTTTGGCATGGTCAATGCTGGCAAGAAGTCAACATACCACTTTTTATTTTCTCAATGATGATCCCAGAAGGAGGACGACTATGTATTACGAAGATGTTGAGATCAAAAAGGGCGACACCTTAAGTGAACTGGTCTATGCCTATGGCTATAAAGGTAGTGATTGGATCACTGTTTGGAATGACGCGAAAAACAGTAAGCTCAAGGCGTTGCGCAAGCGACCGGAACTGATACAACCCAAGGATATTGTGTATATTCCCATCCCGTGGACCATTAAATCGACTACTATGACCTTTGACGCGGCCAAGACCAAGGTTCAATTCCAAGCCACCCGAGACGGTCTGCAAGGTTCGAGACTGCGTTGGGTGCAAACCGTGGATCGTGGCAATCAACCTTTTGGCAATGCCCCCTATGGAGCTCCACGCTTTGTCGTGGATCCCTCATCACCGCCGGACGACAATCAACCATTTTATTATACGGACACCGAACTGACGGCAGATCCAAAACGGCGTACTACCTTTTCCGATGCGCCGTTTCGGCATCCTCCCTTAAAGGCCAAGGGAACCACAGAATGGCGGGCGATGCTCTCGATCGGCGTGGTCACTGACAAGCGAGTCACAGTTCTAGACACTCATTACTGGGGGTTCGACAAAGATCCAAAAGGCGTCGTGACCAAAGTTCCTGCTAAAAAAGCGACTCAGGCGGAGGTCGATGACCATCTCGCCCTCTTGAAAGACGGCTTTGGGTTAAAAGATCTGCCAGGCACTAAGGCTTACTTTAAAGATATGGGATGGACTTTCAGAAAAGGAACGCCCTGATCGACTGGAGGTCTCGCCATGATGAAAGCCTTCTGCTTATGGGAGTGTATGGAATGGCATTTGCGATTATGCGGCCATCTTGCCTCAACCGATAGCGTCGAATCAAAATGACTCAGTACGCCGCCAAAAGTTTTTTCCTGAGCCTAATTCTTACAACAATGATTTTTTCTCCAATAGCCACATGGGGTTGTGTTATGAACCAAGATCTTACCGACAATATGGAAAGAATGGTCGTTAAGTTGACCTATCTCGGCATACAGGATAAGCCGATTCCTTCCTTATTATTCAGTGTGCGCGTAGTTCCCGAAGCGTTGGAGATGTTGAAACGACATCAACTGCTCCATGCCAACGATGAATATGGAATTACCAACATCGTGATCGCCCCACAACGCTTGCAAAAGCTTGTCGAGCTGGTAGAGCGGCGTGCGGGAAATGTTGCGGATGATTCCACTCCATCCGTACTGGGCATTGCCTTGATTGTTACAGGGCAACAGGGTTGCCGGGAATTTCAATTGGCCAGTGCAGATGCCGCCATTTTCTTCAATCAATTGCATGAGGCGCTATCCAGCGATAAGGAAGCGGTCACTCAATTTGACTGGTGGAGGGCGCGAACGAATCTTTGATGCTATGTAACTACCAACATATCCTATCATTATAGCATGGGTTGCTCCTGAGTTTGGAAAGCGCCGCCCATCGGGCCTGGATCAGGCCCGCCTGCCGATCTTGATTTGAACGCCCAATAAACGGCCTAAAATCGCTAAGGCAATAGCGCGCCAATACGATCCAGCTCCGTTTTCAAGCGGGCGCGGTCGTTCTGTAACTCAGTCAGCGGCAACGCCAGGAACGCTTCTATACGGTTCCGCAGCACCCGATAAGCGTGCATAAACGCCGCGTTAATCTCCTCATCAGTACCAGTCACATGCGCCGGATCTTCCACACCCCAATGTGTGCGCAGCACAGGCCCTAGATACGCCGGGCAAGTTTCGCCCGCCGCGCTGGTGCAAACCGTAATCACGATATCCGGCGTGACCGGCAGGTTATCCCAGGACTTGCTGTAATAATCCTCGGTCACGATGCCCTCGCGCGCCAGCAAGGCCAGCGAGCGTGGATGCACCTGACCCGTCGGATGACTCCCGGCGCTCAGCGCTTTCCAGCCCGGCGGGGCCAGATGATTGAAGGTGGCCTCGCCCAGGATCGAACGGCAGGAATTACCCGTGCAAAGAAACAGGACGTTCATCGTCAGGCGCTCAACAGCTTTTTGATTTCCTCCACCGATAACACTTTGCCGGCGCTCTTGATTTCGCCATTCACCGCCAGCGCTGGCGTGGTCATCACCCCGGCGTCGATAATAGCGTTCATGTCGGTGACCTTCTCCACCTCATAGTCCAGACCCAGGGCCTGAGCCGCCGTCGCCGCATGTTCGCCGAGCGTGAGGCATTTGGAACAACCTTTGCCGAGAATTTGCAATTTCATCATGAACCTTACTCCTCGTTTATGAATAGAACACGCCAAATATCACGCCGGAGCAGGTCGCCATGACCACCACCAGCGCACAATAAACCAGGGTTTTTTGCGTACCGAGAATGCTGCGGATGACCAGCATGTTTGGCAGGGACAACGCCGGTCCCGCCAGCAGCAGGGCCAGAGCCGGTCCTTTACCCATGCCTGCGCCCAACAGACCCTGAACGATGGGAATTTCGGTCAACGTGGCGAAATACATGAGTGCGCCCAAAAACGCGGCTAACAGATTGGCCAGCAGGGAATTGCCGCCAACCAGCGCACTGACCCACGCTGAAGGAATGACGCCTTCGTGACCCGGTCGGCCTAACAAAAATCCGGCCAGCAACACGCCGGCCAGCAACAGGGGCAGGATCAACTTGGCAAATCCCCAGGTCTGACTCAGCCATTCCTCACCTTCGTTTGGACGTAGGGCGACGGTTAGGGTCAAGCCCAATAGCCCGGCGGTAAAAGCCAGTTCTGGGTGTTGGGGGGCGAAAACCGCCAGCCCGGCAACCACAGCGCCGGTCACCGCCAGCGGTCGCCAGTCCCACTGCCAGCGCCCGATCAGCAGGACTGCCAGACCGGCTCCGCTCAGGGCGGTCAGCGGCCATTTCCAGGCAAAAATCGTATGCCAAACGGCGCTGTCTTCAGCGCGGGCCGGCGCCCAATTGGCGAACACAAGCACCGCGATCATCAGGGCGAAAAAAGTTGTGGTCTCGCCCAATGGCCGACTGTCCTGTTCATCCAGAGTGAACCCCTTGGACGCCGTCGCTCGCGCCAGCTCCTCGCGGTAGTAAATCCAGTGCATGATCAGTCCGATCACCAAGGCAAAAACGATGGCGCCAATCGCCCGCGCCACGCCGAGCTCCATGCCCAATATGCGCGCTGTCAGGACAATGGCCAACACATTGATCGCCGGCCCGGAATAGAGAAAGGCAATGGCCGGTCCCAGTCCCGCGCCGCGCCGGTAGATGCCGCCAAACAGAGGCAGCACCGTGCAGGAACAGACCGCTAGAATCGAACCTGATACTGAAGCAACCCCATAGGCAGCCGTCTTGCGGGCAGCGGGACCCAGGTATTTCATCACAGCGCTTTGGCTGATGAACACGGCAATCGCCCCGGCAATGAAAAACGCTGGAATCAGACACAGGATCACATGTTCGCGGGCGTACCATTTCAGCAGGGCCAATCCTTCGAGAACAGCGTTATCGAAGCGCGTCGTACCCGCTGGCATGAAGAACGCTGCCAGAAACAGAGCCAACATGCCCGCCAGCCATTTCATTTCAGTAGGGTTCTCTCTCGTGCGCGCACGCAGCCGACTCAGCGCGCGCCCACAAGCATTAGCCGGCATAGGAGAGAGTGTCGTCATGGAATGACCCCGGTTAATTTGAATGAGACGGGCATACTCAACAGCATCGAGCTACAGCGCAGGCGGCTTGCCGGATCAGCGCGGCGGGGATCGCCTCGAAAGTGTGTCCCCCCACGGAAACGGTGCGGCAAACGCTGGGCTCGCCGCACAGATCGCCGCAGGACTGGCATTCGCTTGCTGATGCAGAAGCGTCCGGCAACACCGCTTCCAGCGGTATGTCATTGAACAGGATTAGATTCGACTCGGATAACTGTTCGAGCGGCAACTTTGTTTCACGGTACGCAACCGTGACGCCGCGTGGCGCGCACTCCGCCGCCAATTGCGCGACGACCTGTTGCAGGGATTGCAAGGTGTCCGAACAGCGTAAGCAGGTGCGTCCGTCCTTGTCGAGATGACGCCATTCGATTTCCAGAGTGGTCATGCCGTTTCTCCTGATATTTAAGGGGTTTCTGTGGCTAGGGTATTTAACTTTTGCTCATACCAGCCGCGACTGCGATTGACGATGTTCGCCACCAGCAACATAACCGGCACTTCGATCAGGACGCCGACGACCGTCGCCAACGCTGCGCCGGAGTTGAAGCCGAATAAGGCAATCGCCGCCGCCACCGCCAATTCGAAGAAGTTGCTCGCGCCGATCAGCGCCGACGGTCCCGCTACGCAATGCGGCGACCCGACCTTGCGATTCAGCCAGTAGGCCAGTCCCGAATTAAGAAACACCTGGAGCAGAATCGGAATCGCCAGCAATAGAATCACCAGCGGCTGCGCCACGATTTGCTCACCCTGGAAACCAAACAGCAGCACCAGCGTCGTCAACAGCGCGACCAGCGAAGTTGGCCCCAGGATGTCCAGTAATTGCGCCAATCCGGCTGCGCCCTGCGACTTCAGCACGACGCTGCGCACCACCTGAGCGATAATCAGGGGAATCACGATGTACAGCACGACGGATAGAAACAGCGTTTCCCAAGGCACGATAATCGAAGTCAAGCCCAACAGCAAAGCCACGATGGGGCCGAAAGCGAACACCATGATCACATCGTTCAATGCCACCTGGGTCAAGGTGAAATGCGGTTCGCCTTGGGTCAGATTGCTCCACACGAACACCATGGCGGTGCAAGGTGCGGCGGCCAACAAAATCAATCCGGCGATGTAGGATTCGATCTGGTCTGCTGGTAGCAGCGGCGCGAACAATCCGCCGATGAACAGCCAACCCAGCAGCGCCATCGAGAACGGCTTGACGCCCCAGTTGATCAACAGGGTGACGCCGATCCCTCGCCAGTACTGGCCGACCTCGCGCAATGCGGCAAAGTCGATTTTGATCAGCATCGGAATGATCATCAGCCAGATCAGCACCGCCACTGGCAGATTGACCTGAGCGATTTCCAGCCTGCCGATGGCCTGGAACAGGCCAGGCAGGAAATGCCCAAGGACGATGCCGGCGACGATGCACAGCGCGACCCACAGGGTCAGATAACGCTCGAAAAATCCCAGTTGCAAGCCTTCTGCTGCTTTGACGTTGACTTTACACGCTGCGCTCATGGGGTGGGTGTGCTCCAGAAACAATTGAGTCGAATTATGATTTGATATTTTCAATATAATGGAAATAAAAAAACAAATCAACTCGCCTGAATTCAATTATTTTTTTATAACTTACGTATGTCTATTTTTACAATGATGCCGTTCGATCAGACTCACTTGTGTCATGAGAATCCTTTTCGGGCCATAAACTGTTCATATTTCAAAATGAAATAAATGGCCTGAACAGCATTTCATATTGAAACATTATCTTGGCTTACTGCACACGCTGTCATTTGTTTTTTTATTTTATCTATTTGAATATAAAAATAATTAATAAATAAACTAATAGATGGAATACTTTATGCAAAATTTGCTTGCGGGCAATAACTCAAGCATCGCTCGCAAGCAGGCCCTAATCGATAGGTTTAATTTGTATAGGCTTTGAGGATTTCTAGCATGGTAAATCTCTTTAAGAGTATGAAAATCTGGCAAAAATTGATGATTGTTGGATTGCTGCTTAGCATCCCTATTTTTTTGCTGGCCTATCTGCTGACCACAGAGATGAATATTGCCATTCGGTTTACTCACAAGGAAACTCAAGGGGTAGAGTACATACAAGCAGTTCGTGAATTATTGCAGCATACGGCTGAGCACCGTGGTATGAGTAATGCTTATCTAAGTGGCGACGCCTCATTTCGAGAGAAAATTCTTGCTAAACAGAACCAAATTACAAATGATATCGAATTGATAGATGCGGCTGACGCAAAATATGGCGTCCTGCTGAACAGCACGGACCAATGGCAAAGCATTAAGGCGGAATGGCAGAAATTTCATACTGACGCTTTCAGTTTGCCCGCCAAGGAAAGCTTTGCACGACATACGGCATTGATTAAACAGTTGATTGATCTGACGTTGCAAATTGGTGTGAATTCCAATCTGATCCTGGACCCTGAACCCGATAGTTATTTCATGATGGATTGCATCGTCAATTGGTTACCCGTAGTCGTCGAGGATATGGGGCAATTGCGGGGACTATCAGCAGGTATTGTAGCGCGCGGTCAAGTGACCGATCGTGAGAGAACACAGCTTTCAAAATTAATCGCCCGTTCTCAAATCATGCAAGAAGGTGTACAGAACAGTCTGGATCAAGCGTTCAAATATAATCCAGCGCTTCAACCGATTTTGAGCAGCCAGCAGGAATCTTTCATTACGTCTACTCGTGATTTTCTTGCTCTTGTAGAGCAATATATTGTGAACGGTGAACAACAGGTCGATACCTCTCTTAGCGCAAGTGAAACTTTTGACGCTGGCACCCGCGCTATTGTTGCTGGATTCAACCTCTACGATATAGCCAGCCCAGCGCTTATGGAATTGCTGCAACAACGGGTTACGGTGCTGAATGCAAGAAAATATCGAATTTTAGCAGGTATTTTATTCTGTGTATCGTTGGCGTTAAGTCTGGCCTATGGTATTGTCCGCGCTATCGTAAAGTCGTTACGGCAGGCCGAAACGGTCGCTAAGGCCATTGCAGTAGGTCAACTAGGCAGCAAGATTGATATCACAAGCACCGATGAAGTAGGTCAATTGTTGGGATCGCTGGCTACTACTCAGGAAGCATTGATAAAAGTACTAAGAAAAATCAAGGAAACAGCAGAGATCGTTGAGAACGGTAGTTGCGAAATGTACCAAGGCAAGGAAGATCTGGCCCAGCGAACTTCGGAAGAAGCGGCCGCCTTGGAAGAAACCGCTGCGAGTATGGAAGAACTCCTTGCAACCGTGAGACAAAGCACTGACAATGCCGGGCAAGCTAATCAAGTGGTGGCGGAGGCTCGTTCACAGGCGGAACAAGGCAGGCAGGTGGTTGACCAGGCTGTCACTGCTATGAACGCTATCTATATCAGCAGCCGTAAGATCGTCAACATCATTGGCGTGATTGACGAGATCGCATTTCAGACTAACTTGCTGGCCTTGAATGCGGCGGTTGAAGCCGCGCGCGCCGGCGAGCAAGGTCGCGGTTTTGCTGTCGTGGCTGCTGAAGTCCGCAAGCTTGCGCAACGCAGCGCTGATGCGGCTAAGGAGATTAAAAGCCTGATTACCGATAGTGTTGCTAAAGTAGAAGATGGAAACACGTTCGTCGAACGCGCAGGTCGCACCCTTCAGGAAATTGTTATTGCGGTCAAAAAAGCCGGCGCCATTGTCGCCGAAATCACCGTGGCCAGCCAGGAACAAACATCTGGTATAGAACAAGTCAATACGGCTGTTTTGCAAATGGAACAAGTAACCCAGCAAAATGCCGCTTTGGTCGAGGAAGCGTCTGCCGCCTGTCAATCCTTACGCGATCAGGCAGTGGAGCTTCAGGGGTTGTTAGGGTTCTTTAAACTGGCTTAATCATGACCGGCTACTCGCCCGTCGCCACAGCATCGCCCAACTGTTGTTTGCGATAGACCAGCACCCCGGCGACGGGCGTGGTCAATGCATCCACGCCATCGAGCGGCGTTAGTTCACAACACGGTTCCAGGACAGCGCCGGGATCGCCGGTAATGGCGCCGCGCTGTTGCAGGAAACGTAGCAACGCCGTTGCATCAGCCCAGCCGTCGCATATTTATCATTAACATCCTCTTAAGCACGCAATTCAACCGTGGTCGCAAAGCAGGCCAGCGGTATTACATCCTCATGTGCTGGCAATGCTTCGCGCAGTTTCCACCACAGGTCAGCACAGGCTTCGTCGAACGGTTCGCCACCTGGATTCTCCTCCAGCAACACGACTTCTGCGCCCAGTTCCGCGCCTAGCAAACTGTACCAATAATTACGTCTTGCAAATGTAGTTATGGTCTACTCAATTGGTTGGGATTCGCCTTTTATTTGTATCTAATATTTATCTAATGGTTTTTAGATAAAAATAAGGTCTGTTGGATAGATTTTTTGTCAATAAAAAATACAGTGTTATATAAAAATATTAGGAATTGTCACTTGAATACCACGATTAAGTGAACTATTTATAAAAGTTGTTTCGTCTGAGACTAATTTCAACATGCCTTGGAGATCAAACAATGCACAGTCAGAAACTGCCTTCCTTAATCTTTTATATGATATTGTTTTTATTTGTTAATGAACCTGCAAACGCAGCAATTTTTACCGTCACCAATACCAATGACAATGGTGTTGGCTCGTTGCGACAGGCCATCATTGACGCCAATAACGCCACAACCACTGATGATACCGTCATATTTCAAGCCGGCATCAACGGTGCCCTGCAAACCAGTGGCGGCTTCATCATTACCGACAATCTTGATATTCAAGGGCCTGGGGAAAGCTTGGTCATCAATGGCAACAATGCCCAGCGGATTTTCACGATCAACAGTGGCGTGACCGCTACGCTCTCGGGTCTGCAACTTCAGAATGGTGGGATTGATAACCACGGAACGCTGACTCTCAGCAACAGCACGATTCAGTCCAGTGCCTGGAATGAGGGCAATGGGGGCGCTATTTACAACACCGGTACAGGAACGCTGAATGTGGACAACAGTGTATTGTCCAGTAATTCGGCTGCCTGGGGTGGAGGTATTGCTAACGACGGCATTTTAACGATCACCCACAGTACGCTAGCCAACAATTCGGCTATAAACGACGGCGGTGGTATTGTGAATACCAAAGGGACCCTGACAGTGAGTGACAGTACGCTGTCTGGCAATTCGGCAGGCGCTTGGGGAGGCGGCGTCAGTAGCTGGAGCGAAAACTTGAACGCCAACTTGACGACCATTATCAATAGCACGCTGTCTGGTAATTCAGCAGCGAACGACGGTGGGGGTATTACAAACACCAACGGGAGTTTGGTGATCAGCAATAGCACACTGTCCGGCAATTCGGCGGGGGTCTATGGCGGCGGCATTAGTAGCTATAGTGAGGACTTTAACGCCAACCTGATCTTCACCATTAGCAACAGCACGCTGTCCGGCAATTCGGCTATGAAGGGCGGCGGTGGTATTTCGAACAATACGACGACCTTGGCGATCAGTAACAGCACCCTATCCGGTAATTCGGCAGGCGTGTTTGCCGGTGGTATTAGTAATTATGCAGCGCCCCTGACCGTCATCAACAGCACACTGTCCGGTAATTCGGCAACAGACAGTGGCGGTGGTATTGCAAACAACGAAGCTCTCCTGACCGTCACCAACAGTACGCTGTCCGATAATTCGGCTGTGAACAGCGGCGGTGGTATTGTGAACTACAGTGGTTCCTTAACGCTTGGCAATAACTTGATCGCTGGCAACACGGCGAGCAATGGTAAAGAAGTTTACCGTAATGGCACCTTCACGTCCCTGGGCCACAATCTGTTCGGCGAGAATGGCAGTCCAGGGTTGGCGAACGCTAATCCCATCAACAGCGATCTTATTCTCCCTGGCCCAGCCAGCACGGCGATTGGCCCTCTCGCGGACAATGGTGGCCCGACCCAGACCCATCTTCCGGTCGCAGGTAGCCCGGCGATTGACGCGGGCGATAACCTGCTCGTACCCGAAGCGCTCATCACCGACCAGCGCGGCTATGGCCCGCGCATCGTGAATAGCATCGTGGACATCGGCGCGGTCGAAGTAGGGGCCACGGATCCCGCCACTACCCTGATCACGCACTACTACGAGTCCATTTTACGCCGTAGCCCTGAACCGGATGGACTGGCTTTTTGGCAAGCGCTCATTGCCGAGAAACAGGCGCAAGGGGAAGATGTCAAGCCTGTATTCCGGCAAATGGCCAACTTCTTTTTCTTTAGCGATGAATATTTGGCAAGAAACACCACGGATGGAGAATTCATCACCAATCTGTATTTCACCTTCTTCCAGCGGGAACCAGACCAGGGTGGGATGGATTTCTGGTTGAACCGGCTGGCGAATGGTTATGGCCGCGATCAGGCGATGGGCGACTTCCTCTTCGTACCCGAATTTGCCTCCTTCATGCAAGCGTTAGGCTTCTGAACAAGCAGAGGTAAGCGTTCACCTTGTATGTTTGAAATTGGTTAAAGTGTGGATGAACGTGGTAGCACGATACACCTCTGGGAGTATAGAACCCGTGGGGGAGCCTGAAGCGCCACGTTGATTTTCCAGTGGACCTGAAGCCCGGACAGTTGCCGGGGTCGAAACCCGCATCGTGCAAGGTTGGGATGAGGAACACATGATGATGAAGAACGCTGTCGCGACTGCGGTCCACACCGCACTCAACACCGAACGTCCCCAGAGACTGGAACCGTCGCCCGCGGCGTCGGTGGCGCCCTTGCACCCCGGCCCGGCTTCGGCTTCCCAGGAGCTCCCATCGCCAGGCCCGTCCGAGTGCTGGGTGGGGATCGATGTGGCCAAGGCGCATGTGGATGTAGCGACGTGGCCCCCCACCGAACGTCTGCGGGTCCACCGCGATGAAGACGGCTTGAACGCCTTGACCGCGTGGCTGCACACGCGGGCGCCCCGGTTGATCGTCCTGGAAGCCACTGGCGGCTTGGAGACGCCGGTGGTCGCGGCGCGGGTGGCCGCCGGTCTGCCGGCGGCGGTGATCAACCCGCGCCAAGCCCGCGATTTTGCCAAGGCGCTGGGCCGGCTGGCCAAGACCGACGCCCTGGATGCTGCGGTGCTGGCCCGCTTCGGTCAGGCGATCCAGCCCGACCCCCGGCCCTGGAAGGACGCGGAGATTCAGGAACTGACCGCGCTGATCCAGCGGCGGCGGCAGATCGTGGAGAGGTTGACGACGGAAAAAAACCGCCGGGCCTGCGCCCATCCCCGGATCAAACCCGACCTTCAAGCGACCATCGCCTGGCTTGAACAGCGGCTCAAGGACCTGGATGGCGACCTCCAGCGCCGCTTGCGGGCCAGCCCGGTCTGGCGCGAACAGGACGATCTGCTGCGCAGCGTACCCGGCATTGGCCCCGTCACCTCGGCGACCCTCCTGGCCGCCTTGCCCGAACTGGGCACCCTCGATCGGCGCCAGATCAGTGCACGCGTCGGCGTCTGCCCGTTCAATCGCGACTCCGGCCAGAGCCGCGGCCGCCGCATGATCTTCGGGGGCCGCGCCGGGGTTCGGGCGGTGTTGTCCATGGCTACAGTCACGGCCAGCCGCTGTAATCCGGTGATCCACGCCTTTTACCCACGCCTGCGGACCGCCGGCAAACCCGCCAAAGTGGCGTTGACGGCCTGCATGCGCAAAATGTTGACCATCTTGAATGCCATACTCAAGGCGAAAACTCCTTGGCCGCCTCTGGAGGAGTGCAGGGCCTGACGTTTTCAACACAGTTGCTCCCCCCTTTGAAAAAGGGGGGCTGGGGGAGATTTCGCATGGTCGCTGGGGCCAAAATTCCCCATCACCCCCCTTTGCCAAAGGGGGGGGACTGAATGGTTACCAAGCAGAGCAGGGTGTGTGGTCATTGAAAACGCCATTAACAACTCTCCTCTCCTGTGGAAGAGGGGAACTTTTGCAAAACTTCTCAATCTTCCAGCAACTTGCCCGCCTGCCGGTGACTTAGCGATTCGGCTCCGGCAACTTTGCAAATCTTCTGCCCTGGTCGCGCCAATCGTTCGGTTATGCGGGCAAACAGTCGGCCATGAGTAGCGCTACAAATCGGCATCCGCGCCATGCCAGGAGGATTGCCCAGCAGATCGACCCATTCCGCGACCACTTCGCCCGCCGCCACAGCATCACCCAACTGTTTGCGATAGACCAGCACTCCGGCGGCGGGCGCGGTCAATACATCCACGCCATCGAGCGGCGTCGGTTCACAACGCGGCGCTGGGATTGGCCCTGGATCGCCGGCAATGACCCCGCGCCGTTGCAGAAAACGCAGCAACGCCGCTGCATCAACCGCCGCGTATTCATCATTAACATCCGCCTGACCACGCAATTCAACTGTGGTCGCAAAACAGGCTAGTGGTATTACCTCCTCGTGTGCGGGCAACGCTTCGCGCAATTTCCACCACAGACCAGCACAGGCTTCGTCGAACGGTTCGCCACCCGGATTCTCCTCCAGCAACACGACTTCCGCGCCCAGTTCCGCGCCTAATGCGACCGCTTCTTCGCGTTGCCAGCAGGAGGCATATAAATGCAGCAACGCCTCGCCATCGCAATGCAGATCGAAGACGAAGTCAGCGTCAAACGCCAAACGCAGCAGCGCCCGCTTGAGCGCCTCGGTTTCCCGGAGGGCTGACTGCTCAGCCAGCACAGTTCGCAATGCCTCGCGGATCAACGCCACATTAGCTTCTGGATCAGCGGACAACCGTCCCTGGACGCGCGCCAGAACCGCAGGCGTCAGATCAGGAAAACCGCGATTGAAATTACCCGCGCCTTCAAAATCAAAGCGGCCCAGCAATCGGCCATGCAAATGCTGATTCAGTCCAATGGGATTAGCGACCGGAACCACGATGACTTCGCCGAGGATGCGCCCTTCCGTTTGGGCCTGTTCCAATTCGCGCAACAGGCGCTGCGCCACCAGCAAGCCCGGAATCTCATCCGCGTGCAGCGCCGCCTGAAAATACGCTTTAGGCCGAGCGCCCGGCGCGCCATAGCGGTGGACGTGCAGGGTGTGTTGCGTACCGGGAGTGGGCGCCGGCAGTTCGATCGTCGCGGTATCGGCGGGCATGGTGGAGCGCTCCTAATGAAAAATTTTGCTGGGCCAGTCGCTGCCTCCGCTTCACGGCGGAAAAATCTTCGTCAGGGCAATGGAGGATTACCCGTGAGCCGCCGGGCGAAATTGATCAGCATGGCGGCGGTCGCGCCCCAGATAAAACGGTTTTCATAAGGAATGACGTAATACTGCCGTTGCTGACCCTTGTAGAGCATGCTGTGACGTTCGTGATGACGGGGATCGAGAATGAACTCCAGCGGCACCTCAAAAGCCTCCGCAACCTCGAAGGCATCCAGGGTCAGTTCGAAGGGCGGCGTTACGAATCCGACGACCGGCGTAATCAAAAAGCCGGTCACCGTTTGATACAGATCGAGAAATCCGGCAATCTCGACGATATGCCGACGATGCAAGCCAATTTCTTCCTCGGCTTCGCGCAAGGCCGTTTCCACCGGACTGGTGTCTTCCGCCTCGGTCCGACCACCGGGAAAACTGATTTGTCCCGCATGATGCTCAAGATGGTCGGTGCGCTGGGTCAATAGCACCGTATAGCCTTCGGCGCGTTCGACCAGAGGCGCCAGCACCGCCGCCGGCATCAACGTCCGTTCCTCACGCGCTGTGCCGGCAACGGCGTGGTCGCCAGCAAAGGTTTCCACCTGATGCGTGGAACGCAGGCAGCGGCGCACCCGATCGCGCATTGCTGCGTGATTCATGCATACCCCACGTCGACGCCGAACAGCCGGCTGTAGTTGGCGGTCGTCATGGCCGCCACCTGTTCCAGCGATTCACCCCGCAGGTCCGCTATGAATTGCGCAACATGCCGAACCCAGGCCGGGTGGTTGGGCTTGCCTCGGTGCGGAACCGGCGCAAGATAAGGCGAATCAGTTTCCACCAGGATCCGGTCAGCCGGCATCCGTCGCGCCGCGTCCTGAATCGGTTTGGCGTTTTTGAAGGTGACGATGCCGGAGAAGGAGACATAGAAGTTCAATTCCAGCGCCCGCGCCGCCATGTCCCAGTCTTCGGTAAAGCAGTGCAACACCCCGCCTACTTCGGCTGCGCCTTCATCGGCCAGAATGCGCAAGGTATCTTCGCGGGCGTCACGGGTATGGACGATTAATGGCTTACCCAGCTCGCGCGCGGCAGCGATATGGATGCAAAACCATTCCTGCTGACGCTGTTTACTCTCGTGACCATGGTAGTAATCCAGGCCGGTTTCGCCGATGGCGACGACCCGCTCTTTACAACTTAATGTCGCCAATTCCGCCACAGTCGGCGCTCGGCGACTCTCTTCGCTGGGGTGTACCCCTACGGACAAGGCGATTTGCGGATAAGGTTCGGTCAACCGCGCCAGCGCGGGCCAGCTTTCCAGATCAGTGGCCACGCTCAACAGGCGAGTGACGCCATTGGCCAGTGCGGCTTCCAGTACTCCTGTCAGATTGCCGCCGAACCGGGTCAGATCAAGTCGATCCAGATGGCAATGGGAATCAATCAACATAAGGCGCCATCGTTACATCGTATTGGTGGGCTGGTCAATCCGGGTGTAGCCGGCCAGCAGCGCTTCGATTTTTTTCCGAAGTCGTTCGCCATCAGCGCCCCCGAACTGGATGCCAACCCCAATTTGTCGACCGCCCGGCGTCGTCCGGTAGTTGATCCAAATGACTTTACCGGTAATGGCAAACCGTTCCGGATCCTCCAGCAAAGTCAGCAAGAGAAAGACTTCATCACCCAGCTCGAAGGTTTTTTCCGTCGGGATAAAAACTCCGCCCCCTTTGATAAAGGGCATATAGTTGGTCTGCAACATCACCTTGTCCTTGATGGCAAGGGCGATGACGCCTTGTCGTGGACCTGCCATGGGTTCAGCCTTATATAAGCATGTTCTAAAGAATATTCGATTTTTCGTTCCCTGATGCGCCACTGAGAAAGGCTTCCAGAAGCATCTGCGTATTAACCTGGGTTACCGTACACAGGGTATGCAAGCGAATGGCTGCATCCAGACGCTCGAACAGCCGGCGTGGAGACTGGCGGGCCATCCAGTTTCGCAATGCAGGTCGCAAATCGGGGTTATGCAACGGGGTGAAGCCGGGATTCATCTTAAGCCGAATCAAATCGGTATGCCAACTTATCAGCCAGCATAAATTTTCAACCAGATTGTCTTGCCCCCAATTTTCCGCTGCCCGAATGGGGTCGAGCTGACCTGCTATAACCTGTTCGTAGCCCTCCATTAATGCCTGACGGCGGTGCCAGCGTTCCCCATCGGCGTAAGCTAAGGCCGCCAGGGGGACTCCATTAGCGGCGTCAAGCAGCGCCATTGGCTCCAGTGGGGGAGACAGCCGCGATGCCAGCCAGGTTCCTGCAACTTCCCGGGAAGGCGTGCTAAAACTGATGATCTGACAGCGACTGCGCACGGTGGCTGGCAGGCGCGCCGGTTGGGCGGTCACTAACAGTAACAGGCTGTTGCCAGGCGGTTCTTCCAGGGTTTTCAGCAAACTGTTAGCTGCATTGACATGCAAACGATCAGCCGGTTCCAGGAGGGCGATCTTATAGCCGCCATAGTGGGGGGTGTACCCGAGAAGTATGCAGAAATCACGAATTTGATCAATTTTGATCACTTTGCTCTTTTTTTTGGACGATGCATTGTCGGCGCTGTCATCTTCTGGACAGATTGCCAGATAATCGGGGTGGCTACCGGTTTGGAACAGGTGACAGGCCCGACAACGATCACAGGCATTACCCTCAGCGTCGGGCGAGGCGCATAGCAGACTTTGCGCAAGTCGACGAGCGAAGACGCTTTTGCCCAATCCTGCGGGTCCGGTTAGTAACAGGGCGTGTGGCAGCCGTCCAGCGGCCCGGCGCTGTTGGAGTTGTCCCCATTGCGCCTCGTGCCAGGGCAACCGTTCATCGCTCATTAGTCGCGTACTCGATCAATATTCATTCAGTCGGCTCATGCGCTCCTGATAGCGCGCGCGCAAACAGCGAACATCCGCGCCGCAACTATTGCGCGCAGTCAGCCAGGATCGCTGATCTTCGCGCAATCGTGAGGCTTGACGCTGGGGCAATTCGTTTAAGAGGGAGCGATAGAGAACCGCCATGTCTTCATCCAGACGGTTGAGACCGGGATTAGAGCACACAGCGATTTCGGCTGAAGTGCTGGCTTGTGTGCAATCATAGCTGGCGGTTTGCGCTGGGAGCGGTAACAGACTCGCACAGATCAGCGCCAGATAAAATGATTTAGGCATAGTGGGTTCCTCATCTTTAGTGGATAGTTCCAGTGCATAGCATAACCGTCATGGATCAAGTCGCAAGTCGGTTTTTGGAAACGCACTATTTCTGAAAGAGTCAAATTACCGTTCCCTTATTATCAGGAGAAATGTTTATGCTATGGTTGCAACGCAAAGTTCAGATGCTGCGTCCTGAAGAAGCATTGCCCGGTCGGGCAACGCCGATGCCGGTCCCGATGCGTCACTATGTGAACGGTCATCCCTTACAATCGCCTTTTCCAAACAATATGGCGGAAGCTGTTTTTGGCCTCGGTTGTTTCTGGGGCGCGGAGCGTAAATTCTGGACTCTGTCTGGCGTGTACAGCACGGCTGTTGGTTACGCGGGAGGTTTTACTCCGAACCCGACCTATGAAGAGGTGTGCAGTGGCCTGACCGGTCACACCGAGGCGGTGCGGGTGATTTTTGATCCGGCAGTTATTTCATACAAGCAGCTGCTTCAGACGTTTTGGGAAGCACACGATCCCACACAAGGCATGCGTCAAGGTAACGATGTGGGAACCCAATACCGTTCAGCGATCTACACTTACAGTGAAGCTCAGCATGCTGCCGCCGTAGCCAGCCGCGATGCCTATCAACAATGGCTAACTGCTGCCGGTCATGGGCGGATCACAACTGAAATTGCTGAAGCGCCGCCCTTTTATTACGCCGAGGATTATCATCAGCAGTATCTGGCGAAAAATCCTGGCGGCTACTGTGGTCTGGGGGGCACGGGTGTGCGTTGCCCGCAGGCTTGACGGCATGAGCATTAGGGGTTGTCTCTCCCGGCCCGCCCGGTGTTTTATCGTTGGCGCGGCGGGCAACGCAAAAGTCGAGCGTCAAGCGCGATGATAAGGATGATGATTGAGCAGGCTCCAGGCCCGGTAAAGCTGCTCGGCGACTACGACGCGCACCAGAGGATGCGGCAGGGTCAAACGAGACAACGACCAGAGTTGCTCAGCGTGCTGGCGACAGGCCGCATCCAGCCCATCCGGGCCGCCGACGAGCAGACTCAGATCGCGGCCCTCTTGTAGCCAGCCCGCCAGCCGCTCCGCCAGCTCCACGGTGCTCCATTCCCGGCCTCGTTCATCCAGGGCAATGATCCGGGAACCGGAGGGAACCGCCGCCAGCAATCGCTCGCCCTCGGCGCGCACCAGACGGGCTATATCGGCATGCCCACCGCGTTTACCGGCGGAAATCTCCACCAGATTCAATGAGCATTCCCGGGGCAGGCGTCCGGCATATTCCGCATAACCGGCTTTGACCCAGTCGGGCATGCGAACGCCTACAGCAAGCAGGTGGATTTTCATGTCTAAACATCATCAAACCTTCAGCGCCCTGGCTACATCCACCGACCACAGTTTCTCCAGATTATAAAAATCTCGGGTCTGCGGCAGCATGACATGCACCACAATGTCCGCGAGGTCGACCAGCACCCATTCAGCTTCGCGTTCTCCTTCGACGCCGAGCGGACGAATGCCGACCGCCCTACATTTCTCAATGACTTTGTCGGCCAGCGCTTTAACCTGACGGGTCGATGAGCCGCTGGCAATGATCATCAGATCGGTGAAACTGGCTACATTGCGCACGTCCAGCACCCGGATATCCTGGGCTTTCACTTCTTCCAGGGCGTCAACAACGATCCTTTTTAAAACCTCAAGTTGCATGAATTTTCGCATATCCTCATGAATTAAAAGAATTTTCAACAAATGGCGACCGGTACAATTCCTGGTCGTGGATGCAGGCCAGCACCGCTTCTGGCAACAGATAGCGGGGTGACTGGCCGCGCGCCAGCAAGGCGCGGATTTGGGTAGCGGAAATATCCAGTTGAGTCACAGGTTGAAACAGGATGCGCCCTGCCGGTTGCGTGCGCAGGAACGATGCATCCGGCGTGATGCGAGGTGCTGCCCATTCTTCCAGTATCAGCGGCAATGCTTGCGAAGCGCCGGGCCGCTGCATCACAACAATATGCGCCACTTTAGCCAGATCTCGCCAGCGACTCCAGGTATGCAGCTCCTGAAAGGCGTCAGCGCCAATGATGAGACAAAGAGGCGTCTCCTGACCGAACTCATCGCGCAGCGACGCCAGCGTATCCACCATGTAGGAGGTTCCCTCGCGGCGCAATTCCCGGTCATCGGCGGTAAAGCCAGGTTGTCCAGCGATAGCCGCCCGCACCAGCGCCAATCGCTGTTCGGCGGTCACTTGCGGCGTTCCGCGATGCGCGGGAATCCGGCAGGGAATGAAACGCACCTCGGCCAGTTCCAGCGTTTCCAGCAACTCCAGCGCTGGCCGCAAATGGCCGTAATGAATGGGATCGAAAGTACCGCCCAGAATGCCGATCGGGCGGGGGGTATTTAACATGGGAATAACAGGAATCCTGGAGGTCCTGGGTTAACGGCGAATATGCCCATCGCCCAGCACGATGAACTTCTGAGTGGTTAAGCCTTCCACGCCAACCGGACCGCGCGCGTGCAGTTTATCGGTGCTGATGCCGACTTCCGCGCCCAATCCGTATTCGCCGCCGTCGGCAAAGCGCGTCGAAGCGTTGACCATCACTGAACTGGAATCCACTTCGCGCAGGAAACGCCGCGCCCGGCTGTAGTCCTCGGTCACAATGGCGTCGGTGTGCGCGGAACCGTAGCGGGCGATGTGATCCATCGCCTCATCCATGCCTTTGACCACGCGAATCGCCAGGATCGGCGCCAGATATTCCTCATACCAGTCCTCTTCAGTCGCCGCGGCGATGCCCGGCAGCAGGTCGTGGGTTCGTGCGCAGCCGCGTAATTCTACGCCCTTTTCTTGATACATCCGACCCAGCGGCGGCAACACTCGATCAGCGATGTCTTCCGCAACCAGTAATGTTTCCAGGGTATTGCAGGTGCCATAACGCTGAGTTTTCGCGTTGTAGGCTACAGCGATCGCTTTTTCCAGATCAGCGCGGTCGTCGATATAAACATGGCACACGCCGTCCAGATGTTTGATAACCGGCACGCGCGCTTCGCGGCTGATGCGCTCAATCAGACCCTTGCCGCCGCGCGGCACGATCACGTCCACATATTCGGCCATGCGGATCAGCGCTCCCACCGCCGCGCGATCAGCGGTATCGATGACCTGTACGGCATCCGCCGGTAGACCGGCGACCGCCAGCCCCTGCTGGATGCAGGCGGCAATGGCCCGGTTGGAATGCAGCGCCTCGGAGCCGCCGCGCAGGATGGCGGCGTTGCCCGATTTCAGGCACAACGCCGCAGCGTCGGCGGTTACGTTGGGCCGGGATTCGTAGATGACGCCAATGACGCCCAGCGGGACGCGCATCCGCCCCACTTGGATGCCGGAAGGACGGTATTTGAGATCGGTGATTTCTCCAACCGGATCGGTTTGGGCGGCGATCTCTCGCAACCCCTGAGCCATGGCCTTGACGCCCTTGGGCGTGATTTCCAGGCGATCCAGCAGCGCTGGTTCCAGGCCGGCGGCGCGACCTGCTTCCATATCCAGCCGATTCTCCGTTAACAACGTGGTTTCAGCCGCTTCCAGGGCTTCGGCAATCGCCAGCAGGGCGGCGTCCTTGGCCTGGGTTTCCGCGCACCCCACGATGCGCGAAGCCGCGCGGGCGCGTTGGCCAATCGCTGTCATCTGGGCCTCTATGACGCTCGTCATATCCTGATTCATGTCATTCATCAAGCAAAACCTCATGGCCGCCGCTTCGCGCGTTGGCGTGTATTTCATGCCCATTTAGAGGGACTTTTCACCGGGCAATAATTCCCGACCGGTCAGCCGCAAACCTGCTGTCAGCAATTCATCCCAGGGCGCGCCAATTTCTGCGCCCTTAATGCAGCGATCAATGTGTGAACACTCACGCAACAGGCGTCGACAATCGGTCAACGTCAAGCGTTGCAGAGCCTGGCGAACCAGTGGCTTGCGCTTTTCCCAGATTTTGTTAGCGTTCAGCGCCGCTTCCAGGGATTGCCCCCCAGCGCGGGCAAAAGCCAGACTGTGCAAAGTACGAACTTCTCGATGCAAAGCCCAGTTGACCAGCACCGGTTCGATGCCTTCGCCGCGCAAGCCGTCCAGAATGCGCACTACTCGTTCTGCATCGCCCAGCAGTGCGGCGTCCACAAAATCATAGATGCTGAAACGGGCGCTGTCTCCCACGGCGGCCAGAATGGTTTCGACGGTTAATGACCGGTCGTTTACTGTCAGGGCCAGCTTCTCAATCTCCTGGGCCGCCGCCAGTAAATTGCCCTCCACTCGCTCGCTAAGCAGCGTCACGGCTTCAGGCGCGGGGTGAAGACCCTTATCGCGTAACCGACGTTCAATCCAGGCCGGTAGTTGGCGCGCATCGACTGGCAGGGCGGGTATGGCGACTCCCGCTTCGTCCAATGCGGTAAACCAGCGACTTTTCTGCGCTTGCCAGTCGACTTTGCCGACGGTGATCAGTAGCACCGCATCTTCGGCGGGTCGCGCCGCGTAGGTGATGAGCGCCTTGCTGCCTGCATCGCCCGGCTTGGCGTCGCCGATCCGCAATTCCAGCAATCGGCGGCTGGCGAACAGGGAAGGACTGGAAGCCAGTTGCTGCAGGGCGTTCCAGTTGAAACCGGTTTCCACAGTCAGACCTTCCCGTTCACTATAGCCGCGCTCGCGGGCAGCGGCGCGGATCGCGTCGGCGGCTTCCTGGGCCAGCAGAGTTTCCTCGCCGAACACCAGGTAGATGCGCGCCAGCGTTTTACACAAATGCGCGGCGAGTTTGTCGGGAGGCAGGCGCAAGGGGAATCTCAGGAACCGGCAGCGGCTTGCAGGCGGCGGACGATTTGCCAGGACAGGTCCTCAGCCATGCTGTCGACTAAAGACTCCTGCGCGGCTTCAAAGCCCAGCACCCGGTTTTCATCAAACAGGACCGTACGGTTCGCATTGAATGCTTCAGGGGAAATCAGCGTTTGCCCATTGGCCAGCGTTACCTGGTAAGTCACATCGTAGGCGATCACATACTGACGCTCGATATCGAAGCGGTCGGCGGCCACAACGCGACGACCGCTACCCTCGCGCAGGATGGTCAGCGTGGCGGTCGCCTGGGCCGGATCGCGGGTAATGGTTACGCCATTGTTCGCCAGCAACAACGGAAGTTTGCGGCTCACGGAACCGGGTGGGGAAAGACCTGACTGGCTTTGCACGTAAGTCACCCGCATTTCCGGCGGCAATTGCGCCTGGCCGCGCAATTGAAAGCCGCAACCCGCCAAGGCCAGCAATATCAGGCCAACGCCACTTCCCATCATCCAACGCATGACCGTCCTCTCCCCCAACCCCTCTCTCACCAGCGGGCGAGGGGCGTCTATTTTTCAACACACCACATTGACCAGTTTGCCGGGCACGATGATGATCTTGCGAATCGGTTTGCCATCGACAAAACGCTGGACATTGGATTCGAACTGAGCAGCCTGCTCAATCGCCTCACGCCCGGCGTCCACCGGAACTTCGATTTGCCCGCGCAGTTTACCGTTAACCTGCACCACCAGCGTCACCAGCGAGCGGGCCAGCGCAGCTTCGTCAGGCGTTGGCCATTCAGCGTTCAGCACATCATCGCCATACCCCAGTTCCCGCCACAGGATATGGGCAATATGCGGGGTGATGGGCGACAATAAACGCAACAGAATGCTCAAGCCCTCGCGACGCACCGCGGCCAGCGCGGCATCCTCAGCCACTTCGCTCCGACTCAGCGCGTTCAGAATCTTCATGCCGCCCGAGACCACGGTGTTGAACTGGTGGCGGCTGAAATCGTACACGGCTTGTTGCAGCGCCTCATGCACTTCGCGGCGCACCAGGCGCAAGGGTTCGGACAGGGTTGCCGTATCCGGTTCGCCAGCGGCGCGGATCGACTCCTGATGTTCCGTAGCGTATAGCCAAAGCCGGCGCAAAAAGCGGTAAGCGCCTGCCACGCCGGAATCCGACCATTCCAGCGCCTGGTCCGGCGGCGCGGCGAACATCATGAACAGGCGGGCGGTGTCAGCGCCGTATTTTTCAATCAACGACTGTGGATCGACGCCATTGTTCTTGGATTTGGCCATCTTTTCGATGCCGCCAATCGCCACCGGTTGCCCATCGTTGCTCAGAGTCGCAGTGACCGGTCGTCCCTTCTCATCGGTTTGCACCTTGACGTCGGCGGGATTGATCCATTGTTTGCGGCCCTCGGCGTTCTCGCGGTAAAACGTGGGTGCAACCACCATGCCCTGGGTTAGCAGATGGGTAAACGGTTCGCTGACCTGGGTCAGACCCAGATCGCGCATGACCTTAGTCCAGAATCGCGAATACAGCAGGTGCAGAATGGCGTGCTCGATGCCGCCCACGTATTGATCGACCGGCATCCAGTAATCGGCCCGCTGATCGACCATGACGTTGGCGTCGGGGGCGCAGTAGCGAAAGAAGTACCAGGACGAGTCGACGAAGGTGTCCATGGTGTCGGTTTCGCGTCGGGCCGGTTGACTGCATTTTGGGCAAGCACAGTGCAGAAATTCCGCATATTTGTTCAACGGATTGCCGGAGCCGTCCGGGATCAGATGGTCTGGCAACACGACCGGCAGTTGTTCATCGGGCACGGGAACCGCGCCACAACTCGCACAATGCACGATGGGAATCGGCGTTCCCCAATAACGCTGCCGGGAAACGCCCCAGTCGCGCAACCGCCAAGTCACTTTCTTCTCGCCGAGACCTTTGGCGCTCAGATCGGCGGCGATAGCGTCTACCGCCTGGTCGAAATCCAGTTCGTTGTAGGGGCCGGAGTTGATGCAAGTCCCGTAATCCGCATAAGCCTCCTGCCAGGGCGCCGGGGTTTCGTCGCCGGCGCGGGTGCGAATCACCGGTTTGATGGGCAATCCGAACTGGCGGGCAAAGGCGAAATCACGCTCATCGTGCGCCGGCACCGCCATCACCGCGCCTTCGCCGTAGCCCATGAGAACATAGTTGGCGACCCACAGCGGCAAGTCTTCGCTGGTCAGGGGATGGGTTACGGTCAGGCCAGTCGGCATCCCCTTCTTTTCCTGAGTCGCCAGTTCCGCCTCGGTAACGCCGCCGTGCCGGCACTCCTCAATGAACGCCGCCAGCGCCGGGTTATCCTGGGCTGCGTAGAGCGCCAGTGGATGCTCAGCGGCGACGGCGACGTAAGTCGCGCCCATCAGGGTGTCAGCGCGAGTGGTGAAGACCCAGAGAATGCCGGAATCGCCTTCGCCTCCAGCCCCTCTCCCAGCGGGTGAGGGGAGACGGTAAGGAAACCCAATCCGCACCCCATAGCTTTTGCCGATCCAGTTTTTCTGCATCAGCTTGACCTGCTCCGGCCAGCCGGGCAATTGATCGATCTCCGCCAGCAATTCCTCGGCATACTGAGTGATCGCCAGGTAGTACATGGGGATTTCGCGCTTTTCAACGACTGCGCCGGTGCGCCAGCCGCGCCCGTCGATGACCTGCTCATTGGCCAGCACGGTTTGATCGACCGGGTCCCAGTTGACGACGCCGGTTTTCAGATAGGCGATGCCTTTTTCCAACATGCGCAGGAACAGCCATTGATTCCAGCGGTAGTACTCCGGCGTACAGGTCGCCACTTCGCGTTCCCAGTCGAGCGCAAAGCCCAGCAAGCGCAGTTGCTTCTTCATGTAGGCGATATTGTCGAAGGTCCATTGCGCCGGGGCGACGCTGGACGCCATCGCCGCGTTTTCCGCTGGCAGGCCGAACGCATCCCAGCCCATCGGTTGCAGCACATTCTTACCGAGCATCCGCTGATAGCGCGCAATCACATCGCCGATGGTGTAATTGCGCACATGCCCCATGTGCAACCGCCCGCTAGGGTAGGGGAACATAGACAGACAGTAGAATTTCTCGCGGCCCGGCTCCTCGCGCACGGCAAAGACCCGGTGTTCATCCCAATAATGTTGTGCTTCCGCTTCAATAATTTGTGGCTGGTAAGACTCGGCGATCACGGCAATTTCCTGGCAATGGCTGGCGGTGAAACGAAAAAAGTTAAAATACCATAACTTTCCTGGCGGACGCAGAGGCTGGCGGAGATTTCCCAGGCAATCGCACGTGTGTGCGGTTACTGGCATCGTGCGGCAGGGGAGACTGGGATTCCGGCGATGCCGGTGACAAGGGAGCACCGCAGAAATCATCGCTAGGCGACATAGGATTTTTCTTCACGCCAGGGGCTGCGCAGATGGCTGTCGATTTGCTGCTTCAACTGCGACCGGCGATCATTGTTGAGGTAGACTTGACGCGCCAGTTCAACAAAGGTTGCGCCGAAATCCTGCCGCCGCTCATGCTCACGGATAGCGTCCTCGATGTCCCACAGGGTTTGATTGACCGTTTCGAGGGCTACGATCAGCGATTCCAAATAGGTATCCATAGGGATCTGCTGGCGGCGCAGGGTATCCAGGCACGTCCATTCACGATTGATATTCAGTAATTTTTCCGATGCGGTAATCCACCGGCGCTTGATGGCCAGAATGGTCAGCCGGTCGAGCAGCTCGCCGGGGGTTACAGGGATGTTGATTAAACCCGGTGTGGACATATCACGGTTTTAATCAAAAACAATTACTTAAGAGTTAGCGTCCATTGTTTCAAACAACGGTTCGAAAACAGCCGTCGCCAGCGCGGTAAATGCACTGTCCAGCGGGTCTACATCGCCAAACGCCAGTTGATAATAGGCGTCCCGGCGCTCCGCTAAACTCGCGCGTTGTTCGCTGCCTTCCCAGACTTGCCGTGCCGCCCAGAGCGCCTTGTCCGGGTCAGCCTCTTTCCCCTTCTCCTGAGCCTTGCGGAAGCTCTCGACATAGGCCAGAGCGCTTTTGGGAAAGAACGGCAATAGGCGACACGATCCCTGCCAGTAGAGATCAAGCAAGGTCTTCAGTAATGCCTGCGGATGCTCCAACGCATCCAGCACCACATCCTGATCTTCCGCCACCCAATGACTTTGCCGGGCAACGCCTTCTGGCGCCGCTACGTTGAGAGCCAAATGATGCAACCACAGATTCAGGTAATCCGCGGCCTTGATCTTCGCCAGCCGGTAGCCCACCCAGCCGCTGGCCGTCATACCGGTCAAGCGCCCGGTCAGGCGGAAATCGCCCAGCATTAAATCGACTTCCAGCGGTTTCGTATCCCGGCGGGGCAACACCCGGCCCAGCCGTCCGGCAAAACGCGCCACCCGCTCGCTGGCGCCGGCGAACAGGCATTCGCCGACCTGACCATGCGGCAAGGCTCCGCTGGCGCGCATGATCGTTTCAATATCTGCCACGGACCGTCCTTCGCGATGCAGATCCAGCATCCGGTCAAGCAATTGATAATTCTCCAATCCGTCCAGTACAAACGGTTCGCGAGTCTCCAGCGCTTCCTCACCCTCGTCGACCTGGACGCCCAGGCGTTCCCGCAGCAGCCAGCGGGCTGGATTTCGGAAAAACCGCGTCAGCGTCTCCAGCGTCACCCAGCGCAGCGCCGGCTCCGGTTCCGACAGCTCACCGGTCAACAGCGGCGGTTTGTCCAACTCGCCGCGCCCGGCCTGACGGCTGGCCTCGATCCATTCGCGTGCGTAACTGAACAAGCGCGGGTCGCCGGTGAAATAACGGCGACTGAAGGCTTGCAGGGGATGGCGCGTCACCAGTTGCGTGCTGGCTCGCTCGCCATTTGTGGTTTGAAAGCCCCGATCCACCACATCCAGCAATTCACTGACCAGCACCGACGGCGGTAGCACTGAATTATCGCGAATGCTCTGACCGACATAGCTCAGATACAGAACGCGCCGGGCGGACAGCAGCGTTTCCAGGAACAGGTAGCGGTCATCCTGGCGGCGCGAACGGTCGCCGCGCTGAAAGCGTTTCGCCAGCAGATCGAAACCGACCGGTTGATGGGGGCGCGGATAGGCATCGTCGTTCATGCCGATCAGGCAAATGACCGCGAAGGGAATGCTGCGCATCGGCGTCATCGCGCAACAGGTCACCCCGCCGCTCAAAAACCGCCCGGCTCCGCTTTCGGACGTAGTCAACAATTCGCGCAACGTTGATTTCACCACCGACAGGGACACCGGTTCGGTAAACCCGGCCAGTTCCGTCTGCTCCCCCAGGGCGTCCAACGCCTTGCGAATCAATTGCAACTCGTTCTCCTCGCGCTCGCGAGGTTCGAAAAACCGCTCTAGCAAGGCGCGCAAAGTAACGATCCAATCGGTGGGCGGGCAACGTTCCCGCAACCTGTCGCGCAACTCGAATAGCGTCTCCAGAAAACTCTGTAAACCGCCCAGCGCCTGCGCCTCGCCGCCCTCGATCTCGTCATAAGGCAGAATACCTGCATACAAATCCCGGTCCTGTCCCGGCAGCGCGTAGCCCAAAAGCAAGCGATCCAGTCCTGCCCGCCAGGTGTGTTCAGTCGTCGCCGGCAAGGCCCAGGCACCCTTGGCGGAGGCATCGATGCCCCAACGAATGCCCACGCCCCGCACCCACTGGCGGATACGCTCCAGATCATCCTCGCTCAAACCGAATCGCCGCCGCACCGCCGAGGGTTCCAGCAAACTCAAGACCTGTGCAGCGTCGAAGCGTTCCCCGCTCAAATCGAGCAGTTCAAAAAACACCTCCATCAGCGGGTTTTCTACCGGCAAGCCCTGATCTGCGACGCTGAATGGAATCCGCCGTTCACGGGGAGCTGCATCGAACACGGCTTCAATGAGCGGCCCGTAACGCGCAATATCTGGTGCCATCACCATGATATCCGAGGGTCGCAAATCACGCTGAGTAGCCAATAAGTCTAGCAATTGGTCATGCAAAATTTCGACCTCGCGCATCGGACTATGGCAGACGTGAATCTGTAAGGAACGATCATCGGGACGCAGTGAGAGGGGAGAATGTTCATCGGTCCCGCGTTCCCGCAAATGGAGAATGTCCGCCTGTAAACAGTGCAACAGGCTATCGCTTCCAGGCTCTACGAAGTGATCCGATTCAATACGCGGATACCCCGGCAATAGATCAATGAAATCCCGTCCCTGTTTGCCGAGCGAGGCTAGCAAGGGGTTGCCAACCGTCAGATATTCAGCATCAGGATCAATGTCCTCGCCCAAACGAGCCAGATCGCGTTCGGCGCGAATATCGCCCCAATACTCGCGGCAGGGATTAAGAAGGAATAAATGCACCTCGACATAGCGCGCCAGTTCCGCCAGCAAATCCAGGTACAGCGGCGGTAGAGCCGATACCCCAACGATGGCGACCCGTTCCGGCAGACGGCGCGGGTCAACCCGGCTTTGGCGCAGCACGGTGCGCAATTGGTTCTGTACGCGCGTCCGGTGAGCTTCATCGCCATGCGCCAATCGCCGCCATAACTCTGCCTGCCAGTGATCCTCCTGGCCCTCTTCCCACTGCATAATCCAGTCAGGCCGGTAAATCAGATACTGATCGAAGCAGTCAGCAATTCGGCAGGCCAGTTCATGGCGGCGGAAATCGTCATCGCCATCGCCCAGCCAGGCGCGCACCGGCGCGAAACGAGGTCCTGCTTCCAGATCCCGCAGCAACGCCATGACTCGCCAGTTCAACACTGGCCGGTCAAACGCTGAGGTTGGCGGTAGCCAGCGCAGCACCGCCCGACTCATCTCCCACAGGAAAGGCGCGGGAAACTGGAAGGCGATATTGGCGCAGACACCCAGTCGGTCAGCCAGTTGCAGGGACAGCCAGCGCGCCATGCCATTGCTCTGCGTCACGATAATTTCGCGCGCCAGTGGGGAATGCAGAGGGTGGCGCAAGGATTCCGCCAACTGGTCTGTAAGGTTTTCGAGGCGATTGCCTTGATGGGTATGAAACATGGGTAAGTCGTACTATGGATCGTCCGACGCGGCATGTTGCGCCAGTCGAAGCAGGGCGGCGCTTAATCGTGGATCCGGTTCATCTCGGGCGGTTTGTTCGATCAGCCGGGCGTTTTCCTGGGTCAGGGTCAGCTGCGGTCGCCGCGATTGCAGGCCAGTCGCCAGCGGCTCCACGCGGATATGGGGTTTGGGCAGCGCGATGCCTAGTTGTTGACCGAGCGCCTGGCGGATGTCGTAGAGCTTGTAACGCAAACGAGTTGCCCAATTAGCGGAATCGGTTTGCACTGTCCATGCTTCCTCATCCATGCGAATCAGGACGGCATGGTTGCGTAAATGTGGCGGCAGATAAGCCTGGAAAATGCGGCTGAGTTGCGCCAATTCCTTGCTCCGCGCGATGAGCTGCCCCAGTACGCCGGGTTGCTGTGATAAACCCTCGCCCAGAGATGGAATTTTAGTTTTCTCTCTCAGCTCTCGCTTGCTGTCAGACAACCCCTCTTCCATCTGTGGGCGAGAGGAGTAAACGCTTACAGGAGCGGCAGAACGCTCGGCTGGGCGCAGTAGCGACACCGCCGGCGCGACTGGGGAAAGCAGCGGTGGTTCAGGGGGCGCTTCCACCCGTCGGATATAGGAAGCCCTAGGGTCGGCCACGATTCTCGGCGGCGATTCATCTGTTGGTACAGACTCGGCATTCCCCCGCATAATGGATGAAGGACGAACACTGTCCAGTTCAGTCACCACCGCCATCTGGGGTTCGGCTACGGGAGATGGTTCCCTGGGGCCGTAACCACGCAACATCTTTAACATTTTAGTCGTGTGTTGCCGGGCCAGAGCGCGGCGGTCGGATGGCGCGTTATCGTCAGTCCCACTCTCCAGTGGATCCTCGCGGATTTCGTCCACTCGATACTCCTCTGGCTTGTGATGTGAGGACAAAATCTTTTGCTTCCTCTGCTGTGTATAAATCGCCAACGTATCAATGGACCCCGAATTTCGGACGGTTAAATAAGGTGGTACTCTGCAAAGTAGAAACGATTGAGGAGAGCGATGAAATGCAGAGGAAAGTCTTCAGTGCCGAGTTCAAGGCCAAGGTCGCGATGGAAGCGCTGGCGGGCCGAAAAACGATCAACGAGATTGCCGGGGTGCATGAGGTGGATCCGAACCAGGTGACCACCTGGAAGCGTGAAGCCCAGGAGGGGCTGAAGGCCCTGTTTGCGTGCAAACGGGGCCGACGTTCCCCCCAAGACGGGACCGATGCCGAGGCGCTGTATAGCCAGATTGGTCGGCTGCAAGTCCAGGTGGAGTGGTTGAAAAAAAAGTCGGGACTGAGTCCACCCAGGTAAAGCGGGCTTGGATCGAACCGGATCATCCGGCACTGTCGGTGGTGGCCCAATGTGAACTGCTGGGACGGGCACGCAGTGGGTGGTATTACACGGCAGTGCCCACGTCGGCGCTGAATCTGGCGCTGATGCGGCAGATGGATGAGCAATATACGGCGCATCCTTTTTATGGCAGTCGGCGGATGACGGCCGTGTTGCGGCAGGCCGGGTATCCGGTTAACCGCAAACGGGTGGTTCGGTTGATGACGGAATTGGGATTGCAGGCGATTGACCCCAAGCCGGTGACCTCGCTGTCCTGTGCGGCTCATCGGATCTATCCCTACCTGCTGCGCGGGGTAGCGGTGACCGTCCCCGATCAGGTGTGGAGTACGGATATTACCTACATTCGCCTGACAGGCGGGTTTGTCTACTTGGTCGCGATCCTGGATTGGTATAGCCGTAAAGTGCTCGCGTGGCAGTTGTCTAATACTTTGGAGACCACCTTTTGCCTGGAGTGCTTGGAAGGAGCCCTGGCGCATCGCCAGCCGATGATCTTCAACACCGATCAAGGAACCCAGTTCACGAGCGTCGCTTTTACCGGGTGCTTGGCGCAAGCCGGAATCCGAATCAGTATGGACGGTCGAGGGCGGGCGCATGACAATAGCTTTGTCGAACGGCTCTGGCGGTCCGTAAAATATGAGGAGGTGTATCCGAAGGCCTATGAAACGCTGGACCCGGCTTACCAGGGCTTGGCGCAGTACTTCGTGTTTTACAATGACCAGCGTCCTCATCAGGCGCTGAACTATCGAACACCCGCTGAGGTGTATGCGGACAGGCAAAGCCGGTCGCTACAAGGTGTAGAGTGTCCACCTTAAATTCGGCTAAATTCTGTCTTGACATTGGGGTCCACCTCAACGATGCTCCTGAATTCATCGCTTGTTGACACAATATCGAATGTTTGGTTCATTTCATTGATGCCAAGTATGTTTGCCGCTACTGTTTCTTTCTCAGCAACACCTATCACAACACTTCCCATAAGTCCTCTTATCTGAGAGACTGTAATAAAAATAACATATTGATTTTATTATTGTTTTTTTGATAGAATTACCCAAAAAAGCCCAAATTATTTTAGTTTCGAAATTTTTGTTCGAGGTGCGCGATGTTTTGGCCGAAGGAAAAACCGTTTAATCGCTATCCCAGTGATCTCACCGATGCGGAATGGGAGAGGGTTCACCCCCTTTTGGAAGAACGCGAGCCAAATACGCGAGGACGTCTCCGAGAAGCAGCAATTCCCGCTCTCTTTTGCTCATCTAAATGATTTATCAATATATTTTTTATTAAACACTGATAAATTTTTTAGAAAAAACCATTATCAATCAAAGACTAGGAAAGAGACCGGGAATCGCTGTCCGAGAAGTGGATCTCCGCGAGATTTTAAATGCAATTTTTTACATCAATAAAACGGGTTGTCAGTGGCGATATCTTCCCAAAGATTTTCCGGCGTATACCACCGTCAGCACTTATTATCATCAATGGATCAATAACGGTGTTTTCGAGAAAATTAACACGGCGCTTCACCAAAAATTTCGTCAAGAAGTAGGGTGAAATGAGACCCCAAGCGCTGCGATCATTGATAGCCAATCGGTGAAAGGCACCCAGGAATGTGCGGATGAAACAGGATTGGATGGAGGCAAGTTAGTTAAAGGAAGAAAAAGGCATATTCTAGTGGATACAATGGGTTGTCTAATTTATGTCGGGGTGCATGCCGCGAATATTCCGGATGTAAAAGGCGCACCACAGGTATTACAAGGTGGGCTATCCATCGCCAATACGATCCGGAAAGTTTGGGCCGATGGTGCTTATCAAGGTGAGTCCCTGGCTCAATGGCTTGAGAAAAACTTTAACTGCACGATTGAAGTTGTTAACAAAAATAAAGAAGAGAAAGGATTTCAGGTTTTACCTCGGCGATGGGTTGTTGAAAGAAGCCTCGCTTGGTTGGGGCGATCTCGTCGATTAAGTAGAGATTACGAAAGGAAGCCTGCATCGAGTCAAAGTCAAGTCTACCTTGCTTCAATTCGATTAATGTTGCGAAAAATATTTAAGAATCGTGAATTATTGCAGGAACCCATTTTAGAGGCTGCGTAGGATATTAAGTTTTCGTACATATATGGTCCGCCCCGCGATGCAAGAGGAAATCGCCGTTTGGCTGAAGGAAAAGTTGCGGCCATATATCCGGCATCGTGTTGAGGCGCTCGCCTGCCCTCGTGCCCTGATGGAATTCGCGCGCATCTCCGTCCTTATCAGTCTCGCAGTCTCGGCAGAGCCGGCTTTTGTACGAATCAGGTTTTCGGAAATGCAGAACTGGTCTTTCATGCCATCACCGTGAGATTCACTCTTCGCAACTTATGGTGGGAGGTACTGGGGTGGTCGTAGCGACCGGGTCGCGGATGAAGCGTAGAAAGACTCAAACCGGAGCCAGAGCGCCTTTGGCCGCATCATAGGGCTGGCCGGTCGTCATCACCGCATAGGCGATCCGGGCGATCTTGTTGGCCAACGCGACGGCCGCCACGTTGGCATGGCGACGGCCTTTCAGTCCCCGGGCCCAGCGGCTCGTCGGATCGTCCTTGCGCTCGACCCAGCGCAACACGGCGCGGGCGCCATGAATCAGCAACTGCCGCAGGTAGACATCCCCCCGTTTACTGATACCCAGTAAGCGGTCCCGTCCACCGGTGGAGTGCTGGCGCGGCACCAGGCCCAGCCAAGCCGCCAAACCCCGCCCGTTCTTAAAGAGTCGGGGATCCTCGCCGACGGCCGCTACCAACGCGGTCGCGCCCTTGGCGCCCAGACCGGGGATCGTCATCAACGCTTGCGCCTGCGGATGGCTTTCCGCCAGGGTCTCAATCTGGGCGTCATAATGAGCAACCCGTTCATCCAAGTGACGGAGTTCGTCAGCCAACTCGCGTAGCTCAGCCCGGAAGCGCTCGCTGAGGCCGTTCTCTGGATCCTCAAGAATCTCCGGCAGGCGCTGGTTCACCGCCACACGCCCCTGCGGGATTTCAATGCCGTATTCCAACAAAAAACCGCGAATCTGATTGACCTGGGCGGTGCGGCGTTCCACCCCCAAACTGCGCATCCGGTGAATCGCCTGGATATCTTGCTGTTCCACGCTCTTGATCGCCACCAACCGCATCCTGGGCCGCTGGGCCGCTTCGCAAATCGCCTCGGCATCGACGGCGTCGTTTTTATTGGATTTCACAAAGGGCTTCACGAACTGGGGCGCGATCAACCGTACCTCATGGCCGTCCTCCCGGAACTGCCGCGCCCAATAGTGCGCACTGCCACAGGCTTCCATGGCCACCGTACAGGCGGGCAGATTCGCCATGAATTCACTCAGACGTACCCGGTTGAAGGTCCTGCGGATCACCCGTTGACCGTTCTCGTCCACGCCGTAAACGTGAAAACTCCGCTTGGCCAGATCAATGCCGACAACCTTAATGACGCGCTCATTGGTATACTCTTTCATGGGTCCGCTCCGTTATCTCGGTTAATATGATGTGAGTCAGCATTCACTATTTCGCCCGCTTTGGGCTCGTTGGAGGAGCGGGGCGGACCATTCCATTAGTCTCTGAAAATATATGTCTTTGTTCATGCCTCGTTTGACAAACACACCATTTTTTTTGTTCTTTCCAAAGAACCAACTTATCAACTTTCTCTTGCTTTGATAAGTATAATGGACCCCAAATTCGGACAGGCAAATAAGGTGGTATTCTGCAAGGTAAAGACTACGAGGAAGAGGTAGTGTGATGCAGAGGAAAGTATTCAGTGCGGACTTCAAGGCGAAGGTCGCAATGGAAGCGCTGGTAGGTCGCAAGACGGTCAATGAGATTGCCGGTATGTATGAGGTGCCCCTCAACCAGGTGACCACCTGGAAGCGGGAGGCTCAAGAGGATTTAAAGACGCTGTTCGAACGCAAGCGGGGTCGACGCGGTCCCGACGAAGCTCAGAATGCCGAGGCGCTCTATAGCCAGATTGGCCGGTTGCAAGGTCAAGTGGAGTGGTTGAGAAAAAAGTCCGGACTAAACCCACCGGGGTGAGGCGCGGCTGGATTGAACCTGGGCGCCCCGGGGTTTCCCGGGTGACTCAGTGCCAACTACTGGGCCTATCACGGAGCGGTTGATGAGGCGCAGAGTGTCCACCTTAAATTCGGCTAAAACTGTCTGGACAATGGGGTCCACCTCACACATCCAGAAAGGCTATGAAGAACACGGGTTTGATGTCGATATTCTAAAGCAATCATTTTCCATTATATATAGGAATAAAGGCGATGAAGCATCAACCGATTGAATGGAAACACGATTATGAACTTGGTATTGAAGATGTTGATTTCCAACATCACTGTTTCTTAAATCTGATTAACCGACTTTTCTATGAATTGGAAAAAACTAAGGATGCGAACTATCGAAATGCGTTAATCACTGAACTGAGTGCCTATACGAAATTTCATTTCATTAGTGAAGAAAATATGATGTACCGAGCGGGTTATCCCGGTTTAGAAGAACATCAGAGGCTTCATTGCGAATTAATCGAAAAGCTTTCCAATAAAGAAAGTTATTTTTTTGTTGAACAATCGCTACATAATACAAGGGTATTGATGAATTTTTTATTAAATTGGTTCTTTCATCATACACTGAATGAAGATAGATTGTTTGCGAATTATTTAAATAGTAATGAAAAGCCTGATTGATGGACTATAGCTGTTTGTTCGCTAAAATCTGTTTATAGTGGACCCCGAAAATCGGACAGTGGTTTAAGCTAAGGCCGACCGATGAATAGGAAAGTCCAGATCATGAGTGACACCAAGTGAGGTGGACCCCAATGTCAAGACAGAATTTAGCCGAATTTAAGGTGGACACTCTACACCTTATAGCGACCGGCTTTGCCTGTCCGCATACACCTCAGCGGGTGTTCGATAGTTCAGCGCCTGATGAGGACGCTGGTCATTGTAAAACACGAAGTACTGCGCCAAGCCCTGGTAAGCCTGGTCCAGCGTTTGGTAGTGTTCTAGACTTAGATATGCTATATTTAGTCTAGAATTCGCTTAAGTATTTTAATGTTTTTTTAAGGAATTTAAATATGGTTTTAAATCCTGTCCTTTGCCCTGTTTGTCGTCATGAAAAAATCGCAAAGCGTGGAAAAACGGAGAATGGAAAACAACGCTACCTTTGTCAGAATCCAGAATGCTCGGTCAAAACATTTATTTTAGACTACGATTACAATGGATATTTACCTGAAGTCAAAAACCAGATCATTGAGATGGCGATCAATGGCAGTGGAGTTCGAGATACCGCGCGCGTTTTAGACATCAGTCCGACGACCGTCATCAATGAATTAAAAAAAACTAGGATAGCAAACTTAGCTAGAGGGTCTAAAGCGCGTTACCTTGACTGAATAAGGGATGGGGAGAAACGCAATGGCCAGAATGACGCCAAGGCCTCCTTCAACACAGACGCTGATACTGACCTGCATGAACCGGCGTTGTCCGGCCTGTGGAGGCCCCCTCTGGTTTGCCTATGAGAATCATCGGACGATCACGACCTTGGAAGGGGTGATCGCTGTAAAATTGCAAATCCGGCGCTGTGTGAATCGAGCCTGTGCATTTTACCATCGGCCATACCGACCGGAATGGGAGGGGCGGTTGGCACTGCCGCATCACGAGTTTGGTTTAGATGTGATCGCCTGGATTGGTGCTTGTCGTTATCAGGACCATCGCACCGTGGCTGAAATTCATCAAGCACTCACCGCGCAGGGCGTGAGGATTGCGCCGTGTCAGGCGACAGCATAAATTGACCCTTTGGCGACATTGAAAATTGACCCCCGAAGCCAGAGGGGAAATTTGATGAAGAGTCAGAAAATCCACCTTCCGAAGATCACGATCAGGAAGGGGGACGAGATGCAAACGCCAGAGACGGTCGCGGCGATGCGGCGGCTGTACGAACTCGGGTGGGGAGCCCGGCGGATTGCCCGCGAACTCGGTTGTAGCCGCAACACGGTCAAACGCCACTTGAGCCAAGAGGATTGGATGCCCGATCGATTACCGAAGCGACGGCGGGCGTTAAGCACGCTCGAAGAGTGGCTGGCGGTGAGCTTTCGCCAACATTGTGGCAACGCGGACGTGGTGCGCCAAGAGTTGCAGCGGGTGCATGGTCTGCAGGTCTCGCTGCGCACCGTGGAACGGGCGGTGCGTCCGTGGCGCCAAGCGCTGGAGGCGGAAGCCCGCGCGACCGTGCGCTTTGAGACGCCGCCGGGGCAGCAACTCCAGATCGACTTTGGGAGCACGACGGTCCGGATCGGCGGCGAACCGGTGGTGGTTCGGCTGTTTGTGGCCACCTTGGGTTATTCCCGGCGGGTGTTTGTAGCGGCCTTCGATCATGAACGACAATCGGCGTGGTTGGACGGGCTGGAAGGGGCTTTTCACCATTTTGGCGGGGTGCCCGAGGAGGTCCTGATGGACAACGCGCGGGCACTGGTGGACGCGCACGACCGGATCACCCGGGTGGTGGTATTCAACACCCGCTTTCTGGCCTTTGCCCGCTATTGGGGGTTTCAACCGCGCGCCTGCGCCCCGTGTCGGGCACGGACGAAAGGTAAGGACGAACGCGGCGTGGGCTCTGTCAAGCGCAACGCCATCGCCGGTCGGATGTTCGACTCCTGGGCCGCGTTAGAGGGGCATCTCCGGGGTTGGTTACGGACGGTGGCCGATGTGCGAATACATGGGACCACCGGCGAACCGCCACTGGCGCGGTTCCAGCGGGCCGAAGCCGACGCGCTACGCCCCTTGAACGGTCGTCCGCCTTTCCATTGGATCCGTGAGTTGACCCGCCGGGTGCATGCCGACAGCTGCATCGAAGTGGACACCAACCATTACAGTGTCCCGTGGCGACTGATCGGCGAGACGGTGACGGTGCAGATCGTCGACGAGTCCCTGCGGGTGCAGCGCGCCGGGATCGAGGTGGCGCGCCATGTCCTGAGCGTCGGCCGGCGCCAGCGGGTGATCGATCCGGCCCACTTAGCCGGCGTCGTGGGGGCGCCGACTGCGGGGGGCGCCGCGAACCCCGCGCCACCCGCCGCGGACCGGTCACCGGCCCCGGTGCTGTTGCGTCCCTTGGCCGAATACGAGGCGATCGCGGGAGGGGGCTGGTGATGAATCCAGACCCCGATACCCTGCCCGGCTTGCTCGCCCGTTTGCAGCTGACCGCGCTGCGCGATCAACTGGATACCTTGTTGGATGAGGCCGCTCGGCGCGAATTCAACCTGCGCGAGGCCCTGACCTTCTTGTGCCAAGCCGAGGTCGCGCGTCGGGAACAGCGACGCTTGGAGATGGCTGCCCGCTTGGCCAAGTTCCCGTTCGCCCGCACCCTGGACGGCTTCGACTTTGCGGCGCAACCGTCCCTTGATCCCAAGCAACTGCGCGAATTAGCGCTGTGCCGCTGGGTCGCCCACGGTGATGCCTTGCTCCTCCTCGGGCCGCCGGGCGTGGGGAAGACGCATCTGGCCGTGGCTTTGGGCGGCCTGGCGATCCAGCACGGCTATTCCGTCTTGTTCACCCCGGCCACGGCCCTCGTCGCTCACCTGGCCAAGGCCCACGCCGACGGTCGCCTAGAGGAACGACTGACCCATTGGGCCAACCCGAAGTTATTGATCGTCGACGAATTGGGTTACCTGCCGTTCGAGCCCAACGCCGCCCATCTGTTCTTCCAGTTGGTCTCGCGACGCTACGAACGGGGCAGCTTGCTGATCACCAGCAATCGCAGTGTGGGGGAATGGGGAACCGTCTTCGGCGATCCCGTCGTGGCGACGGCGATCCTCGATCGCCTCCTTCACCACAGCCAGGTGTTGACCATCCGCGGCGATAGTTATCGCCTGCGGGAAAAACGCCGGTCTGGCTTGCTGAAGCCCGTTTCGGTCTCTCCAACCCAATAACCCAGTAAATCCAGGGGGTCAATTTTCGGTGTCGCCAAGGGGTCAGTTTTCGGTGTCGCTTGACACGCCGCGGACGGTGGGTACCTTATTACAACGGTATGAGGAGTTGGTGAGCGTGATGTTGGCCTCACCGGAGCGGCGGACTCGGTTGCGCCAGCAAGGCCGACTGATCCTCGCTATTGATGGTTTGCAACCGGACAAGGGCCACGAAGTGCTCTGGGTGGTGCGGGACGTGTTATCAGGAGAGGTCCTGTTAGCCCGTAGCCTGCTGGCGTCAGGCCGTGATGATCTCAGTGCGTTGTTGCGGTCGGCGGTCGCGGACGTCGCCGATGTTCCGGTAGTCGGGGTCGTCAGTGATGGTCAAATGGCGTTACGGCAAGCGGTTGCCCACGTCTTTCCGCAGGTGCCGCATCAGCTCTGCCCGTTCCCTTATCTGCGGGAAGCAGGACGACCGATTTGGGAGGCGGATCGGCACGCGCAGAAAGAATTGCGTAAACGGGTCCGGGGGGTGCGAACCCTGGAGCGCGAGGTCGAGGACCCTTACCACCTATCAGTTCTGAGTTAGACTAGGATTATGAGTTTAACGAACATCATGAGGGGATCATGGGAACGATTCGGCAGTTGGCAACAGAAATCGAAGCGGGGTTGAGAGCTGCCCACCCGACGCTACGCAAGACGGTACGCGCCAAGCTAGCTTTAGCGGTGGGCGCCATCCTGGAAGCCCAGACCCCGAATACGGTGGAACTCGCCAATCTCCTACCCTTGGAGACCGAACGGCAAGATATGCGCGAGCAGTGGCTGCGGCGGTTGTTGAAGAATCCGTTGCTGTCGAGTACGGAAGTGCTGGAACCGTGGGCGCGCCAAACCTTGGCGGCGACGGGCCAGCAGGGACAAACGATTATTTTGAGTCTGGATCAAACCGATTTGGGGGATCGTTTTGCGATTTTGATGGTGAGCCTTGGGATCGGCGATCGGGCCTTACCCCTTGCTTGGCGGGTGGAAGCCGGCCCGGCCAATCTGGGTTTTGCGGCCCAGAAAGCGGTATTAGAACAAGTTCGAGCGTGGCTCCCGGCGGGAGCCGAGGTGCTGCTTTCGGCGGATCGCTTTTATCCCTCGGTGGATTTATTCGCGTGGCTTCACGCGCAGTCCGGTTGGCATTATCGGTTACGATTGAAAGGCAATCTCAATGTGGATCCAGGGTTTGGAGACATGACCACGACCGGGGTGCTTGCCACAGGGCAAACCGAGCGCTATCTGCCCAATGTGCGGTTATTCAATCAAGGGGTCGCGACGAATCTGGCGATTTGGCATGAGGGGGCCCACCCGGAACCCTGGATCATCGCCATGAATGACCCGCCGAATCGGGCGACCGTGCGGGATTACGCAAGTCGCTGGGGCATTGAGCCGATGTTCTCCGATTTCAAAAGTCGCGGTTTTCAATTAGAAGACACGCAGTTACAGGCCGCTGATCGGCTCGATCGGTTGCTGCTGATCATGGCCTTGGCCATGTACTGGTGCGTGCGCGTCGGTCAAGAGGAGGCCCACGATCACCCCACGCCCCTGGAAAAAAGACGCAAGAACAGACCGATCCTCACCATTGGACCTTTCGAAAACTCGCCCGTAGCGCCGTTTCCTGGTTCACCTGGGGTCTGCGCGCAATCCACCGGAAGCTACAAATGCAACAACCTTTACCTTCCTTCTATCGAGTTTGCCCCGTGATGAGAAACTGATAGGTGGTAAGGTCGAGGACCGCCGTGATCCGCAGGCCGAGGTCATTCGCGGCTATTGTGCTGCGGTCCGGGGCGCCCTCAGCGAGAGCGGCCATCCCCCCCTCCAAGCGGGGGGACTCCAACTCCAGGAGCGGTTGTCCGCCATCACCGCGAGTCTCGGCCGGCTCGTGGAAAAAGGGGGGAGCTAGCGTCCTTGCCGCGCTTGCAACAACTGCTCAAGCGCGGGTTAGCAGCGACCGCGCCGCTCTGGCCGGAGTTGACGATTGCCCATGGCTGGCTCAAGGAGGCTGCTGACCTTTTGGCCAATCCCGATGGCGCGGCGCGGGCCACCGTTCAAGCCCGGTATGCGGTGTTGTTAGCGGATATCGAAGAAGAAGCGACCCCCACCGTCTATTTACAGGCACTGGCCGCGCAGTTTGCGAAGGTCACCGCCAGCTATGGCCCTTTGGTATTTACTTGTTATGATATTGCTAATTTACCACGTACTAATAATGACTTGGAGCAATTATTTGGTCATTTTCGCCATCAGATGCGCCGCACGACGGGACAGAAGAGTGCGCCGGCCCGCCTCGTCGTCTGTGGCCCCACCCGCTTACCGGCTGCCGTGGTGAGTCAATCGCACCCCTTGCCCGCTTGAAGAATTAGCCCAAGCGGACCTCCAGCAGTGGCGGATGGCGCGGGTCCAATTCGAACAACGCCGCCAACCGCAGGTCTTGGGTCAGCGGTTTCGGCAGGATCCAGACGCCTATTTGCAGGCACTGGAGGAACGCTGGGTCAAGCTAAGTTTGCCGTGCTAGAAAAACAGGACTTTCGCTTATGGGCTATTTTTTACTATATATAGATATTTATTGATCATTACCATACTTTATATGGTAGCCAAGCGAAAGTCCTGAAAAAAAAAGAATCTTGCCTTGAATCCGTCAATCGAGCGGTGCTGAACCACTTAAATTCACAGGAAGTCCTCGTTGAGATTCAAAAAGCTGAAGATCAAGAAGCCGAACTAGACGAGATGTGGAGTTATGTTCAGAGTAAAAAACATCCGCGTTGGCTGTGGCATGCGATCGATCATTACACCGGAAAAGTTCTCGCTTATACCTTCGGTGATCACAAAGATGAAGTGTTTTTAAAGCTTAGAGAGATTCTAGAACCTTTTGGAATAACCCGATTTTATACGGATGACTGGGGAGCCTACGAATGCCACTTGCCACCCGAACAGCATACGGTCGGTAAGGCAAATACTCAAAAAATTGAACGGAAACACCTCACCCTACGGACGCGCATTAAAAGATGAGTCAGAAAGACCATTTGCTTCTCCAAACTTGATAAGATGCATGACATCGTTATTGGTCTATTTATTAATCGGTATGAATTCGGGGTTTTAGTATAAAAACCATGTCTGGAACACTACCCAACGTTTCATAGGCCTTCGGATACACCTCCTCATATTTTACGGACCGCCAGAGCCGTTCGACAAAGCTATTGTCATGCGCCCGCCCTCGACCGTCCATACTGATTCGGATTCCGGCTTGCGCCAAGCACCCGGTAAAAGCGACGCTCGTGAACTGGGTTCCTTGATCGGTGTTGAAGATCATCGGCTGGCGATGCGCCAGGGCTCCTTCCAAGCACTCCAGGCAAAAGGTGGTCTCCAAAGTATTGGACAACTGCCACGCGAGCACTTTACGGCTATATAGTCAAACAGTTTTTAGATAGTTTGAAAAACCGCTGTTAATGCATCAATAAAGAGTTTAACAATTTGGAAGAATTTTTTCAACTTCCCCTTAAGAATAGCCCAGTAGTTTTCAATAGGATTTAAATCAGGTGAATAAGGAGGTAAGAATAACAACTGATGTCCATTTTCTTTAATAATGCTTCTTGTTTCTTCCGATTTATGAAAGCTTGCATTATCCATAACAATAATACAATTTTTTGGGAGTACGGGGATTAAGCACTTCTCAAGCCAAGTATTAAATATCTCCGTATCCGTATAAGATGCATAGGCCAGCGGAGCAATAATTTCATTATTGATGAGACCACCAATCAAATTAAGTTTTTCAGTGGGTTTGCTTTTCCTCTCACCGATAATGATTTCGCCCCTTGGGCTCCAACCCCATTCATTTCTGATATTGTCATGAAATCCAGATTCATCAACATAAACAACATCACGAGACCCATCTTCACGCGATGCATTTTGCTCTAAGAGACTAATGGAATGGTCCGCCCCGCTCCTCCAACGAGCCCAAAGCGGGCGAAATAGTGAATGCTGACTCACATCATATTAACCGAGATAACGGAGCGGACCCATGAAAGAGTATACCAATGAGCGCGTCATTAAGGTTGTCGGCATTGATCTGGCCAAGCGGAGTTTTCACGTTTACGGCGTGGACGAGAACGGTCAACGGGTGATCCGCAGGACCTTCAACCGGGTACGTCTGAGTGAATTCATGGCGAATCTGCCCGCCTGTACGGTGGCCATGGAAGCCTGTGGCAGTGCGCACTATTGGGCGCGGCAGTTCCGGGAGGACGGCCATGAGGTACGGTTGATCGCGCCCCAGTTCGTGAAGCCCTTTGTGAAATCCAATAAAAACGACGCCGTCGATGCCGAGGCGATTTGCGAAGCGGCCCAGCGGCCCAGGATGCGGTTGGTGGCGATCAAGAGCGTGGAACAGCAAGATATCCAGGCGATTCACCGGATGCGCAGTTTGGGGGTGGAACGCCGCACCGCCCAGGTTGCGTATTTCACTGATGCCGGCCATCCATTTCACGGGATGACGGCCGGCGAGTTCAGTCGAAGGCGGCAGCGTATTTCACTCGGTCGGAGCGCAGCGACGCAGTGGATGAGTGTTTACTGTTCCGTGATGGAGTTCGTCAAGGGGGTTTTACGTTTTCGTAAGGATTCTCCGGTCAGGTTGAGGGTGTAGGCGTTATGGACGAGCCGATCGAGGAGGGCATCAGCCAGAGTGGGTTCGTCCAGATAGGCGTGCCAGCTTGCCACGGGCAACTGGCTGGTCACGAGGGTGGATTGACGGTGATGCCGGTCATCGAGGATTTCCAGAAGATCACGGCGGCCCTCGCTGGTGAGCGGTGTTAAGCCCCAGTCATCGATGACCAACACGTGTGCTTTAGCGTACTCGCGTAGCAGCTTGGGATAGCGGCCATCGGCGCGGGCCAACGCCAGTTCAGGGAGCAAGCGGGGCAAACGGACATAGCGCGCGGTATAGCCCAGACGACACGCATGCTGAGCCAAGGCACAAGCAATCCATGTTTTCCCCACGCCGGTGGGGCCGGTAATCAGGCAGTTGAGATGCTCCACAAGCCAGCGTTCACCGAGCAGATGCTGGATGAGGGTTTTATCCAGGCCCCGGGGATGTTGGTAATCCAGGTCTTCCCGGCAGGCTTGCTGGGGCAAACGGGCTTGCTGTAAGCGGTACTGGAGGCGACGATTCGCGCGTTCGGTCAGTTCGCGATCAACCAGGAGACTCAAGCGATCCGTAAAGCTGAGCTGATCGCTATCGGGCATCTGGAGTTGCTCGTGCAAGGCCTGACGCATGCCGCTGAGTTTCAAGGTGTGCAGTTGATCGAGAAGGGGTTGTTTCAGCATGGCGGAGGCTCCTGGGTTATTGGTAATAGCGTGCGCCGCGCACGTTCGCGTGGGTCGCGGTCGAAGGGATGGGCGGTGGCGAAGTCCCCGCATCCGGGAGGCGTTGCTGGTCCAGGCCATGCTTGAGAATCGACTCGATGCTCTTGTAACTCAGTCCCCCAATGGCTAACGCGCGCTGACAGGCGGCCTCCAAGCGGTCGGCGCCATAGGCTTTGCCCAGACGCAAGATGCCCAAGCACGAGCGGTAGCCCTGCTGAGGATGGGGCCGCGTGGCCAGGATACGTTCCACTAGTGGGCTGACACAGAAGTTTTGACAGGTAGCGGTGGGTGCCCTATGGTTGAGATCAACAGGAGGAATCACCATGGCCCACAAGTATCTGGTTGATCTAACTGAAGAGGAGCGGGAAGACCTGCTGAAGGTCATTCATAAAGGCAAGGCAGCGGCGCGCAAGGTTGCCCGTGCCCATGTGTTGCTGCAGGCTGCGGAAGGGGCGACGGATGAGGCCATTGCCCAAAGCCTTCACTTGGGGATTTCGACCGTTCATCGTACCCGTCAACGGTTTGTCGACGAAGGGTTGCTGGCGGCGTTAAGCGAGCGGCCACGAGTCGGTTTGCCCCCGGCCTTGACCGGCAAACAGGCCGCCTTTCTGGTCGCCTTGGCCTGTAGTACCCCGCCCGCTGGCCGTTGTCAGTGGACTCTCCAATTGTTAGCGGACCGCTTCATGGAACTCCGGCCCATCGAAGCCATTTCCCGTGAGAGTGTGCGGCGCATCCTTAAAAAAACGACCTCAAACCCTGGCAACGTCAAGAATGGTGTATTCCCAGTGTCAGTCCCGATTATGTTTGGCATATGGAGGATGTGTTGGACCTGTACGCCGAACCCGATGATCCTCAATACCCCCAAGTGTGCTTCGATGAAAGTCCGGTGCAATTGACCAGCGAAACCCGCTGTCCTCAACCCGCCCGCCCGGGTCAACCGGCGCGCTATGACTGTGAATACAAACGCGAAGGCACCGCCAATTTATTTCTATTCGTACAACCCTTGCGCGGGTGGCGTCATGTTAATGTCACGAAACAGCGCACCAAACGCGATTTTGCCCAGCAAATGCAGCAACTCGTTGATGTGTACTTTCCGAAGGCGGAGCGAATCCGGTTGGTCGTGGATAACCTCAATACCCACACTCCTGCGGCCTTGTATAGTGTCTTTTCTCCAGAGGAAGCCCGCCGGATCACCCGCAAGCTCGAATTTCATTACACCCCCAAGCATGGCAGTTGGCTCAATATGGCGGAATGTGAGTTCGCTGTTCTCGCCGGCCAGTGTTTGAATCGCCGCATTGCGAACCTCGAAACTTTGCGGAAGGAAATCGCCGCTTGGCAAGGCCCACGCAACCTACGTCAGACCAAAATCCACTGGCAGTTCGGCACCGACTTGGCCCGGGTCAAACTCAAGCGCCTCTATCCTCCCTTGAAATCTTCTGAAACCCCGGTGGACCTAGAAACCTCTGAACCTGTCAAAACTTCTGTGTCAGCCCACTAGAGTCGCCGTGTGGGGGCCGGTCTGGTGAGCCCAGCGCACTAACCGTTCGGGCGTCCATTCGGCGTACTCCCGATGGGCTTTGGGCATGTGGGCGGTTACGGTGGTATGGCGACCAGGCTGCGGATGGCGGCGATGACAAGCCACCCGCTGACGTTGATGGAAGACCTCGACCGTGGTGGCGGTCAGGCGCACCTCCACTTCCTGGCGCACCAGGAGGTAGGGGACCGAATAGTAATGGCGCTCGATGTCAATGTGATAGTCAATGTTGACGCGCGCTTTTTTCCATTGCGCGAACACGTAGGGTTCGGCCGGTAAGGGACGCAACGCCGGTTGTTCCAGCGTTGCAAACCAATGCTGACGGGAACCGGGGAGTTTTTTGAAGGCGCGCTGATTGAGGGCGTCGCGCAGTTCGCGGATGACCGTGTTGAGTTCGTCGAGACTGAACAGAGTCCGATGGCGCAAGCGGGCCAGAATCCAGCGTTCCACCACGAGCACGCCACTTTCCGCTTTGGCTTTATCACGCGGTTTTCGGACACGCGCGGGGATCACCGCGACGCCATAATGGGCGGCTAACTCCAGATAACTGGGGTTGAGGTCGGGCTCATAGCGGTGCGGCGTCTGGACGCCGGTTTTCAAATTATCTGGAACCACAATTTCCGGGACACCGCCGAAAAATGCAAAGGCCCGGACATGCGCCATGAGCCAGTCATCCAGTCCTTGGGTCCAGGTCGCCTCCACATAGGTGTAATTGCTGGCGCCCAGCACCGCAACAAACACTTGGGCCTGGCGGAGTTCACCCGTGATGCGGTCCACGATGGGCACGGTGGGACCGGCGTAGTCCACAAACACCTTCTCACCGGCCCGATGGGTCTGGCGCATCACCACATCGGTATGCGCCACCCAAGCCCGATACTGCTGGCAGAACCAGGTGTATTGATAGCCCTGGGGATGCGTGGCTTTGTACTCTTCCCACAAGAGCCACAAGGTGACGCCGGGGCGGCGTAATTCCTGGTGGACGGTGGCCCAATCCGGTTTTCCGCGATCCGCAGACCCAGCGGCGGGGCGCGGCGGAAACAACCGTCGTTCCAATTCATCGGCCATCATGCCCTTGGGCAGGGGCCAACCCAGGCCCGCTCGTCGGGCGCGTTGCAGATACTCTCCGACCGTGCTACGGCCGATCCCGCAACTCCGGGCAATTTGTGGTTGGCTATGGCCCGCCGCCTGCAAACGAAGCACTTCTTGAATCTTGCGCATGGATAACCTCTCAGTCGGCATGAGTTCCTCCTCGGAAAAAAAGGAACCAGCCTACAAGTTGTTAACCTGCGTCGCTGCTCATTGGCGAAACAACCCGCCGCCTTCCGTGTAATGGCCTGCCGCCTTCCGTGAAACGACCTGCCGTCATCCCGTGAAACGACCTGCCGTCATCCCGTGAAACGACCTGCCGTCATCCCGTGAAACGACCTGCCGTCATCCCGTGAAATACGCACCCAGGTCAATCAGATTCGCGGTTTTTTTGAACGGGTTGCTCATTATGACGCCCAGATTGAGACCCTGGCGGAAAGCCATCCGCAGGCGCAAGCGTTGATGACGATCCCCGGTCTGGGCGCCAAGGGCGCGACCGCGTTGGTAGCGGCCGTCGGCGAGGATCCCCGACTCTTTAAGAACGGGCGGGGTTTGGCGGCTTGGCTGGGCCTGGTGCCGCGCCAGCACTCCACCGGTGGACGGGACCGCTTACTGGGTATCAGTAAACGGGGGGATGTCTACCTGCGGCAGTTGCTGATTCATGGCGCCCGCGCCGTGTTGCGCTGGGTCGAGCGCAAGGACGATCCGACGAGCCGCTGGGCCCGGGGACTGAAAGGCCGTCGCCATGCCAACGTGGCGGCCGTCGCGTTGGCCAACAAGATCGCCCGGATCGCCTATGCGGTGATGACGACCGGCCAGCCCTATGATGCGGCCAAAGGCGCTCTGGCTCCGGTTTGAGTCTTTCTACGCTTCATCCGCGACCCGGTCGCTACGACCACCCCAGTACCTCCCACCATAAGTTGCGAAGAGTGAATCTCACGGTGATGGCATGAAAGACCAGTTCTGCATTTCCGAAAACCTGATTCGTACAAAAGCCGGCTCTGCCGAGACTGCGAGACTGATAAGGACGGAGATGCGCGCGAATTCCATCAGGGCACGAGGGCAGGCGAGCGCCTCAACACGATGCCGGATATATGGCCGCAACTTTTCCTTCAGCCAAACGGCGATTTCCTCTTGCATCGCGGGGCGGACCATATATGTACTAAAAATAACATATTTATTTTATTATTGTTTTTTTGATATAGGCTTGCCAACGATTATCCCTACATTATCAACGAACTGAGCGTTAATCAAATTGTCTAATAACTATAGAAGACCTCTTTAGAGACTCTAAATTTATAGAGGAGGTGCGGCAATGAACGCGGAATGGATGTTTGATGCACGTAAAATACCGGATGAAGTGATGAATTACATCCGGCGTATTGCGGTTCGCGCGGTCGAAGAGAAGCATTATGGTCCGGAGCTTGTTGCTGATTTTTTGGGTATCGACCGAACGAGTATTTATGATTGGCTTCGCAACTATCGTTATGAAGGAGAAGAAGCCCTGGATACCCGGAAAGCGCTCGGCGCCACGTGTGTGATGACTCCGGATATTGATCGATGGTTAAAAGAAACGATACTCAATACGACGCCGGCGGATCATGGCTATGATACGGTTTTATGGACTTTAGAGATCATGGTTAATTTATTGAAAGAGTACTTTGGTTTATGGGTATCGGATGCCACGGTTCGTCTGCATTTACATCAATTAGGACTGAGTTGTCAAAAACCTTGTTATCATGCCTTAAACCAGGATCAGGAGGAAGTTAAAAAGTTTATTAATGAAGAATTTAAAGAGATTCAGAAGCGGGCTCAAGAACTTGGAGCGGATATTGCGTTTCAGGATGAGTCATGGGTTCAAGGCCATACGCGTTCTGGACGGACGTGGGGCTTAGTCGGTCATCCGCCTGAAATTAAAGTGAGTGATGACCGGGGTGGGTTTCACATTTTATCGATGGTTACGGCGACGGGCGAGTTAATATTTGAAGTGACCACTCAAAAATGAGTGAGTGGGGTTTTCATTGCCTTTTTAGAGAAGGCATTAGAGGGTCGAGAGCGCCCATTAATTGTCATCACGGACAATGCGTCTTATCATACCTCGAAAGAAGTCAAAGCCTTTCTTGAGACGCATCGAAAACAAATCCGCTTGTTCTTTCTTCCCCCCCACTCGCCAGAGTTAAATCCGGATGAACAGGTTTGGAATGAGATCAAAAATGATCATCTGGAAAAGGAGCCAATTAAAAACCGGGCTGATTTCAGAGCGCGCGTTTATTCTGCTTTGGAAAAGCTAAAAGAATTTCAGGAAAGGGTCAAATCATTTTTTAGGCTCCCTGATACTCAATACGCTAATCCTGAAAAAGCTCCAGCATGATTTTTGTGGGGATAACTATTAGCAAGACAATAGAATTACCCAAAAAAGCCCAAATTATTTTAGTTTCGAAATTTTTGTTCGAGGTGCGCGATGTCTTGGCCGAAGGAAAAACCGTTTAATCGCTATCCCAGTGATCTCACCGATGCGGAATGGGAGAGGGTTCAACCCCTTTTGGAAGAACGCGAGCCAAATACGCGAGGACGTCCCCGAGAAGTGGATCTCCGCGAGATTTTAAATGCAATTTTTTACATCAATAAAACGGGTTGTCAGTGGCGATATCTTCTCAAAGATTTTCCGGCGTATACCACCGTCAGCACTTATTATCATCAATGGATCAATAACGGTGTTTTCGAGAAAATTAACACGGCGCTTCACCAAAAATTTCGTCAAGAAGTAGGGCGAAATGAGACCCCAAGCGCCGCGATCATTGATAGCCAATCGGTGAAAGGCACTCAGGAATGTGCGGATGAAACAGGATTTGATGGAGGCAAGTTAGTTAAAGGAAGAAAAAGGCATATTCTAGTGGATACAATGGGTTGTCTAATTTATGTCGGGGTGCATGCCGCGAATATTCCGGATGTAAAAGGCGCACCACAGGTATTACAAGGTGGGCTATCCATCGCCAATACGATCCGGAAAGTTTGGGCCGATGGTGCTTATCAAGGTGAGTCCCTGGCTCAATGGCTTGAGAAAAACTTTAACTGCACGATTGAAGTTGTTAACAAAAATAAAGAAGAGAAAGGATTTCAGGTTTTACCTCGGCGATGGGTTGTTGAAAGAAGCCTCGCTTGGTTGGGGCGATCTCGTCGATTAAGTAGAGATTACGAAAGGAAGCCTGCATCGAGTCAAAGTCAAGTCTACCTTGCTTCAATTCGATTAATGTTGCGAAAAATATTTAAGAATCGTGAATTATTGCAGGAACCCATTTTAGAGGCTGCGTAGGATATTAAGTTTTCGTACATATATGGTCCGCCCCGCGATGCAAGAGGAAATCGCCGTTTGGCTGAAGGAAAAGTTGCGGCCATATATCCGGCATCGTGTTGAGGCGCTCGCCTGCCCTCGTGCCCTGATGGAATTCGCGCGCATCTCCGTCCTTATCAGTCTCGCAGTCTCGGCAGAGCCGGCTTTTGTACGAATCAGGTTTTCGGAAATGCAGAACTGGTCTTTCATGCCATCACCGTGAGATTCACTCTTCGCAACTTATGGTGGGAGGTACTGGGGTGGTCGTAGCGACCGGGTCGCGGATGAAGCGTAGAAAGACTCAAACCGGAGCCAGAGCGCCTTTGGCCGCATCATAGGGCTGGCCGGTCGTCATCACCGCATAGGCGATCCGGGCGATCTTGTTGGCCAACGCGACGGCCGCCACGTTGGCATGGCGACGGCCTTTCAGTCCCCGGGCCCAGCGGCTCGTCGGATCGTCCTTGCGCTCGACCCAGCGCAACACGGCGCGGGCGCCATGAATCAGCAACTGCCGCAGGTAGACATCCCCCCGTTTACTGATACCCAGTAAGCGGTCCCGTCCACCGGTGGAGTGCTGGCGCGGCACCAGGCCCAGCCAAGCCGCCAAACCCCGCCCGTTCTTAAAGAGTCGGGGATCCTCGCCGACGGCCGCTACCAACGCGGTCGCGCCCTTGGCGCCCAGACCGGGGATCGTCATCAACGCTTGCGCCTGCGGATGGCTTTCCGCCAGGGTCTCAATCTGGGCGTCATAATGAGCAACCCGTTCATCCAAGTGACGGAGTTCGTCAGCCAACTCGCGTAGCTCAGCCCGGAAGCGCTCGCTGAGGCCGTTCTCTGGATCCTCAAGAATCTCCGGCAGGCGCTGGTTCACCGCCACACGCCCCTGCGGGATTTCAATGCCGTATTCCAACAAAAAACCGCGAATCTGATTGACCTGGGCGGTGCGGCGTTCCACCCCCAAACTGCGCATCCGGTGAATCGCCTGGATATCTTGCTGTTCCACGCTCTTGATCGCCACCAACCGCATCCTGGGCCGCTGGGCCGCTTCGCAAATCGCCTCGGCATCGACGGCGTCGTTTTTATTGGATTTCACAAAGGGCTTCACGAACTGGGGCGCGATCAACCGTACCTCATGGCCGTCCTCCCGGAACTGCCGCGCCCAATAGTGCGCACTGCCACAGGCTTCCATGGCCACCGTACAGGCGGGCAGATTCGCCATGAATTCACTCAGACGTACCCGGTTGAAGGTCCTGCGGATCACCCGTTGACCGTTCTCGTCCACGCCGTAAACGTGAAAACTCCGCTTGGCCAGATCAATGCCGACAACCTTAATGACGCGCTCATTGGTATACTCTTTCATGGGTCCGCTCCGTTATCTCGGTTAATATGATGTGAGTCAGCATTCACTATTTCGCCCGCTTTGGGCTCGTTGGAGGAGCGGGGCGGACCATTCCATTAGTCTCTTAGTATAAAAACCATGTCTGGAATACTACCCACGCCTCCTCAACCCTGAACGCACAAGCGACGCATTTCATCGGGCACATTAGGCGGACATTGACCACACAATAGATTGCCGGGAACAGCGAACACCATTTTTTGGGGCGGCGTCAGATCCAGGCTCTGCATAATCGCCACGAACGCTTCCAGGCTTTTGCCGCCGCCAAGACGTGGATTGCGCGCCTTTTCCTGGGCAATCGAGGACACACAGCGCCCCGCGTAGTCATGCCCCGGATAAACCAGGGTTTCATCCGGCAGAGTGAAAAACTGCTCATGAATACTGTGATACAGAGCGATTGGATCGCCGGACTGGAAATCGGTGCGTCCGCAGCCATCAATCAACAGGGCATCGCCTGAGAACAAGAACGGCTGAACATTGGTTTCCACATGGTAAGCGTGATGGGTTGACGTATGACCCGGTGTAAACAATGGATGTAGCGCAATTTCACCGATCATTAATGGTTTGCCCGCACGCAAACCGACATCCGTGCAGGGCAACTCGTCAAGCGCAGGTCCCGCGATCCGGCTGCCTGCCAAATGCTTAAGCTTGAGCGCTCCGGTCACATGGTCGGCATGGACATGGGTTTCGACGGTAAAAGCCAGTTGCAGGCAGAGTTCGCGAATCACCGCTAGATCCCGCTCCACAGTTTCAAGCACCGGATCGATCAGTGCGCATTCGCCGGTTGCTGGACAACCGAGCAGGTAGGTATAGGTGCAGGACACCGGTTCGAACAATTGCCGAAAAATCATGGCCGCCTCCGTTAATCTGCAAAACCGCCCTGATGGCTTTAGACCAATGGCAACTTCACATGCAGCACTCCAGGATCGTCAGGTGTTGCCTCAATTTTGAAATTGAGCGCCCGATTGAGTCGGAGCATCGATTCATTCTCCCGCAGAACTTCGCCATAAATTTCCTTGATGCCCTGTTGCCTGGCGTATTCGATAATGTAACGCATTAACATCGGCCCCAGCCCGATTCCGATCATGGCGCGGTCCACCAGGATCGCATACTCAGCCCTTTCCATGTCCGGGTCCGCATTACAACGCACCACCCCCCAAATTGTGCCTTTACCGGGAATGACATCTGGATCGGTGACAATAATCGCCATTTCGCGTTCGTAATCCAGTTGTGTCAAACGGGCCGCCATTTCATGCGATAATTCATGAATTGGCTGGAAAAACCGCATCCGCACATCTTCCGCTGGCATCCGTTTCACCAGATTCTGCAACTCCGGTTCATCCTCTGGCAGAATAGGTCGCATCAGGAAAGAACGACCATCGGGCAGGGTATAGCGGCGTTCCATCTGCTTGGGATAGGGCAAAATTGCTAACCTTTTGGCGGCGGGTTCCGCACTGGGTTCGATCACTACATTAGCATCCAACGCCAGCAATCCGTCGGAACTGAGCCAGATGGGATTAATGTCCAGTTCCACCACTTCCGCTAAATCGACCACCATTTGCGAAATTTTTAGCAAGGTCAGAGCAATGGCGTCCAGATCGACTGGCCGGCCACGATTCGTGCTCAGTCGACGATACAACCGGGTTCGCCAGATCAGATCGCGCGCCAGCTGCATGTTCAGTGGCGGCAAGGCGTAAGCGACATCATCGATAACGCCGGCCTCGGTGCCGCCCTGACCGAAAAAGATCACGGGTCCAAACCGTTTGCCGGTCCGCACGCCCATCATCAATTCATAAATATTATGCCGATAGTGCATGGGTTGCACCGCGAAACCGTCAATGACCGCTTCGGGAGCGAGATCGCGCACCCGGTTCAACATCTCGGTCGCCGCCACCAGCACTTCCAGTGGATTCTTGAGGCTGAACGCCACGCCGCCGACATCGGATTTATTGACAATGTCTGGCGAAAGAATCTTGAGAGCGACCGGCATCCCCAATTCCAGCGCTATATCGGTCGCCGCTTCCGGGGTGGATGCAAATTGCAGGGGCACGACCGGGATTTCGTAGGCGCTGAGCACCTGGCTGGCTTCATAGGCGTTTAGCCGTCGACGGCCTGCAGTCAGCGCGATCTGGATAATCCGGCGGGCGGTCTCGGCATCTGCTGTGAACTCCTCGGGCACCGAGGGCGGAGTCTCCATCAGCAGTTCCTGATTACGTCGATACTGAGCCAGCCGCATAAACGCCTCGACCGCCTCGTCTGGCGCTTCATAGGTAGGAATCTGCGCATTTTTGAATAATTCGCGCGCCGGCTCCGCCGACGATTCACCCAGCCAGCAGGTCATCACCAACCGCCGGCTCTTGGCCGCCCGCTCGGTCACGGCCTGGGCGCAGTCCAGGGAGCGGTCGGTCGAGGCCGGGGCGTGGATCACCAGCACCCCATCGGCCCCGGGTTCCCGCAACAATAGATCCAGCGACTGGCCATACTGATCAGGGCCAGCCGTATCGCCAAGATCGACCGGATTTTCAATGACATGGCCGGGCCGGCAGGTTTGCGCTACGCGCTCACGGGTCGCCGCGCTGATTTCCGCCAGATGGCCGTCGTAGCGCAGCAAGGTATCGCTGGTCATCAGTGCCAGGCTGTAACTGTTGCTGACAATGGTGAGCCGGTCGCTGTAAACCGGCCTGGCGGTGGCCAGGGTCTCCGCCGCGCTAAATAATTGTTCGATGCTGTCTACGCGCAGGATGCCGGCGCGCTGGAAGACGGCGTCGTAAACCGCGTCTTCGACCGGACCGGTGCGAAAATCGTGCGGTTTCAGCACGATTACCGGTTTGACCCGGGCGGCGACGCGCGCGGCGGAGACAAACTTGCGGCGATTGCGGGTATTTTCCATATACATCAGGATGGCGCGAGTCTGATAATCCCGTAGCAGATAATCCAGCAGATCGCCAAAGTCGACATCCCAGCGAACGCCTACGGAGATCACATGAGAAAAACCGATATTGCGGCTGGTGGCCCAGTCGATCACGCTGCGCATCACCGCCGCCGATTGACAGAGCAGCGCGATATGGCCAGCCAAGGGTCGATTGCCGCTCAAACTAGCGTTGACATTCGCCGATGGTGCGATATAGCCTAAGTGATCCGGCCCCATGACCCGTAACAAATAAGGCTTTGCCGTATCAAGAATTTTCTGTTTCAGCACTTTCCCATCATCCGGGTGCTTGCGCAACATGTCCTGGCTGAGCAACGCTGCCTTTGCCCCACGGTGATCCTGCAATACTTCGCGGCTGAGTAACAGCACGGCCCGCGTCCCCCGTTGACCGAGTTCATCGATCAGGGCCGGCGCTTCATCGAGCGGCGTGGTTAAAATGGCCAGGTCCGGACTGACCGGCAGACTGGCGATATTCGGGTAGGCCAGCACCCCGGCAATGGACCGCTGATCGGGATTCACCGGCATCACTGGGCCTTTGAAGCCACCTTCAATCAAGTTAAATTCCACGGCGGCATCAGGGCCATCAGGCTGTTTGCCACGCCCGATGACCGCAATGGAGCGGGGTTTGAACAGATATTCAAGATTGCGAATGGTCATGAGCGGGTCTCGAGCAGGGATCAGCGCCGGAGCGGGGCCGGCGGGCGGATTGAACTTGAAGCGTTTAATAATAGCCTGATTCAGCGAGCGACGCTTGGAGAGACTAAGATGATACCCAAAACCCTGAATGACCGCGAACCGGTCCCGAATCTGACAGACATTGAAGCCATGCGCGCTACGTTCTCTTGGGACGCCGCCCGCGCTGAATGCGCCGGTTTGCCGGATGGTGGTCTGAACATTGCCTTTGAAGCAGTGGATCGCTGGGTCGCCGCCGGTTGTGGTGAAGCTGTCGCATTGCGCTGGCTGGGCAAGAACGGTGAGCGACGGGATTTCAGTTACGCCGAATTGGCGCGCCTCAGCAATCGCTTTGCCAACGCTCTCCAACGACTAGGCATTCAACCGGGCGACCGGGTTTGCATTCTGGCGGGACGGATTCCCGAACTCTATATCACTGCGCTGGGAACGCTGAAAGCAGGCGCGGTCTTTTGCCCGCTCTTTTCCGCGTTCGGTCCAGAGCCAGTGCGGGTGCGCTTGGTGAAAAGCCGGGCGCGGGTACTGATTACTACGACGCTGCTGCACCAGCGCAAGGTGCGGGAACAGCGGAGCGAATTGCCGCATCTGGAGCAGGTGTTGCTGACCGACGGCAATGGTGACGAACCCGGCACTCGCTCGTTCCACGCTCTGCTGGAGGCTGAAACCGACCACCGGCCCTCACCGCGCACCCAACCCGAAGACTGGGCGCTGCTGCATTTCACCAGCGGCACCACCGGAACGCCCAAGGGCGCGATCCACGTTCACGAAGCCGTGGTCGCTCATGGGTTGACTGGCCGCTGGGTGCTGGATTTGCGGCCTGGGGATATTTACTGGTGCACCGCCGATCCCGGTTGGGTCACTGGCGTTTCCTACGGCATCATCGCACCGCTGGTGAATGGCGCGACCTTGGTGGTCGATGAAGCGGAATTCGATGCGCGGCGCTGGTATGCCATTTTGGACCGCGAACGGGTCAATGTGTGGTACACCGCGCCGACCGCGGTCCGCATGCTGATGAAAATGGGCACCGAAGCCCTATGTGGACGTGATTTAAGCGCCTTGCGCTTCATGGCCAGTGTCGGCGAGCCGCTGAATCCCGAAGCGGTTCACTGGAGCATGGCGGCGCTGGGCCGACCTTTTCATGATACCTGGTGGCAAACCGAGACCGGGGCCATCATGATCGCCAATTATCGCGCTGTCCCTATCCAGCCCGGCTCGATGGGCCAACCGTTGCCAGGTATCGAAGCGGCCATTGTTCAGCGCCGACCCGATGGCGGCGTGGATCGCCTGCCGCCGGGTGTGGAAGGCGAACTGGCGCTGCGGGCGGGGTGGCCTTCCATGTTCCGGGGCTATCTGGAGGATGAGGAACACTACCGGCAGTGCTTCGCCGATGGGTGGTATCTGAGCGGCGATCTGGCGACTTGTGATGCCGATGGCTATTTCCGGTTCGTGGGCCGCAACGACGACGTCATTAAAACCTCGGGCCATCTGGTCGGCCCATTTGAGGTCGAGAATGTGCTGATGGAGCATCCGGCGGTGGTGGAAGCCGGCATGATCGGCAAACCGGACGAGTTTGCCGGACAGATCGTCAAGGTCTTTGTCGCATTAAAAGCTGGCTACGAACCTAGCGATGCGCTACGCAAAGAATTGCTGGGCTTCGCACGCACCTATTTGGGGCCGGCAGTGGCGCCGCGCGAACTGGAATTTGTAGCGGATTTGCCCAAAACTCGTAGCGGCAAGATCGTGCGGCGACTTTTGCGTGCTCGCGAACTGGGATTGCCACTGGGTGATGTGTCTACTTTGGAAGAGGAACGTTCGCAAGATTCGAATGCTTAGGCGGTTTATTCTAATTTTCACGGGTAAAATAAATAGAAAGCGCTGGATGGCCGAAAAATTGCATTGTTAGCGTTTAGTGCAGCATGAAAGATTGCTTGCTTTTTCAGAGAATCAATGCAAGACTTCATGTTGCGGCGCAACATGCCGAAGCGGTAAAACCAAATTGGAATTTAAGCTTCCATTACTCGTGAGAGGAAATTGTAATGAATGCCATAAGCAACGAGCAGATTCGCGACACGGTTCTGCGCACCCTGAGTGATGTCATCCCGAACGCTGATACTCAGGCGCTTCATCCTGACATCAGTTTTCATGATCAACTTGAGTTGGATTCCATTGATTTTCTCCGGCTGATGATGAGCCTGGAAAAGGAACTCAATGTTACGATCTTTGATTTTGACTACCCAAAGCTGTCCACGCTAAAGGGCTGTGAGCATTATCTGACTGAACGGTTAGGAGGGGCGTGATCGTGCGCCTCACTGATCCCTGTGGGCGCTGGGTAGAGACTGACCTGGCATCAAAGGCGATCCATTTCCACGACTTCGTAGAGGCTGACCGAGGGCGGCGCCTCTACCACCCAATCCGCAAACTGGGTAACCAGTTGGCGGAATTGTTCACTTTCATAATAATTTTCCAGAACTTCTTGGTTGGTCCAGCGGCCGGCCATTAGTAATCGGTCCGCGTTCGTAATGTCCTGATAACAACCATGCTCCAAGCAGCCGGTTTCGGCGCGCGAATGTTCAACCAGCGCCAGCGCCAGTTCCAGTTCCAGCAATTTCATTCTGAACTCGGGACGCGCCTCGAATTTCGCGATCGTCATTAACATTAGCAAGTCCCTCCATTCGCTTACTTGGCGTATGCTCGGTCAATCGCGCCACGTTTATTCCCCAACTCTTAAAGAATCAGAAACAAGAAGACCGATCCCTGGGGACCGGTCTGGGAAACAGGATTAGGATTGGGGGGTTGGCTCTGATCCGAAATCCTGGAATAGGCGCTATGCGGCAGGTTTTTGACCTTTATTCATTATCGCACGCCCCTCCTTTGGTGGTTATAGCCGGGTAATCCCGGTCTTTTTATTTCGAATATTATTTAACATTTGAAATTCCAGATCGCTAATTCGCAAAAGCCTTGAGGGTAAATCCTCGAAATTACTTTGCTGACTCTAATCGCTGCAATTTAATTAAGGTTAACGCGAACCAAGAATGACGGCACATTATACAGGGTATATTTGATACCGCAAGTTTTTTGGCTACTGAATTGTATTCGTCAATATTTCATAACGAAGTTACCTTGATTATGACATTTTACGCAGTTGCTTACGCCGCACTGCCGCCAACCCGGTTACTATCAGCGCGGTAATAATGAGCAATAGCGAAATCCCCGGTTCACTTAACCCCTGGGGATAAATGAGCAGCATCAATCCCAGTCCAGTCATCATGGTTCCCGACAGCAATTTCAGCAACCGCCCCTCCTGTTCCTGGAGTTTTCGCGAACCCAGCGTCCAGGTAAACACCAGAACAATCGCCAGCAAGGGCAGGACATAAATCAGGTTGTAAAGTGCAAGATAGAGATAGTATGCGCTGGTGGATAAATCATTCAGAGTCAAGGTCCGGGTATACACCATCGGGAATCCAGCGGTGCAAAGCAGCTCATAACTATTAGCGACGATAGCCAACATTGCAGTTCCAAGGAGCAACCCCGGCAAGCGATCGCCACCCACCAGCTCCCGCATTCGCTTGAACAGTCTTGGTTTAGCCTGAGCGGAAATGCTTAATGACGGTCCCTGCTGTAAAGCCAGGAAGTCCTTGATATTCAGCCCGCCCATGACCACCGCCAGCAAGCCGGCCAGCAGGGTGATCCATTGCAATTCGCCCAGCCACAGAAAGACATTCAGCCAGGCCGCCATGAACATGAAATAGATAATCCCGGAAAAGAAAATGAAAACGCCCCCGATAAAGAACATGCGCTGGCGGTTGCGGGCATGAACCAGGAGACTGAGCAAAAACAGCAGGACGAAGAACGCGCAGGGATTGAAAGCATCTAGACCCGCTAATACCACCGTCAGTGCAGGCAGCGACCATGCGCCTGGATCGAATGCGCCGATCAACGGTAGCTCCAGAGGTGGTTCATCGGCAGTCATTATGCCAGGCGTTGAAATTTCGCGGGTTTCCACAGAGGCGTTAGGTTGTGAGTAACGATGGTGGCAGGTTTCCAGTTGTTGGCGCAGTAGACGATCGGTGACGCCCGGGTCAAAACCGGTGAATATTTTCCCGCAAAACAGGAATGCTGGCACGGCTTGGGCGGATTCACCCAGCGCCTTGGCCATCCGGCTGTATTGCAACCCGCCAGCCATGTCGCGGCTCAGGTTATAGCTGCGTAAATCCAGCCAGGGATAATCAGCGGGCAACGCCTCAATAAATGGTCGCGCCTTGCGGCAATGGGGGCAGGTTTGCGTCCAGAAGAAATGTAATTGAATGCGCGGTTGATCAGTCGCAGTGCGCGTAACCCACCACTCTTCCGGGGTGGCCAGAGCTGCTTGGACGAACACGGCCAGACAGAACAACAGCGAACCCAGCAATAATCCAGTTGTAGCCCGGTTAAAACAATTTTTTCCTATTACTTGCAGTATGTTGGACATTTGAAAAACGCCCTTGCCTCCGACCCGTGGTCAGGCAGTAGCCGAATCTAGGTCTGCCTAATACCCGCCTCAAGGCTCCAATCGCTCCAGCAACCAACCACCTTCTTTCCGCAGACAATAGCGCAAGCGGTCGTGCATCCGGCCATGACGACCCTGCCAGAATTCCAGCATTTCCGGCTTCACCCGATAGCCGCCCCACTGGTTCGGCATTGGAATATTGTCATCGGAGTACTGGGCGGCCAACTGCTGATAACGCTCCTCCAGAATCTGACGGTTAGCCACCACCTGGCTTTGCCGCGAAGCCAGCGCGCCCAGGCGGCTCTCATGCGGCCGGGTTCTGAAATAAGATTCTGATTCAGAAGGGGAAACTTTGCTAACGATCCCCTCAATGCGTACTTGCCGCTCCAGCTCTAGCCACAGGAACACCAGTGCGGCATGGGGATTTTCCGCGAGTTGCTGGCCCTTATCGCTGCGATAGTTGGTGTAGAACACGAAACCATCAACATCACAATCCTTGAGCAGCACGACGCGTGCAAATGGACGTCCGGTGCGATCAGCGGTAGCCAGCGTCAAGGCGTTAGGTTCAGGCAACTCGGCTTTGATCGCTTCGTCCAGCCAGCGTTGAAATTGCCGGATGGGATCGGGATCGACCTCGGCTTTGGTTAAAGCGCCCAGGGAATATTCCTGGCGCAGTTCGGCAAGGGATTGACTCATGATGACGGAACTCCGGGGCTGAACACTTGGAAAACGGGCATTTTATACTATTTGGTTTTAGGTATTCATCCGCTTCGCTGGCCTGTTGCGAGGGGAGCGCTATCCCGGGTCTTTGGAAAAACTCAGCAGATGCGCGGCAGGGGATCATCTTCCAGCTCCGGGAGAATCCTCTCGCCGCCCAGACCCGTCTGGAGAATAACGCGGGGCGGGCCGGGTTCGAGCACGCCCATGATACAGGCATCATGGAAGCCAAGCCGTTGCAGAGTTTCAACCGCCGGCTCGGCGGCCTCCGGACTCAGCGCGGCCACGACCCGACCTTCCGAGGCCAGATAATAGGGGTCATAGCCCAGGATTTCGCACACCCCCCGCACCTCTTTACGCACCGGCAGGCATTTCTCGAACAGGCGCACGGTAGCGCCCGCAACTGAAGCAATGTCGTGGGCGACCGTGGCCACGCCGCCGCGCGTCGGATCGCGCATGAACCGCAGCCCCGGCCATTGCAGCAAGGATTCCGTGATCGGCGCTACGCTCGTCGCATCCGAAAGCAAATTCCCGGAAAGCCCGAATTGTTCCCTGGCCAGCATGACCGCTGTGCCATGATCGCCCACCGTGCCGCTCACGATGAGGCGATCTCCGGGCCGGATGCGCTCGATGCCCAGTTCGACGCCATGACGGCGTTCGCCGATACCCGTCGTCGCCAGATACAACCCCCCACCTTGGCCGTGCCGGACGACTTTAGTATCGCCGGCCAGGATACGGACACCGCAAGTTTCGCAGGCGCGGGCGATGGAGCGACTGATGCGCTCCAGCACCGCCATTTCCAGACCTTCCTCGATGAAAACGTTTAAGCTCAGATAGCGCGGCGTAGCGCCGGAAACGGCCAGGTCGTTGACCGTGCCATGCACCGCCAGACTGCCGATGTCCCCGCCGGGAAATTCCAGCGGCTCGACGGTAAAACCATCGGTAGTGATCAACCAATCCGATCCAGGCGCATTCAGCGGCAGTCGAGCTGCGTCTACACGGGTATCCAGTTGGCTGCCCAGCGCCTGGGCGAAAACCCCGTCGATCAGTTCGCGCATCAAGCGGCCGCCATTGCCATGAGCCAGGGTGATGCGTGCGTCGGTATGAGTTCTATTTTTGCTCATGGATGTCAACCACTCTTGCAGGTCACTATAATTAATGAAAGGGTACAAAAGTACACTTTATGACCTTGGGAGTCATCCGACTATGTGTCTGGCCATTCCAATGCAGATTACGCAAATTAACGGTTTCGAGGCCCGCTGTTCCGCTAAGGGCGTCGCGCGCGATGTTAACCTCTTCATGTTGCAGGATGAGCCGATTGGCATTGGGGACTGGGTGCTGATCCATGTCGGCTACGCCATTCAGAAAATCAGCGCCGAAGAGGCCCGGGAATCCTGGGAACTGTTCGATGAATTGTTGGCCGGGGAAGAAGTGAGTGCATGAACTCTCCCTGTGCCAGAACATCATCGATCAGCTCACCGACCTGGCCAACGTCCATGACGCGGTCGCGGTTGCGCGGATCGAAATTCGGGTCGGGATGCTTTCAGGGGTCGAGGCGCAATTGTTGCGCAACGCCTTTACTCTGATCCAGGCGGGAACCATTGCCGAAACGGCGGAACTGATCACAGAAGTAACCGCGCCGCGCGTGGCCTGTCGCGTGTGCGGCGCAGAATCCGAAACCTCGCCCAATAACCTGATGTGCCCGGTCTGCGCGAGTCTCGATACGAAACTGATCGACGGGCATGAATTGATCCTCGCGCGGGTTGAACTGGTCACCAATGAAGACTGATCGCTATGTGCAATACCTGTGGATGCAATATCACTGACGGCAATCGCCATTTGCTGAGTCCCCCTCCGGATCGCGCTGCGCCGATTTCCACTCCGGAGAGGATTCTGAACGGCTTGTTGGACCAGAATGATCAGCAAGCCCGAATCAATCGAAGCCGGCTTGACGCGCAGGGCGTGTTAACGATCAACCTGATGTCCTCGCCCGGTTCCGGCAAGACCTCGCTGCTGGAGTCCACCATCCGCGCGCTCCAGGGCAGGTTGCGCATCGGCGTCATCGAGGGTGATCTGGAAACCGAGAACGACGCTGATCGTATCCGCGCGCTCGGTGTTCCAGTCCACCAGATTACGACCGGTACAGCCTGCCATCTGGATGCGCACCTGATTCATAGCGCGCTTGATCGCCTGAATCTGACCGACCTGGATCTTCTGTTTATCGAAAATGTCGGCAATCTGGTGTGTCCCGCCAGTTTTGATCTGGGTCACCACCGCAACGTGATTCTGTTGTCGGTTACCGAGGGTGATGACAAGCCGGCCAAGTACCCCGTCATGTTCCGCGCCGCCGATCTGATGTTGATCAGCAAGACCGACCTCTTGCCTTATCTCACCGAGTTTTCGCCGGCACGGGCAGAGCATTGTTTGCGCCACTTGGCGTCGACTGCGCCTGCTTTGCATCTATCCGCCCGCTCAGGTGAAGGCTTGACCGACTGGCTCGGATGGCTGACAGCGGAAGTCGATCACTACCGCGAGCTACTCAAAGAACACCAAACCTTGACGCCGCGGGTCGAATCCGAAGGCCGCAGGCTCCATGCGCCGGGTCCGCGCATCACCTTCAGGCCACTGACCGCGACGACCTGAAATCCACTGCCGGAGAGTCGCTCATGTCCCATCGCGCCCAGGACTGGCTGGAAAAGATCCAAGCCCTCGATCTGTCCACTCCCGTCCGCATCATGAATGTTTGTGGCGGCCATGAGCGTTCGATTGCTATGGCGGGTCTGCGTAGCCTGTTGCCGGAAACGATCCGCCTGATTCCCGGGCCGGGCTGTCCGGTGTGTATTTGTCCCGAAGAGGATATTTATCAGGCGATCCAATGGACCTTGCAGGAGCCAGCGATTGTGGTCAGTTTCGGCGATATGCTGCGGGTGCCGGTCAATGCGCCGCGTGGCGAAGTCCGTTCGCTGGAAGAGGCTAGGGCCGCCGGCGCGGATGTCCGGCCGATCGCTTCGCCACGGGATGCGTTGCACATCGCCAAAGCGCAACCGGAGCGACCGGTCATCTTTCATGCCGTGGGCTTTGAAACGACGCTGGCCCCCATCGCGGCCCTGATCGCCGAAGGATTGCCGGATAACCTGTTTCTGTTGATGAGCGGTCGGCTGACCTGGCCGGCGGTGGCGATGTTGCTGGAGTCCGGCGACGCCGGCCTGGACGCCCTGGTTGCGCCGGGCCATGTCTCCACGGTGATGGGACCCGAGGAATGGGATTTCGTGGCGACGCGCCATCATATTCCCACAGCGATCGCCGGATTCACGCCGGACAGTTTGTTGGCGGCGACTTATGCGGTGCTCAGACAGGCGTTGGATGGCGAACCCCGGCTGGAGAATTGTTACACGGTGGCGGTGAAGCCCGGCGGTAACTCCGTGGCCCGGCGCTGTTTGACTGAGTGTTTCGACGTGGTCGATGCAAACTGGCGCGGGATTGGAACGATTCCCCATTCCGGCTATGCGCTCAAGGCGTGTTATGCGGCGCACGACGCCCGATTGCATTTTCCCGAAACGCAGACGGAAGGTCGCCGCCGGGTCGGAGACATGCCGCCGGGTTGCGATTGCGCCCGCGTGGTGCTGGGCAAAATCACGCCTCCGGAATGCCGCATCTACGGTTCGCCCTGCACGCCGCGCACGCCCATCGGCCCATGCATGGTATCGGACGAAGGAGCCTGCCGTATCTGGTGGGCGTCGGGTATTCGTGAACGCGCAACATCTCCCGCCGAGTCCATCGCCGCCTGAGCGCATGGTTAAAGCGCGGGCAATATGACCGGATCGGGGATTGCGCAACGCATTCGGATTCAGGGCCGGGTTCAGGGCGTTGGATTCCGTCCTTTCATTGGCCGATTGGCCCGGCGGCTGGGACTGCGGGGATGGGTGCGAAACCGCAGTGGGGACGTTGACATTCACATCGAGGGTGAATCGGCGCAACTTGCCGAATTCGTTCGCGCCCTCTGTGCGGAAGCGCCGCCCCTGGCTCGTCCCGAAACGCCTGTGGTCGAAGATGCGGAGTTTCTGGGCCACCTGGAGTTTACGATTCGCGAAAGCGAAACGGGCGATTCCGGGCCAGTCGTGATTCCCCCCGATCATTTTGTTTGCGCGGATTGCCTGCGGGAAATGGCCGACCCCGCCGCCCGTCGCTACCGCTATCCGTTCACCAACTGCACCCAGTGCGGGCCGCGCTACACGATCATTGACCGGTTGCCCTATGATCGACCCAATACGGCAATGACCTGCTTCCCGCTCTGCGCCGATTGTCAGGCGGAATATGACAATCCCGCCGACCGTCGCTACCATGCTCAACCCCTAGCCTGTCCCCGCTGTGGACCCATACTGGAATTTCGAGGTACAGAATTAATACCCGTATCCGGTAACGAAGCGGCGCTGGCGGCCTGTGTTCGGGCCTTGCAGGTGGGCCTGATCGTCGCCGTCAAGGGCATTGGCGGCTATCACCTGATGTGCGATGCGCGCTCCGAACCGGCGGTGCAACGGTTGCGGGAACGCAAGCATCGACCCTGGAAACCGCTGGCGGTGCTAGTCCCTGAAGATGCTTCATCCAGTGGCGCAATGACGCAGATTGCCGCTCCGAATGATGTGGCGCTGGCTTGGCTGCGGTCGCCGCTGCGCCCGATCGTACTCGCGCCCAAATCGCCTACGTCCGTACTCGCGCCGTCGATCGCGCCGGGACTTGGGGAAGTAGGTCTCATGTTGCCTTACAGCCCGTTGCATCATCTGCTGGCCACCGATTTCGGCGGGCCGCTGGTCGCCACCTCAGCGAATATCAGCGGCGAGCCGGTGCTGACCGACGCTGAGAGCGTGGAAAAACGACTCGGCGTGGTGGCTGACGCTTTCCTGCATCACAATCGACCGATTCGCCGTCCCGCTGACGACTCGGTGTTGCGGATGATGGGCGGCATCCCCCGGCCGTTGCGCCTGGGACGAGGTCTCGCGCCGGTCGAACTGCGGCTGAAAACGCCCGTTAATCGGCCCACCTTGGCGCTGGGCGCGGATCTGAAGAACACCATTGCCCTGGCTGTAGAAGACCGTGTGCTGGTTTCACCGCATCTGGGCGATCTCGGCGCACCCCGGAGCCTGGAGGTGTTCGAGCAGGTCATCAAAGACCTTTGCCGGCTTTATGCGGTTACCCCTGAACGAATCGTCTGCGACGCTCATCCCGGATATTTCTCAAGCCGCTGGGCGCGCGGACGGGATATCGAGATTCAGCGGGTTTTCCATCATCCTGCCCATGCTTCGGCGCTGTTTGGCGAATTTGCCCTGAAAAAACCGATCCTGGCGTTCACTTGGGATGGTTTGGGTTTTGGCGAAGACGGGACGCTCTGGGGCGGCGAGGCGCTGCTGGGGATGCCTGGACAGTGGCGGCGGGTCGCCAGCCTGCGCCCGTTCCGCTTAATCGGCGGCGACCCGGCGAGCCGCGATCCTTGGCGGTGTGCGTTGGCGATGTGCTGGGAAGCCGGTCTGGATTGGCCGGACAGACCTGTTGAAAGCGGTTTGGCGCGGACGGCTTGGGAACGCGAGATCAATTGTCCGGTGACTTCGTCGGTTGGCCGCTGGTTTGATGCTGCCGCTGCATTGATCGGCGTCGCCCAAACGCAAAGCTATGAAGGGCAGGCTGCGATGATGCTGGAAGCACGTAGTGCAGCCTCTCAGGAATTCGTCGAAATGCCGCTGTATTTGGACGACGGAATCTGGCGCGCAGACTGGTCGCCGCTTTTACCCGTGCTAATGGATGAAGAAAGAACCATCGCGGAACGTGCGTCCGGTTTCCACGCCAGCCTGGCTACGCTCATTCTGCGTCAGGCCGAGCGCGTCCGGCAGATACATGGCATCCGGCAGATCGGTTTGGCTGGCGGCGTCTTCCAGAATCGTATTCTGACGGAACAGGCCATGCGGTTGCTTTCGGATGCCGGCTTTGAGGCGCTGTTGCCCGAGCGTCTTCCCGTTAACGACGCCGCCATCAGCTTTGGCCAGATTGTCGAGGCGGCAGCCGGGCCGGGATAAAGTTGCGCTCTCCTCGCTACCCCGAATCTGGCAAAGTCGGCTACACTGTCGCCTATTCTTATCCGCGAACCGGCCAGCGCCGGCGTTCTTACCCCGGTTGATTCCCCGCATGACGAGAAGCTCCCATGTCAACGCAGGAACTTTTTAACAGAACCGAAGAACATCTGCCCTTTTCCGCTGGTGAAGCGATTTTCCAGCAAGGCGAACCGGGCGATACTTTATATATCGTGGCTGAAGGCCAGGTCGATATTCGGATGGGCGACCAGCTCATTGAAACCCTTGGTGCCGGGGATATCCTGGGTGAAATGGCGTTGATCGAAGATCGCCCGCGCAGCGCCAGCGCCATCGCTGTCACCGACTGTTTGCTGGTTCCCGTCACTCGTCAGCACTTCCTTACCCTCATTCAACACACCCCCCTGTTCGCTATTCAGGTGATGCGGGTCCTGGCCAATCGTCTGCGCCGCACCACACAACAACAGAGGCATTCATGATCCAAGCCGCGGTTGCCTACCCGGACGAACTGGAATCGCCCAGCGAAACCCTGGTCGCCAACTATCCGGTCGACGAAACCGGCTATGACGAGATGTGTTCAGCGCCGGGCGTATTGCGTCCGCATTGGCGAGAGATCGCCAAATCGCTGGAAGAAATTGGCGGTGAGGAACTGGAGCGCCGTCATGGCGAGGTGCAACGCTTGTTGCAAACCGATGGCGTTACTTACAACACGTATGACGATCTGCGCAGTTCACAACGACACTGGCTGGTCGATCCCATTCCCCTGCTGATGACGGGTGAAGAGTGGAGCGAGTTGGCGACCGGACTGGAACAGCGCACCCGGTTAATGAATGCGCTGCTGGCGGATTTATACGGCCAGCGACTGGCCATTCGTCAGGGCTGGCTGCCTCCGGAATTGATCTATCCCCATCCCGGATTTCTCGCGCCCTGTCATCAATCGTTGCCGGCCGGGCAGCGTGAGTTGATTTTTCATGGCATCGATTTGGCGCGCGGACCGGACGGCGTGTTCCGGGTCTACGGCGACCGCACGCAGTCACCCGCGGGCGCCGGTTACACGCTGGAGAACCGCATTATCCTGGCGCGGGCGCTGCCGATGCTCTATCGCGACGCCCCACTGCGCCGCTTGGCCAGTTTTCTGGAAACCGAACGCGCCACCCTGGCGGGATTGACCCGGCATCATCCCGAAAATCCGCATGTGGTGCTGTTAACGCCAGGTCCGAACAGCCCGGTCTATTTCGAACATGCTTACCTGGCCAATTATCTGTCGCTCAGTCTGGTGGAGGGCGAGGATCTAGTGGTGCGCGATGGCCGAGTCTGGTTGAAAACCCTCGGTGGTTTGCAGCCGGTCGATGTGATTTTGCGGCAAGTGCTCGACGCTTATTGCGATCCCCTGGAATTGCGCGGCGATTCCCTGCTGGGCGTTCCGGGACTCCTGCAAGCGGTGCGGGGCGGTCATGTAGTCCTGGCCAATGCCTTGGGCAGCGGCATTATCGAAAACCCCGGATTAGCGGCGTTTTTGCCGCTGTTATGCCGACAATTGCTCGGCGAGGATCTGAAGCTGCCTTCGTTGCCGACCTGGTGGTGCGGTAATTCCGATGATCATGACTATGTGCTGAGTCACCTCGATCGCTTGGTGGTGCGTTCGATTTTGCCCAACGGACCCTATTGGGAAGGTTGTCATCTCGACGATACTTTACGAACCCAGTTAATCAAACAGATGCAGGCTAAGCCTCATCTGTTTGTCGCCCAGGAGCCTCAGCCGTTATCGACCGCGCCGGTGCTGGAAGAGGGCAAATTGCTGCCGCGCCCAGTGATGTTGCGCGGCTTTGTGGTCACCGAGGACGATGGGTATCGGGTGATGCCCGGCGGTTTGGCCCGCGTGTCCTCTGGGCTGGATACCCTGCAAGCCGCTCTGCAAAAGGGCGGCATCAGTAAGGACTGGTGGGTGTTGGCGCAGACTCCGCAACGCCATGTCAGCCTGCTGCGTCAGGCTCACGGTCCGATCGTGGCGACGCGCGATGGCAGCGATCTCCCCAGCCGGGTCGCCGATAATCTGTTCTGGTTGGGCCGCTACAGCGAACGGTTCGACGGCACAGCGCGGTTGCTGCGGGAAGCGCTGGGTCGACTGTTGGAATGGGAGCAGGATAATACCGATGAACGCTGCCTGGATGACCTGTTCGAGGCGTTGGATATTCCGGTGCCACCGGTGGCGGAATCGCCGCGCGCCCGCTTCTTTACCTTGCGAGAGACCCTACTGGGTCTGCTGCTCGAGTCCGAACATCCCGGCAGCATGGAGACTATTTTCAACGGCATGTTGCGCACGGGACGGGCGGTGCGCAATCACCTGGGCGATGACAGCTGGCGGTTGCTGAATCGCCTGCAACAATGGGTGAAGGAACCGTCGCCGGGATTAGGCGCCCGGCAAGCACGGGAGTTGCTGGAAGAACAACTGATGCTGGTGGCGGCGTTCTGCGGACTGAATAACGAAACCATGCCTCATCATCAGGGCTGGCTGTTCTTCGACATCGGGCGCTATCTGGAGCGGGTGCTGCGCACGCTGGAGTTGTTCAAACTGGCGTTCATCACCGCTCGTCATCCTGGCGTGCCGCTCTGGGAAGTGGTATTGACCATTACCGACAATCTGACAGTTTACCGGCGGCGCTATCGTTCCGCGCTGCACCCGACGGCGATCATTGATTTGCTGCTCTTTGATGAAGGCAATCCCCGCTCGGTCGGTTATCAACTGCGGAGACTGCAACGGCATATCGGTCGCCTGCAACAACCGGACGACTCTCCCTACCGCAGCGCCGAAGAACGACTCATTCTGGAAGCGATCTCCACCTTGCAGTTGGCGGATATTGCAGCGCTGGCGACCCTGTCCCATGACAGTACGTATTCTAGTACCGAACTGGATCGATTACTGGACGCCCTGCACACGCCTTTGTCGAGTCTATCCGAAGCCTTGACCCATAGCCATTTCAGCCATGCCGAAGTACCTCAGCAATTGATTACCATGCGACCATAAATATGCGGTACACCATTACCCACCGCACGATTTACCAATACAGCAGCGGTGTAGCGCTCTGTCATAACGAAGCGCGGCTGCTGCCGAGGGAAACCAACTGGCAGCTGTGCCGACCCAGTCAGATCCGGATCAAACCACGCCCCGCGTTATTCGTCGAACGTCAGGATTTTTTCGGCAACCGGGTGCTGTACTTTGCGATTCAGGATATTCACCAAAAGTTGGAAGTCACTGTTGCGACCGAGGTGCGCGTCCTCGATGAGCGCTTATTCGATGAATCCAGCCCCTCGCCACCCTGGGAGCAGGCGCGTCAAATGTTGCGGGCAGACCCCGATCCGGAAATTATCGAAGCCCGACTGTTTCGGCTGGATTCGCCGTTTGTAGCCGCCCATCGCGACTTTCGCGCCTACGCAGAACCCAGTTTTACTCCAGATCGCCCGTTACTTGAGGCCGTGGCTGATTTAAACCAACGTATTTACGAAGATTTTACCTACGATCCACATTTCACCACGGTCGCTACCCCACTCAACGAGGTGCTAAGCGAACGGCGAGGGGTTTGCCAGGACTTCGCGCATTTGGCTATTGCCTGTTTGCGCTCGCTGGGACTGGCGGCCCGCTACGTCAGCGGTTATCTGGAAACCCTTCCGCCGCCTGGCCAGCCCCGGTTAATTGGCGCCGATGCTTCGCATGCCTGGTTGGCGGTGTACGTCCCTGGAACGGGATGGGCGGAGTTTGATCCAACCAATAATTGTATGCCCCAGGAAAAACATGTCACCGTGGCTTGGGGACGCGATTATGGCGATGTAGCGCCCTTGCAGGGGGTAATGACCGGTGGCGGCGCGCACACGCTCACGGTGTCGGTGGACGTAGCGCCCAATCCAGAACCCATGAAGGCCAAGAAAAGCAAAGCCTAAACGGAGACTGTCCCAGGGTCGTTTATCATCTTGTTGATTTAGAAAGCAACCGGTAGCGATGGGTAAGTAATGATGACTCGAATCTGGCAAATCGCCTTCAGTAGTCTGTTGTTGATTTTTATAATGATTCCTGGTCAGGTTTCAGGTGCGAGTCAAAAACTTGAGCCTCGGATTATTGGCGGCCGCGAAGCCACTAATTTTTATCCGTGGATGGCGGTTCTGGTGTTTGCCTCGGAACCGGATGTTTACGATGGGTTCTTTTGTGGCGGATCATTGATCGCTGCAAACTGGGTAGCCACCGCCGCGCATTGTGTGGAGACTGAGTTGCCTAGCGAGCTGGATGTCGTGTTGGGCGTGCGCGACCTGAAGCAGGATTTAGCCAATGGAATTGGGCAACGCCTCGGCGTCAAGCGCATTGTTATTCACTCGCAATATGATGCAGGATCGAGCGATTTCGATATCGCTCTTCTGGAATTGCAAGAGGTCGCTAATGATGCGCCTATCCCGGTTTACAGTGGTCAGGATACCCTGGTTGGCCAAGAAGCGTTGATCCTGGGATGGGGGAATACTCAGCGCCGAGGATGGCCGCAATATCCAGCGGTGTTGCAAGAAGCCTTCTTACCGATTGTCGCTAACACGGTTTGCGCGACAGCCTTGGCGCCTGAGGAAATTACTGACAACATGCTATGTGCAGGCTACGCTAAAGGCGGCACGGATACCTGTCAAGGCGATAGTGGCGGACCGTTGCTGGTGAATCTGGGAGAGTACCAGTTGGCGGGCATCACCAGTTGGGGGATCGGTTGTGGCCGGGCCGGCAAATATGGGGTCTATACGCGAGTAGCCAATTTCTCGGCCTTCATTCAGGACAGCCAGCATCGTGATTATTTCGCCTGCGCCGACGTTAATGGCGACAGCGTAGTCGACGCGCAGGATCAAAATCAAAAACGCACTGAAGTCAGAGATGAGTTCAGGCAGTGGCTGCAAGAGTGCTGGTCTACGCAGGCAGACTGTGGCGATGTCAACGGGGATGGTCAGGTCAACAATACCGATAGACGAGTGCGTCGGCAGGCTATGAATAACCAGTACTTCTATTGGCAGCAGAGTTGCTGGTATCCGGAACAGACCACGCCAGCCCAGCAATAAGGCTGCGCAAATGTAAAAAAGGCCGCAAACGCGGCCTTTTTCGGTTCAACCTTTTGGCAATAAGAGGGCAATGAAAGTCGCAGCAAAAATCGCGCTGGTAATGACGCCGCTGATGCTGGCGCCAAGAGCATGTGGTAGGACGACGACTCCGGGACCGACCGACTTCTGCGCGACTTTGGCGCAGGTAGGCACACAACTCACCCCAGCGATGCCGGTGACGGGATTGTATTTCTTGCCGGACAGGTAATATATCGCGTAGCCACCTACAATCCCCCCGATACCGGAAATCAGTAGCGCCAGAATGCCCAGCACCAGCAGTTTCAACACAATCGGATTCAGGATCGTGCCCGCTTCGCACAGTACGCCCAACAGCAGCCCCAGAAAGAATGTCGCGCTGTACAGCACCGTGTTCGAGAATAGCTCGAAGAAGTAGGTCATCTGGCTTTCCCGAACCACCACCCCGATAAACAGTGACAGGAACAACGGTGACGCCACCGGAAACAGCAGGCTCAGCAGCACACAGGCAATCACGGCGAATACCAGCTTTTCATTAGAACTGATCGGCTTGGTTTTCTCCATCGGCATAGGCAGGTTGCGTAGCCGTTCGGGAATCAACAACTTGATCAGGTACGGATATCCACCGTAAGTCAGCCCCAGATACAGGTAGGCCACCACCGTAATCGGTACGAACAAATCCCGCGCCAGCTGCAGCGAGGTGAACAGCACCATCGGCCCATCAGCGCCGCCGATGGTCGCTACCGACGCTGCTTGCCCCGGCGTCAGCCCCAGCGCTACCGCAATCGGATACACAAAGACCGTACCCAACTCGGCGAACAGGGCGACAAACATGCTCTGAAAGGGGCGGGCCATCACGAAGCCGACATCCAGCAGCGTGCCGATGCCCATGAAAACCAGGCAGGCAATCAGACCGTTGCTGAACATGAACGTGTAGATTGGTTGCAGCCAGTTGATCTGCAAGATATTGACCAGCGCCCCAGTGTCCGAGGCCAACGGGGCGACGAACAGGGTGCCAGGCAATTGTTGCGCCTGCTCGGCGGCGATGTTCAGACCAGTTGCTGGATCGTAGGCCGAGAAGAACATGACGCCCGCATTAATGGTAGCCATGCCCAGACCCATGGGAATCATCAGCAGGGCTTCCAGCACGCCTTTGCGTCCCAGATACAGCAGCAGGACGCCTAGTGCCATGAGAAAGACACGGCCGAAGGCGATCTTGGGATCCGTAGAGAACCCTTGCAACAAGGTGTTGATACCTTGGAAAATATCAAGAAAATTCAGGGATTCCATAATGGAACGCTCCCGGTCATCAACCGATGGTTAACAAGACCTGCCCAGCATCGACCGGATCGCCCGGCTTGACCGCGATGTTGGTCACTTTGCCGCCATGCCGGGCGACGACGTGGGTCACCATTTTCATGGCTTCCAGCGAGACTAATTTGTCGCCTTCGCTGACCGCCTGACCAACGCTAACATGCACAGTTTGCACTACGCCGCCCAGCGGCGCGACTTCATCGCCCGGACCTGCGGCTGCTGCTCCAGGCGCTGGCGCTGCGGCAGCGGCGGGCGTTGGCGCGGTAGGCACTGGGGCCACCGGTTGCGGCGCAACGCTCATGCTGCCCGGCTCTGGGTATAAACTCTGAGAGCTGTCAGTTGAAAGGTCTTCGACGGCAACAATGTACTGTTTGCCTTCAACAGTGATACGGAATTTCTTCTCCATGGATGTTTTCTCGCAGGAAAGGGTAAGGGATAGGGAGATTGAAAAACATTCGGGTGAAATCAACGGGAGCGAGGCGCGTGCGACGTGTGATGAACCGAACGCGCCTCGGCGGTCCAACTGTAGCCTCGGGCTAGAGCTTCAATGTGGACGATTCGGTGCGCGCCAGACATCACTGCGACAGCAGCCGTAATCACCGCCAGGTGTTCCGGTGGAATACCAGCGACCGCTACCGGTTGCAGCGGCGCAGCCGGTTTGACTGCGGTCGCAGGCGCAGGCGCGGTCGTTTGTTGCGATAAGGCCCAAACAATGCCGCGAATAACCAGAGCGACCAACATCGAGACGACGATCACGATGCCGTAGATCACGAAGATGTCGCCAATGGCGTCCATCGTAGTGTAGGTGTTCATCGATAAATTTCCGTTAAGTGGTCAGCGCGCAGATTAAAGCGGGATGTCGCCATGTTTCTTGGCGGGCCGCAGTTCACGCTTGGTCAGCAACTTGCGCAGCGCCAGGGCAATCGTAGCCCGGGTGTCAGCCGGTTCAATCACGTCCGTGATGTAGCCGCGTGAGGCGGACATGTACGGCGAGGCAAACTTGGCCCGATATTCCGCCGCCAGCTCAGCCGCCTTAGCCTTGCGATCTTCGGCGGCCTTGAGTTCGTTGCGATAGAGAATATTGACTGCGCCTTCTGCGCCCATTACCGCGATTTCAGCGGTGGGCCAGGCGAACACAAGATCGGCGCCCATTTCCTGGGCGCACATGGCCAGGTAGGAACCGCCATAAGCCTTGCGCAGGATGATGGTGATCTTGGGCACGGTAGCGGATGCGTAGGTGTAGAGCATCTTCGCGCCGTGACGGATAATGCCGCCGCGCTCTTGCTCGATGCCGGGCAAGAAGCCGGGCACATCGACCAGCGTCACGAGAGGGATATTGAAGGCGTTGCAGAACCGGATGAACCGAGCGCCCTTATCGGAAGAGTCGATATCCATCGCCCCGGCTTTGACCAGTGACTGATTGGCGAGGACGCCGACGACAATCCCCTGGATGCGGGCGAAACCGACCACGATGTTGCCCGCCCAACCGGCGTGGACTTCCAGGAACTGGCCATTATCCACCAGACGCTTGATGACCGGTTGCACGTCCATGGGTTCCGAGGAGGTTTCCGGGATCAGCGCATCGATGCCTTCATCTGAGGACAGATCGAGATCGGGATAGGGGCGATGCGGCGGGTCCTCGGTGTTGTTGGAAGGCAAATAGCTGAGCAGGGCCTTGGCGATCTGGATGGCGTGGCGGTCATCGTCGGCGACAAAATGCACGTTGCCGCTGACCGTGGCGTGCATCTGGGCGCTGCCGACCTCGTCCAGGCTGGTGGTGCGCCCGGTGACCGCCTTGATCACCTCCGGGCCGGTGATGAACATATAGGCGTTCTGCTTGGTCATGATGATGTAATCCATCAGGGCCGGCGAGTACGACGCGCCGCCGGCGCAGGGTCCGGCGATGATAGCGATTTGCGGCACTACGCCTGACAGCAGGACGTTTTGGTAGAACACCTCGCCGTAGCCGGACAGGGCGTCGACTGCTTCCTGAATGCGCGCGCCGGCGGAGTCCTTGAAAGCCACTACCGGGACGCCGATTTTCAGCGCCAGTTGCATGGACTGCACGATCTTCTTGGCGTGCATCTTCCCCAGGGTGCCGCCCATCACCGTGAAATCCTGGCTGAACGCCGCAACAGGCCGGCCATCAACAAAGCCGGTGCCGACGATTACGCCGTCGGAGGGCAATTCCTTGTCGGCCAAGCCAAAATGCTTGGCGGCATGTTTAGCGTGAGTTGCGATTTCCTGGAAGGTGTCCGGCTGAAACAGGGCCAGCAAGCGTTCGCGGGCGCCCATCAGACCCTTGGCGTGTCGCTCCTGGAGTTTGTCCTCGCCGCCGCCGGCTAATACTTTGGCGCGGCGTTCCCGCAAGATTTCAAGCTGTTTTTCGGAGAGCATGAACGGTCCTCGTGATGGTTCAAGTCGATCGACAAATTGACGGTCAATAATCCGCGTCCCGCGCTCGGGCCGCGCGGGGCTGGTTATCTTTCTTCAGTGAGACGCGGGGGAACGGCCTGGGCAAGGCGCTGATGATGGCAGAGCATTCACCGCCATCCACGCTAACCCCTTCCAGCCAAACATTTTGATATAGGGTAGCTGAAATCCCGGCAAACGCGAGAGTCGGCGTTGTTGAAATGTGAATGTCTGTCCTGTGTCATCGGGGAATTTACGAGCACAGGGTCTGCGCAGCCTCCCGCAGGGTTTGACTGTTGATGGCGGCATGATAATGGGCGCTGAAATCCGAGCCGCGCAACGCCTTTTTGATCATGCTTTCCAGATTAGGGCGTTTATCTTCGGGATTCGGGCCACTGCCCAGACCGCCGCCAAACTCGACAATGCAAGTGACGCCATCGTGAAAAGCGGTTTCCAGATTATCGATCCAATGGACCGGATGGAACAGTTGGAAGAAAAGCCGGGTCTTGATGGCCGCCGGATCGGGGTCATGGTAAGCGCCGGTATTGTTGGACAGAACGCGGATGGTTGGGGCGTTCATCTCGGCGCTGTCCAGCGCTGAACGGAAATGCAGGGCCGCAGTGATCATATAAAAGGTGTGGAACGCGCCCTCGGTCTTGAGGCGGGTGGGCCGCTTGCGCGGAAAATGCGTATGCGCATCTTCGGTCAATCGATCCAAGTCTTCGCTCAGCCCGCCGACCACGATTTGATCGAGCAGATTGCGCGCGGCGACCACGCAATAGTGTTTTTCAGCCAGCGGGCCGATGTTATCCAGGTGCAGGGGAAAAGCCAGCATTTCGCCGTTGCCGTAGTCGCCCATGCATTCGCCGCGCTTTTGCACAAGTCGCAAGGCCGTCTCAAAGCTCAAAGCCCCGGCGGCGGCCAGCGCGCAGTATTCGCCCAGGCTATGGCCGGCGGCCAGCATGGGTTGCACCTGGTGATCGGTTAATTCATGGAAGATGCCTAAACAAGCCAGCGAATGAACTAACAGGGCAGGTTGTGTGTAGCGGGTCAGCTTGAGCTCTTCTTCCGGTCCTTCCTGGCAAAGTTTGACGAGATCGTAGCCCAGAATATCGTTGGCCTGCTCGTAGAGTTGCCGGGCGGATGGAAAATCGCGGATCAAGTCGCTGCCCATGCCAACATACTGGGAGCCCTGTCCGGGAAAAATGAACATGATGTGCTGGTCCTGACTCGACACGACGATGCGCTCCTGTGGGGAGTAGTGAAAACAAACGCGCAAAGATACGGACAAGTCATGGACAAGGCAAGATGTGTTTGGAGCAACTTCCATGGCGAAGGCTGAAATCCAGGCGTTCAAAGCTGGAGCCTTACCCCGAAGAAGGGAGAAGGCGTTTTTTCAACCCTCATCCGCCGGACGATGGGGACACTCCGCACGGATGCAGTGACCATAAAGAATCAGCCGATGCTCGGCCAGCTCAAAACCAAGCTGTTGTGCAATAATTTGCTGTCGCCGCTCGATTTCCTGGTCACAAAACTCCTCAATCCGTCCGCATTCCAGGCACAGAATATGATCGTGATGCACCCCCTGATCGAGTTCGAACACCGACTGACCGCTCTCGAAGTGATGACGCTTGACCAGGCCAGCTGATTCGAATTGGGTCAACACCCGATACACGGTTGCCAGACCGATCTCCTCGCCGGAATCAGCCAATGACTGGTGAATGGCATCGACCGTCAGATGCGTATTGCCTGGATGTTGCAACATATTGAGGATTTTGATGCGCGGCAGGGTGACCTTCAGGCCCGCCTGCTTAAGTTCTTTGGATCCCACGCGGAATTCTCCCGGGATTTCGCTTACCCACCCGTTGCCGTTGTACGTTATGATGTGATTCTCGTTCATCAGCAACCCGGATCCTGTTTTCCATGTCTGATCTTTCCCTGCGCGCCACCAGCGTCTTGCTTCTGACGCTGATGGCTGGTTGTGAATCGTTCGTTCCCAGCTTCTACACCGTCCCGGTTCGTCAGGGCAATTACATTGACCCAGCGCTCGTTACTGAGTTGCGCCCCGGCATGCCCCGGCAGCAGGTTCAGCGCATCATGGGAACGCCTTTGGTCACTGATCCCTTTCATCAGAATCGCTGGGATTACTACTATCAATACGGTAAGGGCAATAAAATTGCCGAGCAACGGCGCGTTACTCTGTTTTTCAGAGGCGACGCGCTGGATCGCATTGACGCTGAAATTGACGACTAACCATTCTCCGGCTCCAGATCGCCGCCGCCCCGGCGCATGCGCTTGCCTTCGGCAGCGCGTTTCTTGCGCACCTCCTTGGGATCAGCCAGCAAGGGACGGTAAATTTCGATCCGGTCGCCGGTACGGGCAGGCGCTGACAATTTGCTGAGCTTGCCGAAGACGCCGACCTTGACGGTCTGGAGTTGAATCTCCGAAAACTGCTCCTGAATCCGTGACTGAACGATCGCCTGCTCCAGAGTGGCGCCCTCCGGCAATTCGACCGGGATAATCACTTGCCGATCGGGCCGGGCATAAGCGACTTCAGCCCGGATCATCGCTGGATTGGGAAGATTATCTTTTGCCATATAAATCAACCGCCCGTTTGCAGAAAGCATCTACCAGCGAATTGGCGATTTGCTTGAAGACGGGTTCAACAACCTTGCGCACCAAGGCGTTGGAAAACTCGAATTCCATATCCAGCGATACCTTGCAGGCGTCGGCGCGCAAGGGTTCAAAGCGCCAGTAGCCTTCCAGGCGCTGGAAAGGGCCTTCCAACAAGCGGATGTCGATCATTTTGTATTTCTGCATCCGGTTACTGGTCGTAAAGGTCTTATGCACACCACCCTTGGCCATTTCAATCGTCGCCCGCAGCGCATCCTCGCCGCATGGAGCGACATGGGCGGAGCGACACCAGGGCAGGAATTGGGGGTAGCTTTCGATATCATTGACCAGGTTATACATTTCCGCCGCTGAATACATCACCAGCGCGCTTTTTTTGACCGTCGCCACCATTCAATCTCCATTACGGGGTCTTATCGTTCGGGGATTGGACTCTTGAACGCCAGTTTGATTGAATCTGTGTTGATCCTCAAGCATCGTGTGTGCGGGGTAGGATGAAGCCAATTATATCCACGCTCATCCCCACCGCTTGTCTGAAGCAGTTTGGCAAACCTAATGCATTAATTAATTTTGCTGATTGATGGCATAGCCGGTCCTGAATTGTCTGAATCATTAATATTTGATTTTGAAGCTGGAGGAAATGACTTATGGGACATCATCAACCCCCAACGACGGCGCTGTGGAGCAGACTGCTGGCCGTCATTCTGGCCTTAACGGTCGTTACGGCATGGGCGGAGACGCCCACCATCGAAGATTTATCGCCCGAAGATCGCGCGGCGCTCAATCAAGGTCACGCTATCGAAGTCATCGTCGAGTTTGACCAGACCGAAGCGGCGAACATGGCCGCGGAGCACAAGCGACTCGCTGGATTACGCTACGAGGACGCCGCCATTGTGGCCGAGCGCGCGCGAAGTTATCGGCGGCAAAAAGAGAGAGCCTTGGCCGCACTGGCGGCAGAGGCGCTGACCATACAAAACGACTACGAATACTTGCCTCTGTTTACAGTCCGAGTGCGTTCTCCAGCTGCTTTGAGAGCTTTGTTGCGCCAGGATGGCGTCAAGGCCGTGCATTCCAATATCAGGTTACATCACATGTTGCGGGAAAGCTTGCCCCTAATTCGGCAACCGGAAGTAATTGCTCAAGGCGGAGGCGGGGCCGGAGCGACGGTCGCCGTGCTGGATACTGGCGTGGATTATTCAAAGTCGGATTTCGGCAGTTGCGCAGCGCCAGGCGGAGCCTGCAAGGTAGTTTACGCGCAGGATTTCGCGCCTGACGATGGAGCGCTGGATGATAACGATCATGGCACCAATGTGGCAGGCATTGTGCTAGGTGTTGCGCCCAGCGCCCGGATCGCTGCTCTCGATGTGTTCCGAAGCGACGGGTTTGCTTACTCGAACGATATTATTGATGCGATCAACTGGGCGATCGCCAACCGGGATACCTATAACATCGTGGCGATGAATCTCAGTCTGGGCGGCGGCGAATCGTCCTCTCCCTGCGCCAATGATCTGTTCGCCACCCCTATTGCTAATGCTCGCGCCGCCGGCATTCTGGCCGCGATCGCCTCGGGTAACGAAAATCTCAAGGATGCTCTTGGCAGCCCGGCTTGCGTTCCGGCGGCGGTTTCCGTGGGGGCGGTCTACGATAGCGCGCAAGGCAACCGGTCTTGGGGCGACTGTGCGGATCGTCCCACCCAGGCCGATCAGGTCACCTGTTTCTCTAACAGCGCCAGTTTTTTGACCTTGCTCGCCCCAGGCTCAACCATCACCGCAGCGGGCATCAGCATGAGCGGCACTTCTCAGGCGACGCCCCATGTAGCTGGCGCGATTGCCGTATTACGCGCCGCCTATCCCAATGAATCACTGGACGCCACGATTGCCCGGCTTACGAACACCGGTGTTCCTGTCACCGATGCTGCGAATGGCGTCACCAAACCGCGCATCGACCTGCTCAGCGCCTTTACCGCCAACCGCACCGCTTACCCACTCACGGTAGACAAGGCCGGCGCAGGCAGCGGTACAGTGAGCAGCAACCCAGCGGGGATTAATTGCGGCAACCAGTGTCAAGCTGAATTTGCTGAAGGAACTACGGTGAATCTGACGGCGATCCCGGACACTGGATCGGTCTTTGACGGTTGGAGCGGCGCCTGTACGGGAACCACGGCCTGTGCGGTGAGCATGGACGGGGCGCGCAACGTAACAGCGACCTTTACCGCAGTTAGCGCGCTCTCGCTGGGCGAGGCCCTGGATAACACCACTCTGAATTGGAACACGACGGGCGCCGCCGGTTGGCAGGGCGTGCAATTGAGCAATCGGGATGCGGCCCGCAGCGGCGCTATCGGTGATGATCAGCGTTCGGTACTACAGACTGCGGTTACTGGACCAGGAACCCTGACCTTTCAGTGGCGAGTCTCATCGGAACCGAATTTTGATTTCCTGACATTCCAGGTTGATGGTGTGACTTACCAGGTTGATGGTGGGACTCCGTTTGAGATCAGCGGCGCGCAGAGTTGGGAGACCCGGACGGTCACCATCGGCGCGGGGACTCATCAAGTGCAATGGATCTACCGCAAGGATGAGTCGGTTTCCGAGGGCGAGGACGCTGGTTGGGTCGACGCGGTGACCTTTACGCCGACGCAGAGCAACCGGCCCAATTTGACCGTGACTCAAGTCATCAGTCCCGCTAATGGGATGCCGGGAGGAACGATTGAAGTATCGGCAACGGTCACCAATCAGGGCGATGTCGCCGCGGGCAGTTTTTGGCTGGCTTTTTTACTGTCGGGCGATGCAGCGATCGCTCCCGGCGATGTGGATACCGGTTGGGGATGTACTTTCAACGAGGGCCTGGCTGGTGGCGCAACTAATACCTGTAGCGGCGAAATCGTCATTCCCTCGACCCTGGCGCCAGGAACCTATTATCTGGGCGCTTATGCCGATTTCAGGAGTGAAGTCACGGAAAGCGATGAAACCAACAATGGACTGCCCGCGGATAACATTATCGCCATTGCCAACAGCGTCTCTTCGCTAGTGGTGACCCGAACGGGTACGGGAGCCGGCAAGGTCAGCAGCAACCCGGTCGGCATTGATTGCGGCAGCCAGTGCAATGTCAATTTTCCCACTGGCGCAGTAGTGACGCTGACCGCAGTTCCCGATCCGGGTTCTACTTTTATCGGTTGGAATGGTGACTGCGCCGCCAGCGCCGGGAGTTGTCTGATTACTTTGGATACCGACCGGAACGCGACGGCGATCTTCAGCACGACCGCCAGCGCCGAGGTCTTTCCGCGCAATGGGGTCTGGCCCGTTGGCTGGACGACGCCGGTCACCTCCAGCGTAGATTGGACCCTTGCCAGCGACTGGGCCGAAGAGGGTCGGTATAGCTTGCGTTCCGGGGCGATTCGCGACAACCAGCAGTCCCAGGTGGAAATCAGCGGCAATTTTCAAGCAGGCGTGGTTAGTTTTACCTTCTATATTTCGAGTGAAATCGACTATGACTGGTTGACGTTCTCTATTGATGGGATTGAACAGAATGGCTGGAGCGGCGAGGGTCAGCGATCGGTTAGTTTCCCATTGACAGCAGGCTTCCATACCTTGCGCTGGGCTTATGAAAAGGATGAGTCGGTAGCCCTGGGCAGCGACGCCGCCTGGATCGATAGCGTATCCTTGCCAGTGGTCAGCAGTGGGGACGCCGCGACGACGCTTATCACCCACTATTATGTCTCTATTCTGCGCCGCCAGCCCGAACCGGACGGACTGGTTTTCTGGCAACAGTTAATTGCTGAAAAACGAGCGCAAGGTTTGGATGTGAAGCCAGTGTTTCGGGATATGGCGAGCTTTTTCTTCAACAGTCCTGAATATCTGAATCGGAATACCAGTAACGTCGAATTCATCACTAACCTGTATCTCACCTTCTTTCAACGTGAGCCGGAAGCGGGTGGATTGACGTTCTGGCTGGAACAGTTGGCAAGTGGCGTCACGCGAAATGAGGCGATGGCTGGATTCCTGTTTTCCCAGGAATTTACCGACTTCATGCGGGCGCTCGGGCTTTAGACGAAGCCCTCATCCCCAATCCCTCTCTCATCGAGAGAGGGGAGTTTTTGTCCAGACTCTCAAAGGCCGCGGCCCTTTCGATCTGGTTTAAGCCTATAATTCCATCCTATTCGTTCTCCTGTTTCCGATTTCCGAACCCAAGGCATCTCTTTCCAGTGGATCAAACGCTCTCATCGTCTCCCGCCGTCTTGTTGATCGGCCACGGCACCCGCCGCGCTGCCGGCGTTGCGGAATTTCAGAATTTAGCTAATCAGTTGCAGCAAGCCCTTCCTGACCGAACCTGCCTGTCCGCCTTTCTGGAGCTGGTTGATCCCGGCATTCCGCAAGCGCTGGAGACGCTGCGACAACAGGGTTTCCGCCGCATTACCGCCCTGCCCGCGCTGCTGATGGCCGCCGGTCATGTCAAAAATGACATTCCGGTGTTACTGAATCATTTCCAGACTGAACATCCCGACGTTCAAATCACCTTTGGCGCGGATTTAGGCATTCATCCGAACCTGTTGCAAGTCGCCTGCGAACGAGTCGAAAGCATTGAAACCGACTTTGGGTCCAGTTACGATCGCAGGGACACGCTGCTAATGGTCATTGGACGTGGCGGTTCCGATCCCGACGCCAATTCCAATATCAGTAAGATCACCCGCATCTTATGGGAAGGCATGGGTTTTGGCTGGGCGGAAACCGCCTATACCGCCGTAGCTCTGCCGCTGATGGCGGATGCGCTGGAATGCACGCACCGCCTTGGCTTCAAGCAGGTGATTGTGTTCCCCTATCTGCTGTTCACGGGCCGGCTGATCGAACAAGTGCAGGCCACGGTCGCCGCTTATCAAAGTCGTCATCCTGACGTGCGCGCATTGATGGCGCCTTATTTGAACGCGCATCCGCTGATCGTGGCCACCTTCGTCGAACGGTTGGCCGAAGCCGAGCGCGGCGCGGCGCATATGAATTGCCAATTCTGCCCCTACCGGACGCCGATTGTCGGTCGCGAAGACTGGCAGGGCGCACCGCAGACCGCGGATTAACAAGCAGCGCTTTTCACTTTCGCCTTTCACCTTGAGCCTGATGCCCATGCCCCGTTTTGACTATCTTCGTGACCCTGATGAAATCGAGCGCCAGTCATTCGCGCAAATTCGTCAACTGACCGATCTATCGCGCTTTGACGCTGACCAGCAACAGGTGGCAATGCGCCTGGTTCACACCTCCGGCGATCCAGGCATTGTTCACGATCTGCACTTCAGTCCCGGCGCGGTCGAAGCTGGACTGACGGCTCTGCAACAAGGCGCAGATGTGTTGTGCGACATCGAAATGGTCAGTCATGGCATCAGCAAGCGCTATCTCAAGGGTCAGGTGCATTGCTTCCTGAATTCGCCGACGGTGGCCGAACGCGCTCGCCAAACCGGGGAAACGCGCAGTATGGCCGCCATGAGCGAATGGCCGTTGCACTTGGCCGGCTCTATCGTCGCCATTGGCAACGCACCAACTGCGCTGTTCCGCCTACTGGATCTGCTGGACGAAGGCGCGCCCCGTCCGGCGCTGATCATCGGGATGCCGGTCGGTTTCATCAACGCGGCTGAATCCAAACAGGCGATGTGGGATGTTGCGCCCAGCGAGTTTCAAACGCCCTGCATCACCTTGCTCGGGCGACGCGGCGGCAGCAGTCTGGCGGCGGCAACGCTCAACGCCCTGGCGCGCATGGCCAACGGGATTCGTTTTTGATGACGGGGCTACCGGACTGGTCAGGGCCGCCGATTCATGTCATCGGCATGGGTATTGAAACGGGCGAGTTGAGCGTCTCCGCACAAGCGGCGCTGGACCAAGCGGAATTGATCATCGGCTCTGCGGCGCATTTGGCGACTTTCCCTGAATTGACCGCCAGGAAAATCCCCTATCCCAGTCCGATGAGCGGTCTTCGCGACCTGCTGCGGGATCATGCCGCACGGCGCATTGCGTTACTGGCTTCGGGCGATCCGCTGTTTTATGGCGTCGGCTCCACCCTGCTCCGCCATTTTTCACCCGAACATTTTGTTTTTCATCCGAACATTTCCAGCGTGCAAGCCGCCTTCGCCCGCTTGGGCCGACCCTGGCAACAGGCGCAGATGGTGAGCCTGCACGGACGGCCGCTGGCCAGTCTGCGCGCTGTCTTGCAGGGCAACCGATTCTATGCGTTGCTCACCGACCGGGAGAATTCGCCGCCCGCCATTGCCCGGTTGCTGGTTGAAACCGGATTTAGCGAGTCGAGCGTTTGGATCGCAGAAGATTTAGGGCTGCCTGAAGAGCGGTTTCGCCACTTTCAGGCCGCCGACCTGGCCGATACGGCGATTGCATTTTCCGCGCTGAACGTCGTCATGCTGGAAACCCGTGGACCAGGCGGCATTTTACCGGAATTCCCCGGGATTCCCGACGAACAATTCAGCACCGGCGCGGAACCCGGCAAGGGTTTACTGAGCAAGCGGGAAGTGCGTTTGACCATTCTCTCGTTGCTCGCTCCGCGCGCTGGGGATATCGGTTGGGATGTCGGCGCCGGCTGTGGCGGCGTCTCGGTGGAATGGGCGCGTTGGAATCCACACGGCGAGGTCTACGCTGTCGAGTGTCACCCGGAGCGGCTGGAGCATCTTGGCGTCAACCGCGAGCGGTTCGGCGTGGTGAATAACCTGCACATCATTCCAGGCAGCGCGCCGGAAGCGTTGACTGACTTGCCGGACCCCCGCGCTGCATTCATCGGCGGCAGCAGCGGCAACCTGCACGCCATGTTGGAAGCGGTCTGGGCGCGGCTGCAACCCGGCGGGCGACTGGTCGCCAGCGCGGTTACCGAGGATAGCCGGGTGGATTTGCATGGTTTCGCCGGCGACCAACCGGCAGAGTGGACGGAACTGAGCATCGCCCGTAGCGAACGACTGGCCGGTCAGCGCGTGATGCGTCCCTATCTTCCCGTATTGCTCATGAAGATGGAGAAACCCCTATGACCACCGGCACGTTATACGGTGTTGGCGTGGGTCCCGGCGACCCGGAGTTGTTGACGCTCAAAGCGGTGCGGATTCTGCAAAGTGTCCCAGTCGTTGCCTACCCGGCGACCCCGCAAGGCAGCGCCCAGGCCCGCGACATCGCCGCGCAGTGGCTGGAAGGCAAACGGGAAATTCCGATTACCATGCCCTGTATGCTGGATCGCGGCCCGGTCAATCAGGGTTACGACGAAGCGGCTATTGTCATTGCTGACGAACTGAGCGCTGGCCATGATGTAGCGATTCTCTGCGAAGGCGATCCATTGTTCTATGGCAGCTTCAGCTATCTGTTGCACCGCCTCGGCGAGCGCTTTCCCTGCGTGGTTATTCCCGGCATTAATTCGGTCAGCGCCAGCGCCGCCGCCGCTGCGATCCCATTGATCACCGGTGAACAACGGTTAACCGTGATTCCGGCCACCGCCGGCGATGAGGTCATCCGGCAAACTCTACTGAACAGCGACAGCGTGGCGATTCTTAAACCCGGTCGGCATCGACCCCGGTTGCTGGAGCTGCTGCGGGAAACCGGTCGCACCGCAGATACTCTGTACATCGAACAGGCCAGCCGGCCAGCGGAGCGCATTGTTAGACGTTTCGAGGAGATTCCTAACACGCCAGGGCCTTATTTTGCGTTGTTTCTGGCTATAAGAACTAAGAATCAGTAGATGGTATTTGATCAAAATATAATGGCTCAATATGGATTCCAGTCAGTTGGTGTTGTTAGGCGACCAGCAGTTCCAAGAGAGGTCTGAGCAAGCCTTTGCCCCGAATGCGGACGTTATGCACGAACTGAAAGAAGCCCAGGTAGAGCGGCAGCTTTTCTTGCGAAATTCCTCGATGGGGTCGCAACCAGGAACGCAACAGGGACCAGAAACCCTCAGCAGTATTGACATGAATCTCATGGAAGCCATCGCCATCGTCGTCGCGGGCGTATTCACCCCGGCTGTGACACACCGTATGATGATCAAAGCCCCAATCCTTCAATGGGTTATAGATTGCATATTCATCGGTATACACCCGGGTTCCCGGGGCGATGAAAGTCTGAAGGAGCGGTTGGATGGTCGCTTGCTGGACATTATCCAGCATCCGGACGACCACCGCGCCGCCGCGCTCAATCATGCCGAGAATCGGCGGCTTTTCCTGCTCCAGGGTGCCTCGACCCCGTGCCCCCTTCAGCCGGCGACGCCGCCCGCGGCGGCCTTTTTTTTCACCGCGTCCGGATGCCCTTTATGCCCGGCCACCATATAGACCTCGTCGCATTCCACTTCCCCCGCCAAGGTGGGTTCGGGTTGGCGGGCGACGATACCTTGGCGCAGTTGCTCGGTCATCCGCTGCACGTCGTCCGGATTCAACGCCAACTCTTGGGCAATCTGGGCATTAGACAAGTTCAACCCCATAAAATATAAACATAATATCCAAATTCGTAACGGCGGGTGGTGGCCGGCCAACACCGTCCCGGTTAGATCGTCAAAAGAGCGATGGCACCCGGCACACCGATATTTCTGTCGCGCCGGTTGGGTCGTGTCGTGACCCTGCTTCGTCACGTTCGCCGCCCCACAATGGGGGCAGTGAACCCCATCGGGCCAGCGCAGTTGGCGGACCGTTTCGTAACACCGGACATCGTCCAGTAGATTCTGAAGGTTGATCATCGACGGGAAACCTGGAGCGCGGCGGTTCAAAACCTCTTCAGTGTAGCTCCTGTCCCTTGGCAGGGCGAGCCATCTTCAACAGCCTGGAATCCATATTGAGCCAATATAATTTGAGGTGTAAAAATTGAAAACAAATTATATCCTTATCGATTTTGAAAATACCCAACCAAAAAATTTAGAGTTATTAAAGGGAGGGCCGTTTAAAATAAAGTTATTTATTGGTAATAATCAAAATAAAATATCATTAGATGTTGCATTATGTCTTCAGTCTTTTGGTTCGGATGCCGAATATATTAAGATTGAAGGTTCTGGGCCAAATGCTCTTGATTTTCATATTGCATTTTATATTGGTCAGTTAGCAACTGAAGATCCAAGTGGATATTTTCATATAATATCAAAAGATACAGGATTTGATCCTCTAATAAAACATCTAAAATCGAAAAAGATATTTGTGCAAAGAGAGAAAGATATATCTGACATTCCACTAATAAAGATTTCAAATTCTAATACAATTGAAGAAAAAATAGAAGCTATTATAGATAACTTAATTAAAAGAAAATCGTCAAAACCAAGAACCTACAAAACCTTATTAGGAACTCTCAGTTCTTTATTTATAAATAAGCTATCTGATACTGATCTTTCAAGCCTTATGGATGAGCTTGTTAAAAGAAAATTAATTACAATTACAGAAGATAAAGTCAACTATAATTTACCTGATTTAAAATCTCTGATAATACCGCCAGCCGAGATTGATTTAACATAAGGCGGGATTAACCATGCGCCCCGTTACCCTGATCAGCCTGACCGAACCGGGCCGGGCGCTGGCGGAACGATTACTGATGTTAATGCCGGACGCCGAGCATTCGTATCGGCCCCAACCGTTTCAGGATGTGGTGCGCGCCCGGTTCCTGGCCGGTCACCGGCTGATCCTGCTGTGTGCGGTCGGTATCGCGGTGCGCACCCTGGGACCTGTATTGCGGGACAAATATCAGGACCCGGCGGTGCTCGTGCTGGACGAACATGGGCGGTTTGTTGTGCCAATCCTGTCCGGTCATGAAGGCGGCGCCAATGAGTGGGCGCGGCAGATCGCTGAATTCCTGGGTGCGCAGGCAGTGATCACCGGCGCGCAACGCTACACGCAACCTTTGCTAACCGCGGGTCTCGGTTGCAATCGCGGCTGTCCTCTGGAAACGCTGCTGGCGTTGCTGGATGAGACTCTGATCCGTCACGGTTTGCAGCGCAGCCATTTATCCGCCCTGGCCAGCATTGAGCTGAAACAGAATGAAACCGGACTGCACGCTTTGGCAACAGAACTGGGCTTACCGATCAACTTCTATCCGGCGGTGACGCTCAACGAATACAGCGACCGGCTTAGTCGCAAATCCGAGATCGTGTTCCGGGAAACCGGCTGTTATGGCGTTGCGGAAGCAGCGGCGCTGGCCTGCGCTGAACGCCTGGTCAGGCACGATTTTCCGGCGGAATTGCTCATCCCCAAGCAGAAGAATGTGGATGCTACGCTGGCGATTGCGCGGATTTATGGCAATCGGGATGCCTGACTCAACCCACCCGGAAATACGCCTCGCGCGCCGGTAAATCCACGCCGGTCAACCGCAACGGCAATACGCTATCCAGCGCAATGTTCTCGCCGACTTTCACGCGCGCCTCCAGCGCCAACGGCGGAATCAGCACCGAACCCCGAGGCGCCCGCTTTTCCATCAGCACCCCTTCACCCTTCCAACCCGGATGTTGTTGCAAATAGGCCAGGGTCCAGTGTTCGCGGGACAATCGTTCAGCCCGGCGCACGCCTTGCGCAGCCAGTTCCGCCGCGCCAACCCGCGCCACAATCGCCTGAGCGTCCAACAACTCGTCATCGCGTAGAAAGGCGCGCAACTGTTGATGCGCCACCAGATCCAGATAACGGCGCAACGGGCTGGTCACCTGGGCGTAAACCTCCAGCCCTAACCCGCCATGCGGACCCGGCTGACTGCTGTACTGACGGGGTCGCAGGCTACGGCGGAGGGTATGCATCGCCGCCAGGCTGGACGGTTCACGCTCCGCCACATCGGCTACGATATCCTGAGTCGTGAATGGAAACGGCAGTGCACGCTCCAGGGCAAAGCGGGCCGCCGCCTCCCCGGCCATCAACATAGCCTCGGCGACCAGCAAGCGGCTCCGCAAGCGGGTCAGCGGCTCCACTCTCACCCGCCCATCGGACACGGTGATTTTCACTTCCGGCAGGTCAATAAAGATAGCTCCATTAGCCTGGCGACGATGCCGATGCCGCTGAGCCAGTTCATGCAGGGTGCGAAACGGCTCCTCGTCCAGTCGCCGCTCGACCTCCTGATAACTCACCCGCTGGACGCGCACCCAGGTCGGCGTGATCTCCACGTCAGTGACCTTGCCTTCCGGATCGAGATTCAGACCAAAAGACAGTGCTGGCGAAATTTCGGCCAGTCCCAACCCTAACTGTTCAATCGCCGCCGTTGGCAGCATGGGAATCGTCATTTCCGGCAAATACAAGGTTGCGCCGCGCGCGCGCGCCTCTTCATCCGCAGGACTGTTCGGCGGCGCCAGCACCGTAGCGTCAGCGACATGCACCCATAAGCGGTTGCCATCCAGACTCAATGCATCATCAGGATCGCGATTCCCTTCATCGTCAATGGCGAAAGCAGGTAATCCCGTTAAATCCAGGCGCGATTCATGCGGTGGATCAGGCAAGGAAATAGCGGGCGGCTCCAGAACGGCGCCGATCCGGCGCGGCCAGGGATTGATCGACTCGCTCCAGTGATTCAGCCGTAAAAGCAGGGCATGGGCGCTGCCGGGATTCTGTTGGCAATCGAGCGCTTGCAAGACCCGGCTTTGCTCACGTTGCCCCCAGGCTACTTCCTCGATTTCCTGTAAATAAGCAGCGTCCTCTGGACTACAGCAACCCGCTCGCGCCCGCTGTAAAAAGCCATTCCATGCTTCCCGTTCAGCGGCTTTCGCTTCCCGAATCGCCCGTTCCTGCTCGACTTCCGTCAGAGGCCGGACATTGATCGCCTCCGGCGTACCCTGAAAATATAATCCTTCATCCACCAGCCGCCAGACCGACCAGGCCGAGGCCGGAGTGTAAGCGCCATAAATCAATTCCGCCAGTTCCGGCAAAGTCGTCTGACCACCATCGAGCAACTCGCAAGCCGCTTCGACCTCGCCAGCCGACATCGCTAATTCACTCAGGTTACGCACGGGACCTGGATGCAGCAACAGAACATCCTTGGGTCGGACCCGCAGTGATCGGCCATCTTCCAGCTGGATATCCAGCTTGTCGCCGAGTTCGGCGACTCGGGCTGGACCGTTCTTGTACAGCACCAGGCTATTCTGCGGAATGTTCATCGCGCCTCGAAAGTGTAGTAGGGCGGGCATATATAGAGGTTTCAGGCATCATGTTTCATATTTAATAAACAGAAACAGTAAGTTGCTCCTGAATGGATCCGATTTCCAATATGGAATGACAGGATTGGGGAAAGAAGACAAGCGATCATTATAGTCTTTAACAATTCAGAACCGGACTAATGCTGGAATCGGATTCGATGAGCGCTTGGCTGAGTGAAAATATCCAGGGGCGCATAGCGTTGATCGCCTAAAAACCTTATTATAATCGGCGAAACTGATTTTCACGGTTTGCAATCTCGCCTGCCGTCTATCTGAATAAAAAATATGAAAAATATCAAAATCCTGGTTATCCCCTTCCAAAACGTCACCCGGTTTTCACCCGGCTTGCCCCCTCATCCGGGCGGGCCTTCAAGCTCCCGTCGCCGCTGGTTCAGCCGCGGCGTCCGATATCAGTAAGGAGAGAGCGTTCATGCATGACATTATTCATCAATTAGAAGAAAAGCGCGCCGGCGCCCGTCTGGGCGGGGGTCAGCGCCGCATTGACGCGCAGCATAAGCGGGGCAAACTCAGCGCCCGCGAGCGCATCGAAGTACTGCTCGATCCGGGCAGTTTTGAAGAATGGGACATGTTCGTCGAGCATCGCTGCGCCGACTTCGGCATGGCCGATACCTCCATTCCCGGCGATGGGGTAGTCACCGGTTACGGTACGGTCAATGGTCGGATCGTCTTCGTATTCAGCCAGGATTTCACGGTGTTTGGCGGTTCGCTGTCCGAACCTCACGCCGAAAAAATCTGCAAGATCATGGATCACGCCATCAAGGTCGGCGCGCCGGTCATCGGCCTGAACGACTCTGGCGGCGCCCGCATCCAGGAAGGAGTGGATTCGCTAGCCGGTTACGCCAACGTGTTCCAGCGCAACGTCATGGCCTCCGGAGTCATTCCGCAAATTTCCATGATTATGGGGCCTTGCGCCGGCGGCGCAGTGTATTCCCCGGCCATGACCGACTTTATCTTTATGGTCAAGGATACCTCGTATATGTTTGTGACCGGTCCCGAAGTGGTCAAAACCGTCACTCACGAGGAAGTGACTGCTGAAGAACTGGGCGGCGCTATGACACACTCGGTCAAGTCCGGCGTATGCGATCGGGCGTTCGAGAACGACATCGAAGCGCTGTTGATGCTGCGCCGCTTTATTAATTTCCTGCCGGCGAACAACAAGGAAAAGCCGCCATTCCGCCCGACCCCCGACCCAGCGGACCGGCTGGACTATTCGCTGGATACGCTGGTTCCTGACAATCCTAACAAGCCCTATGATATCAAAGAGCTGATCCTGAAGATTGTGGATGATGTCGACTTCTTCGAAATTCAGCCGGACAACGCAAAAAACATCATCGTTGGTCTGGCGCGTATGGATGGTTGGCCCGTCGGCATCGTCGCTAACCAGCCGATGGTGCTGGCCGGCTGTTTGGACATCAAGTCCTCAATCAAGGCCGCTCGTTTCGTGCGCTTCTGCGATGCCTTCAACATTCCCATCATTACCTTCGTCGACGTGCCCGGCTTCATGCCAGGTACATCGCAGGAGTACGGCGGCATTATCAAGCACGGCGCCAAGTTGCTCTACGCCTACGCCGAATGCACGGTGCCCAAGGTCACCATCATTACCCGTAAAGCTTATGGCGGCGCATACGACGTAATGAGTTCCAAGCATCTGCGCGGCGATGTCAACTTCGCCTGGCCGACTGCCGAAATCGCGGTCATGGGTCCCAAAGGTGCGGTGGAAATCATTTTCCGCCAAGATATCGGCGATCTGGCCAAGATCGAAGCCCGCACCGAAGAATACCGCAGAAAATTCGCTAACCCGTTCATTGCCGGCCATCGCGGCTTTATCGATGACGTCATCATGCCGCACGGCACCCGTAAGCGCATTTGCCGCTCGCTGGCTATGTTGCGGGACAAGGAACTCGAAAATCCGTGGCGCAAGCACGGCAACATTCCGCTGTAAAGAGGGAAGCGATCCATGTTTAAAAAAATTCTCATCGCCAACCGCGGCGAAATCGCCTGCCGTGTGATCAAGACCGCCCGCAAAATGGGCATAAAAACCGTGGCCGTTTACTCCGAGGCCGATCGGGACGCGCTACATGTGGAAATGGCCGACGAAGCCGTGCTGATTGGCCCGCCGCCGACCGCACAGAGCTATCTGGTCATGGAGCGCATCCTCCAGGCCTGTAAGGATACCGGCGCGGAAGCGGTCCATCCCGGTTATGGCTTCCTATCCGAGCGGCCCGCGTTCTGCGAAGCGCTGGAAAAGGAAGGCATCGTGTTCATCGGCCCCAAGGTGCGCGCCATCGACGCCATGGGCGACAAGATCACCTCCAAAAAGCTGGCCAAGGAAGCGGGCGTCAGCACCGTGCCGGGGTATACCGAAATCATTAAGGACGCTGACCAGGCGGTGGAGATTGCGCGCGACATTGGTTATCCAGTGATGCTCAAGGCCAGCGCTGGCGGCGGCGGCAAGGGTATGCGCATCGCCTGGAACGACGCCGAGTGCCGGGATGGTTTTGAACGCGCTACCAACGAAGCGCGCTCCTCCTTCGGCGACGACCGGGTGTTTGTCGAGAAATACATCGAGGAGCCGCGCCATATTGAAATCCAGGTGCTCGGCGACAGCTTCGGCAATATTGTTTATCTGGGCGAGCGTGAATGTTCCCTACAACGTCGCCATCAGAAGGTGATCGAAGAAGCGCCTTCGCCGTTCCTGGATGAGAAGACCCGCCGGGCGATGGGCGAGCAAGCCGTGGCGCTGTCCCAGGCGGTGGATTATCAGTCGGCGGGTACGGTGGAGTTCATCGTCGACGCCAAGCGCAACTTCTACTTCCTGGAAATGAACACCCGTTTGCAGGTCGAACATCCGGTCACGGAATACGTGACCGGCCTCGACCTGGTCGAGCAGATGATCCGCGTGGCCGCCGGAGAGAAGCTGAGTTTCACCCAGGACGATGTGCGGCTCAAGGGCTGGGCCATCGAAGCGCGCGTGTACGCCGAGGATCCGTTCCGCAATTTCCTGCCTTCCATTGGCCGGTTGGTCAAATACCTGCCGCCTAAGGAAACCGAGGTGGTGCGGGTCGATACCGGCATTTACGAAGGCAGCGAAGTCTCGATGTACTACGATCCGATGATCGCCAAGCTCATCACCTACGGATCGACCCGCGACCGCGCCATCGCCCACATGCGCGACGCCCTGAACGAATTTTTCATTCGCGGCGTCCAGCATAATATCAGCTTCCTAGCGGCGCTGATGGTGCATACCCGGTTCATGACCGGGCGCATCAGCACCAACATGATCGCCGAGGAATACCCGCAGGGCTTCCATGCCTCCGATGTGCCGCATGACGATCCGGCGCTGCTGATTTCGGTTGCCGCCTTCCTGCATCGCCGGTATATGGATCGCGCCGCCAAAATCAGTGGTCAACTGCTGGGCCACGAGCGAGTGGTCAAGAATGACTGGGTCGTAATGATGGGCGGCGAACAGCACCCGGTGCATATCGACCCTGCCGACGGCGGCTACGATGTGACCTACATGGGCGAAAGCTATCAGGTGCGCAGCGACTGGCAATTCGGTTATCCCTTGTTCAAGGGGACGTTGAATGGCACGGAAATCTGCATCCAGGTCGAGCGTCGCGACATGATTTACCGGCTGTTCCACTGGGGTTCACAAGCCGACATGATGGTCAGGTCACCGTACGTGGCGGAATTGCAGGCCCTGATGCCGATCAAGGAAGCGCCGGATATGTCGAAATACCTGCTATCGCCGATGCCGGGGTTGCTGACCAAGCTCAATGTCGAGATCGGTCAGGAAGTTAAAGCGGGTGAGGACCTGGCGGTGATCGAGGCGATGAAGATGGAGAATGTGTTGCGCGCCGATCACGACGCCAAGGTCGCCAAGATTCTCGCGGCGCCCGGCGACAGCCTAGCGGTCGATCAGGCGATCGTCGAGTTCGAGTAAGCGACTCGCGGCAAACGGGGGATTGTGTCCCGTTCGTCGTTGCAGCGTTGTCCCGCCGCCCGGGCCATTCGGCCCGGGCGGTATTTTTTTCAATAAAGATAAATACCTGATTCATAACACAGCAAGCTGCGGAGAATCAGGCCCTCCAGAGCTTGACGGCGCATTAGATCTTTTTCAGGCACTCCGTAATTGTGCAATATCTTTACTCGGGGAGCAGCCGAACAGACGGCTGTATTCGCGGCTAAATTGCGAGAGACTGGCGTAACCCACCTGAAAACCTGCGCTGCTGACACCCACTCTTCGCGTCATGATTAAATTGCGTGCTTCCTGCAATCTCAGTGTTTTTTGGAATTGCAGCGGACTCATGGAGGTCAGCGATTTAAAATGGCTGTAAAAGGAAGAGGGACTCATCCTTGAAATGGCGGCCAGTTCTTCAATTTTGATGGGTGTAGCATAGTTTTCCTTAAGCCACGAAATAGCCTTTGACACCTTTTGCGCATGGGAATCCGTAATGCCGATCTGTGCGATAGAAGGACCCGCTGGGCTTCGTAGTAAACGGATGAGAATTTCATCAATGACCAGAGGCACCAGAAGATCGGCTTCTTCTTGCTGTAAGATCAGACTCATGATCCGGATGGCAGCGGTCACGATTTTTGGATTGCTGTTACCGACATAAATCGCCTGGGTGTCCAGCGTTTTGGGTACTCCTTGTGGAAAGATTTTCAAAATCAATTCGATCAGTTTCTGAGGATCAAGAGGTACGACAAGACAAAGGAAGGGTTCTTCTGAGCTGGCCTTGACGATGCTGGCGCCGACCGGCACTTCGGCCGCATAAACCACCATACGGGATTCGTTGTATTCGAAGGAGTGGTGTGCCAGCGAAACGCGCTTCGCGCCTTGGGCCACGATGCACATACCCGGCTGACTCATGGTACGCGTCGTTTCAGCGGTCGTTTTCGTCTCCTTGACCACATGCAGGCCGTAACCTAATAGCTGGAAGCGTCCGTCATGCGGTGCGAATTGGGCAATCAAGTCGGCCAGTTTTTTCAAATCTCCGCTGTCCGGTGGATATTCGTTATCCCCGGCCATTGCAAAAGACACTAGGTTTTTATTGGGCTGAAGCATGATTTCCAATCGTTCTCATGGCATCAAATAGGATGATTCATCCGAAAAGCCGAGCGTATCCTGGATGTAACCGTTCAGTCCCCCCTTTGGCAAAGGGGGGTGAGGGGGGGATTTTGGCCCCGTCGCCTGTGCGAAATCCCCCCGGCCCCCCTTTTTCAAAGGGGGGAGGTGAATGCATACTCCTGGATTTTCGGCAGCGCCGTAATCATGATCGAAATATTCAGGATGATCATCAGGTAGCTCACCGGGATGATCGCGAGGATAGAGATGCGCTGTAGGGCGATACTGTGTGGCATGGACGGCTTCACTTTCTTAATGCCCAGGACTTTCGCTTGGATGGCTCCATACCACCGTATATAGTGGATTTACTGGCAAGAACAACGGTACATGTAGTGTGAAGCGAAAGTCCTGATGCCTTGGGTCACTTATACGGCGTCTTGTTTGAGTGAGGCCATATCGATGACAAAGCGGTATTTCACATCACCTTTGACGGTGCGGTCGTAAGCCGTGTTGACGTTCTTGATTACGATGGTTTCGATATCGCAGGTGATGTTGCGCTCCCCGCAGAAATCCAGCATTTCTTGTGTTTCCGGCAATCCGCCGATCAACGATCCGGCTAGCGAGCGGCGGCGGAAGATGAAGGGAATGCCGTCTACTCTGGTGAGCGCTTCGACCGCGCCGACGATGACCATGGTCGCGTCGCGTTTCAGCAGAGCCATATAAGGGTCGATGTCATGGCCGACGGGAATGGTGTTGAGCAGGAAGTCGAAGCTATTTTGCGCCGCCTGCATCGCCGCCTCGTCGGTGGACAGCAGGACTTCATCCGCGCCAAGCTTTTGCGCGTCTGCGCCTTTTTCGGGCGAGGTGGTGATCATCGCCACATGGGCGCCCATGGCATGGGCGAATTTGACGCCCATATGACCCAGACCGCCTAGGCCGATGATCCCAACTTTCTGGCTCGGCCCCACCTTCCAATGGCGCAGCGGGGAATAGGTAGTGATGCCGGCGCAGAGCAAGGGCGCGGCGGCAGCCGGATCGAGATTTTCGGGAATGCGCAGCACGAAGCGTTCATCGACCGTGATCTGGTCGGAATAGCCGCCGAAGGTGAAGGGGTGGGGCGTGCCGCCGATTTTATCTTCGCCGCCATAGGTTCCGGTAAAGCCATTATCACAATATTGTTCCAGCCCATCCTCGCAGGCTTCGCAATGGCGGCAGCTATCGACCAAGCAACCGACCCCCACCAAATCGCCGGGCTTGAATCGGTTGACGTTGCCACCCACAGTGCGTACCCGGCCAACGATTTCATGGCCGGGTACGAACGGGTATTGCGTCCAGCCCCATTCGTTGCGAGCCGAGTGAATGTCCGAGTGGCAGATCCCGCAATACAGAATGTCGATGACGACGTCTTCGGGTCGCGGTTCACGGCGTTCGAACGTGAACGGTTTCAACGTGCCGGTAGGGGAATGTGTGGCGTATCCAAGGGTTTTCATCATCTTAATCGCTCCATCCGGTTCTATCATTGGTTATCAACGTATCTTTGCATCGCCGGCGAGTAACGGTCGCCGTGAAGAGTCATTTCCGAGGTGGCCCGCTCGATGTTCGCCAGGTCGGTCGGCGTTAGTTCCAGCGCTGTGCCGCCAAGATTTTCCTCCAACCGGGATGTTTTGGTCGTGCCAGGGATCGGGACGATCCACGGCTTTTGCGCAAGCAACCAGGCTAGGGCGACCTGCGCGGGCGTGGCTTTCTTTTCCTGGGCGATACCGCTAATCAGAGTAACCAGCGCGTGATTGGCCTTGCGGTTTTCTTCCGTAAAGCGCGGCACGCTCTTGCGCATGTCGTTGTCCGCAAAGGCGGTGCTCTCGTCGATCTTGCCCGTCAAAAAGCCTCTGCCCAGGGGGGCGAATGGCACGAAGCCAATGCCCAATGCGTCCAGGGTCGGCAGGATCTCTTGTTCCGGTTCACGCCAGAACAGCGAATATTCGCTTTGCAGGGCGGTGACCGGCTGTACGGCGTGCGCTTTGCAGATACTCGGTACACTGGCTTCCGATAGGCCGAAATGCCGGACTTTGCCTTCCGCGATGAGGTCTTTCACCGCTCCGGCCACCTCTTCCATCGGTACGGACGGATCGACGCGGTGCTGGTAAAATAGGTCGATCCGGTCAGTGCGCAGACGTTTCAAGGATGCTTCAGCGACCTGCCGGATGCGTTCCGGGCGGCTGTCCAGCCCTTGGGTTGCTACGCCCTCCTGAAAACCAAATTTGGTCGCGATCACGACTTGATCGCGGATTGGTTGGAGCGCCTCACCCACAATTTCTTCATTGGTGAAGGGGCCGTACGTCTCTGCTGTGTCGAAGAACGTCACGCCTAAATCAAAAGCATGGCGGATGAGCTTGATCGACTCCTCCTTGCTGATACCCGATCCATAACCGAAATTCAGGCCCATACATCCAAGTCCCAGTGCGGAAACTTCCAGTCCACGATGGCCTAAAGTGCGTTTTTGCATGATCTTCCTCCTTTTAAGAC